>DATBSL010000098.1:0-3242 GCA_036559805.1 Vicinamibacteria bacterium
TGTGCTGCAGTGAGAAATCGCCGTCGCGCACGCCGTTCGCTTCGACGCCCGAGGGCCCCTCGCTGATCGTGCCCCTGAAGCCTCCGCTGAAGCGGTCCATGCAGGCGCCCCCGAGAAAGCCGGAGCGCTCGGGCTCGGCCACGGCCGCCGCGGCTGGCACCTCGACTCGAAGCGGCGACGATGGCGGCGTCGCCGCCCCGACCGCGAGCAGCGTCGCCGCCGGTAGCGCCAGGCCCAAAAGCGCCGCCGCGCGTGCGTTGCCCACGGCCTCGGACGCCACGGCATCCAGTCTCTTGAACGCTGTCATCGGAATCCCTCTATCGGCTTTCTCGAACCACTCCATTAGACGCCGACCCTTTCCGGAAGTGATGCCGGTTTCGGTCAGTTTTTCGAGTGGGTGGTCAGGAGCGCGTGCCTCGCTCCTGCAGCTGGTGGACGAATAAATAGAAGGTGGGCAGCGCGAGCAGCGTGAAAAGCGTCGAGGTCAAGAGCCCTCCCACCATCACCACGGCCAGCGGCCGCTCGATCTCGGTGCCGTGGAAGGGGAAGACGAGCAGAGGCAGCAGCCCGAGCACGGCGGCGGCCGCCGTCATGAGCTTAGGCCGCACGCGGCCGAGGCTGGCTTCCCGAAGCGCCTCCTCGAAGGGGCGGCCTTCCGCGCACAGGCCGCGCGTCTGCGCCACCAGCACGAGCCCGTTCTGCACGGCGATGCCGAAGAGCCCGATCAGGCCGACGAGCGACGACACGTTCCAGGTCCCGCCCGAGACGAGCAGCGCGAGGATGCCGCCCACGAACGCGTCTGGCAGCGTGGCCAGGATCACCAGCGACTCCGCGACCCGGCCGAGCGCGAGGTAGAGCAGCACGAAGACCGCGATCACCGCGACGGCGCAGGCGGCGACGAGGGAGCGCATCGCACGCGCCTGGTGCTCGACGCGGCCGCCGATCTCGACGAAGTAGCCGGTGGGCAGCATGAGGTCGCGAGCGAGCTTCGCCCGCACCTCCGCCGCCACGCCGGCGAGGTCGCGCCCGGAGACGCTCGCCTCCACCGCGAGCCGCCGGCTTCCGGCCTCGCGGCGGATCGCCACCGGGCCGAGCGTCTCCTCGATCGCGGCCAGCTGGCCGAGCGGCACCTTGACGCCGTCGTGCGCGTCGACCGGCAGCGCGCGGATCGCGGCCGGGTCGTCGCGCCGCTCGTCCCTCACGCGGATCACGAGGTCGAAGCGGCGCTGGCCGACCCAGACCTGGGAGAACTCCTCGCCCACGAGCGCCACGCGCAGCGCGCGCACCACCTCGCCGGGGGTGAGCCCGACTCGGACCGCGGCGTCGCGATCGACCACCACGCGCAGCTGCGGCACGCCTGTGAGCTTCTCGGCGCGCAGGTCGGCGATCCCGTCGACCCCGCTCATCACGGCCTGGGCTCGGGCCGCGAGCTTCGCAAGCACGTCGAGGTCCGGCCCGAAGATGCGCACGGCGATGTCGGCGGGCGTGCCGCCGAGCCCCTCGTCGATGCGCATGCCCAGAGGCGTCGTGAACAGGACCGACACGCCCGGCACCGGCTCGAGCGCCTCGCGCATCGCGACCTCGAGTGCCTCCAGCGAACGCTCGCGCTCCGGCTTGAAGACGACCAGCACGTCGGAGACGGTGTGCGGCATCGGGTCCTCGGTCCGCTCCGCGCGCCCCGTGCGCCGCACGACGTCCTCGACCTCGGGGAACTCGCGCAGGATGTCCTCGACGCGGTGGTTCAGCCGGTCGACTTCCGCGAGCGAGGCCTCCGGCGGCAGCAGCGTCTGGATCAGGAAGGCGCCCTCGTCGAGCCGCGGCATGAAGTCGCGTCCCACGGCGAAGGCGGCCGCGAGGCAGGGCAGCGTCACCAGCAGCGTGGCCGCGCGCACGCGGCCGGCGTGCCGCAGGCTCGCGTCGAGCAGTGGTGCGTAGACGGCCTTGACCCGTCGCACGAGCCAGGTGTCCGTAGCAGCCTCCCGCGCTGGTCGTAGCCAGAGAGCCGAGGCCACGGGCACGAGGGTGAGCGCGAGCGCGAGCGAGGCAGCCATCGTCGCCACGACCGCGGCCGCGAGCGGGCGGTACATGCGCCCTTCGATCCCGCCCATGCCGAAGAGCGGCAGGAACACCGCGACCACGATCAGCGTCGCAAAGGCGATCGGGCGTCCCACCTCGATCGCCGCAGCGAGAGCGCGCGCCCGGCGCTCGTCCGCGCCCGCGCCCGCGAGCCGGTGAAGCACGTTCTCGGTCACGATGATCGCGGCGTCCACCAGCAGCCCGACCGCGATCGCCAGGCCGCCGAGGGTCATGGTGTTGATGCCGACGCCGAGCGGGCGCAGCAGCAGCCCGGAGAGCGCGACCGAGAGCGGGATCGTGAGCGTGACGATCGCCGCCGCGCGCGCGTTGCCGAGGAGCGCGAACAGGACGGCCGCGACGAAGACGCCGCCGAGCAGCACCGCGCGGCCCACGCCGCCGAGCGCCGTCCCGACGAGCTGCGACTGGTCGTACACGACGCGCAGCGTGACGCCCTTCGGGAGCGTACGGCGGACCTGGTCGATCGCGTCGCGGATCGCGGCGGCGACGCTCACGGTGTCGGCCCCGAACTGCTTGCTGATGCGGCAGCTGACGACCTCGCCCGCCAGCCGGTGCGCGAGCCCCCGGCGCGGCGCCGGCGCCTCGACCACGTCCGCGACGTCGGCGAGCAGCACGGGCGCTATGCCGCGCGTGACCACCGTGCGGCGCAGGTCGTCTACGCCCGCGGCGCGGCCTACGGCGCGCACGCTCCACTCGGTCGAGCCCCGAGTCAGGAAGCCGGCCGCGGCGTTCTCGTTGGCGCCCTCGAGCGCGTGAACGACCGCGTCCAGGCTGACGCCGCGCGCGGCCATCCGCTCGGGGTCGAGCTGGACCTGGAACTGGCGCAGGTGGCCCCCAAGCGTCTCCACCGCCGCCACACCCGGCACGGCCAGCAGCCGGCTGCGAACCTCGAACTCCGCGAGGTCGCGCAGCGACATGAGGTCGAGCGTTCCCGGCTCGGCCTCGAGCGTGAACTCGAACACCTCGTTGAGGCGGCCGCTCAGGCTGGAAAGCAGCGGGGCTCCGCTGCCCGGGGGCAGCTGCGCCGCCGCCTGCGCGACGCGCTCGGCCACCAGCTGGCGCGAGCGGTGATAGTCGGCGTCGGGATCGAACTCGACCGTGAGCTGCGCGACCCCGAGCTGGGCGGTCGAGCGCACGCGCGTCACGCC
>DATBSL010000099.1:0-5880 GCA_036559805.1 Vicinamibacteria bacterium
CGAGCCATGCAGCGGCCGCGGCGGCGCCGCCGAGCCTGAGAGCGTCACGACGCGTCACTGGCAATGCACTCATGATCGGTTCCTCCGTTGGCGGCATGAGAGGGCGATCTTACTCCGCACCAGCCGCGCGCGACACGTATGCGGCACAGGCAACTGTGGTACGTTGCGCCCCAGCCACCTTCACGCCAAAGGAGGTCCCATGCCCCGTCGATCGGCGAAGCCGACGCCTCCAGGGCCGCTGCCGCTTCCCTTCCCCCCGCTTCCGAGCGACGCGCGTCAGATGAGGGAGCAGCTCCTGCTGCGGGAAAAGGCCGAGTTCGAGGTCTTCCGGCCCTGGCTGCAGCCCCCTCGCGTCCGGATCCTGATGGTCACCGACGGCGAGGGGATGTTCAGCACCAGCCACCGCTTCGGTCTCGGGGACGTGATCGAGATCCTCGCCGACGATCCCTGGTGGTGGGTTTCTTTCGAGGTCACGACCGCCCACCGCGACGACGTGCCGGTCAGCCTGACGTCCACCAACCGCGGCCTCGCGGCCTATCCGGGACGCGCCGCGTCGCCGGGCAAGGCCGCGCTCCCGGCGAAGACGCTGCACTTCAACCTCAAGTTCTTCGGCGATTCGCGGCCCGCCCTGGCGCTCGGCAACTTCGACGAGGTCTGGCTGTTCGGCATCGGCGGCTCGCTCGCGCTGACCGCGGCCGAGATCACGGCCCTGCGGTCCTTCATGGACGGCGGCGGCGGTGTCCTCGCGATGGGCGACCACAGCGAGCTCGGCGCCCCCCTGTGCAGCGAGATTCCGCGGGTGAAGCACATGCGCAAATGGAAGGCCGGCGGTCCGGCCGGCACTCCGCCTCCGGCGTTCGGCGCGAGCCGCATCGACACGTTGCGCGCCGGGCCGACCGCGGGCTTTCAGTTCCAGGACCAGTCGGACGCCGTGCCCCAGCCGATCTTCCCGACGCGCTACTACGAAGGGCTCGCCTCCACCGTCTTGCGTCGACACTGGCATCCGCACCCGGTCCTGTGCGGCATCGACGGGGTGATCGACGTGCTCCCGGACCACATGCACGAGGGCGAGTGCGTCGTAGCCTCGCCGCTTCCCGCAGGCGACTTCCCGGGCGGGGTGCTCCCCGAGGTCATCGCCACCGCCGAAGTGCTGCCGCACACCACGGACAACTCGTCCGAGGGCCCCTTCGGCGTGGACGTCGTCTCGACGGCCCGCACGTTCGGCATCCTCGGCGCCTACGACGGCCAGGACCCGGCGGCCAACGTCGGGCGCATCGTGGTCGACGCCACCTGGCACCACTGGGTGCACGTCAACCTCGTCGGGTTCGTGAGCGGCGCCCCGGCCTCCCCCGAGTTCGCGAAGATCCGGAACTACTACTGGAACGTGGCGCTCTGGCTCGCGCCTCGGACGCTCCGGTCGGCCATCCTGTACACAGCCGTATACGGCCTGCCGTGGCTGCAGCCCTTCGACGAGCTGCGCGCCGAGCGCGGGCTCGACGTGTACTGGCTGGGGATCGAGGCGATCGACGCCCTCGGCCGGCGCGCCGGACAGTGCGCGGTCAGCGAGTGGGTGGACCTTCTGTGGGTGGAGCTCTACGTTCCTCTCCTGAGCGACCTGCCCGACCCGCCGCCCTACGAGGACATCCTGCAGCGCTTCGCCGCCGCCATGCTCGGCGGCATGGTCCGGCAGTCGATGGCCCTGGCTCCCGAAGCCGCGCGCGGAAAGCGCTCCGAGGCGAAGATCGCGGCAGCACTTCGGGAGGGGGCGCACGCGGGCTTCCACCACAACCTGGATCGAGAGCGGGAGCGGCACAAGCAACGCCAGGGCTTCCTCGCCCGCCTGGACGACACGGGGCCACGGAAAGATACTGTTCGGAAATGAATGCCTTCTCCGCGTTCTTCAGGAGCCTGACGGCCTGCGCGGCCCTGTGCCTCGTAATGGCCCCGGCGAGCGCGCCATCCCAGGACAAGCCCATGGCCGACGAGAATCCCCTGCTGCGCGAGAGCTCGCTCCCCTTCCAATACCCGCCCTTCGACACGATCAAGACCGAGCACTTCGGGCCCGCCTTCGAGCAGGGCATGGCCGAGCACCGGCGCGAGATCGCGGCGATCGCCGGGAGCCAGGCGGCCCCGAGCTTCGAGAACACCGTCGTGGCCATGGAGAAGGCGGGACAGCTGCTCGCGCGCACGAGCCGCGTGTTCTTCGCCCTGAACGGCGCCAACACCAACCCGGAGCTGCAGAAGCTGCAGCGCGAGATGGCGCCGAAGCTCGCGGCGCACTCCGACGCGATCACGCTCGACCCGGCCCTGTTCGCGCGCGTCAAGGTGCTCTACGACAAGCGCGACGCGCTCGGGCTCGACGCGGAGTCGAAGCGGCTGCTGTGGCGCTACCACAAGGACTTCGTGCGCGCCGGAGCCATGCTGCCCGAGGCGGACAAGGAGAAGCTGAAGGCGCTCAACACGGAGCTCGCCGCCCTCGGGGCCACGTTCAACCAGAACGTCCTGAAGGAAGTGGCTGCCTCGGCTGTGTTGGTCGAGACGCGGGCCGAGCTCGCCGGATTGAGCGAGGCGCAGATCGCGGCCGCCGCGGACGCGGCCAAGGCGGCGGGCCACGAGGGGAAGTTCCTGCTGCGCCTCACCAACACCAGCGGCCAGCCGCCGCTCGCCTCGCTACAGGACCGCGCGCTGCGCGAGCGGCTGATGAAGGCCTCGCTCGCGCGGGGCAGCCGCGGCGGCGAGCTCGACAACCGCGAGACCGCCGCGCGCATCGCGAAGCGGCGGGCGGAGCGGGCCGTGCTCCTCGGCTACCCCAACCACGCCGCGTTCCAGCTCGAGGAGCAGACCGCGGGCAGCGTCGAGGCCGTCAACAAGCTGCTCGCGCAGCTCGGCCCGCCCGCGGTCGCGAACGCGAAGGCCGAAGCCGCCGCGATGCAGAAGCTGGTGGACGCCGAGGGCGGCGGCTTCGCCGTGGCTTCCTGGGACTGGGCCTACTACGCGGAGAAGGTCCGGCGCGAACGCTACGCCTTCGACGAGTCGGAGCTGCGCCCCTATTACGAGCTCGACCGGGTCCTGAAGGACGGCGTCTTCTTCGCCGCCGGGAAGCTCTACGGGCTCCGGTTCTCCGAACGCAAGGACCTCCCGGTCTACGAGCCGAGCGTGCGCGTCTTCGACGTGTTCGACAAGGACGGCTCGCAGCTCGCGGTCTTCGTGGCCGACCTCTACGCGCGGCCCAACAAGAACGGCGGCGCCTGGGCCAGCGCCTACGTCCCGCAGTCGAGCCTCCGCGGCACGAAGCCCGTGATCGCGAACCACCTGAACGTGCCGCAGCCGCCCGCGGGCGAGGCGACGCTCCTGACGCACGACGAGGTGCGGACGCTCTTCCACGAGTTTGGCCACGCGCTGCACGGGATGTTCTCGAACGTGCGCTACCCGCGCTTCTCGGGCACGAGCGTGCCGCGCGACTTCGTCGAGTACCCGTCTCAGGTGAACGAGATGTGGGCGACCTGGCCCGAGATCCTGCGAAACTACGCGAAGCACTACAAGACCGGAGCGCCGATCCCGCAGACGCTGCTCGACAAGGTGGCGGCTTCGGAGAAGTTCAACCAGGGCTTCTCGACCACGGAGCTCGTGGCGGCGAACGTGATCGACCAGGCCTGGCACCAGCGCACGGCCGCGGCGCTGCCGGACGCCGCGGGGGCGCTCGCGTTCGAGGCCAAGGCGCTCGCCGACGCCGGTGTGGACATCGCCCCCGTACCGCCCCGCTACCGCACCACGTACTACTCCCACATCTTCGCGGGCGGCTACTCGGCCGGCTACTACTCGTACTTCTGGAGCGAGGTGCTCGACGCCGCGAGCGTCGAGTGGATCAAGGCCCATGGCGGCCTGACGCGCGAGAACGGGGACCGGTTCCGTTCGACGCTGCTCTCGCGCGGGGGCAGCGAGGACGCGATGACGCTCTTCCGCAACTTCACCGGCGGCGACCCCCCGATTCAGCCGTTCCTCGAGCGGCGGGGGCTGGCGCAGCCCGCCGCGAGTCAGGACTAGACGCGCGTGGCGCGCCCCCAGACGAGCCGCCGGCGGTTCATCGCCACGGCCTCGGCCGCAGCCGCAGCGACCATCGTCCCCCGCCACGTCCTGGGGGGCACCGGCTTCGTGGCGCCGAGCGACAAGGTCAACGTCGCCCTCATAGGCGCGGGCGGCCAGGGGCTGCAGAACACCCGCGCCCTCTTCGAGGAGAAGGACTGCCAGGTCATCGCCCTCGCCGATCCGGCCGAGGACTGGGACATGAGCACCTTCTATTACGGCGGCCGCGCGGGCCGCGGCCCGGTGCGAGCCGAGATCGACGAGCACTACGCACGGACGACGCCTGGCTTCCGCTGCGCCGTGTACGAGGACTTCCGGGTGATGCTCGACAAGGAGAAGGCGATCGACGCCGTGCTGATCGCCACTCCGGACCACCTCCACGCGTACGTCTCGATCCTCGCGATGAAAGCCGGCAAGCACGTTTATTGCGAGAAGCCGCTCACCCACAACGTGTGGGAGGCGCGCCAGGTGGCGACGGTCGCCGCCGAGACGGGCGTCGCGACGCAGATGGGCAACCAGGGCCGCTCGGGCGAGGGGCACCGCCAGACGGCCGAGTGGATCGCGGACGGTGCCATCGGCGCGGTGAAAGAGGTGCACGCCTGGAGCGGATCGGCGGGCCCGTTCCGGCCCGTCGTGCGACCCGAAGGCACCCCCGAGGTTCCGAGCGGGCTCAACTGGGACCTGTGGCTCGGGCCTCGGACATCGCGCCCGTACCATCCCGCCTACGCACCCGCGCGCTGGCGCAGCTTCTGGGCCTTCGGCGGCGGCACGCTGCCCGACATGGCCGTGCACAACCTCGATCCCGCCTTCTTCGCGCTCGAGCTCGACACTCCCGAGACCGTCGAGGCGACAGCGCCCATGGTGGACCCGGAGTTGTGTTCGCGCGGAATGCTCGTCACCTGGCGTTACGCGGCGCGCGGGAAGCGGGGACCGCTGGCCGTCCACTGGTACGACGGCGGCCTGCGCCCGCCGACGCCCCCCGGCATCGACCCCGCCGACCCGAGGCAGAGGCTCGGCGAGGGTGACAACGGGATCCTGTTCGTCGGCGAGCGCGGGCTCATCACCTGCGCCGGCTGGTCCGGCATGCCTCGCCTCTTACCGCTCGAGCGGCACCGCGAGTACAAGCGGCCGGCGAAAACGCTGCCGCGCGTCGAGGGCCACCACGCCGACTGGCTGCAGGCCTGCAAAGGCGGCCGCCCGGCGAGCGGAAACTTCGGCTACGGCTCGCGGCTCACGGAGATGATCCTGCTCGGGAACGTCGCGCTGCGGACGCGCCAGCTGATGCGCTGGGACGCCGCGGCCATGCGCGCCAGCAACGTCCCCGAGGCGGACTCGTATCTCCGGGAGGAATACCGCTCCGGCTGGGAGCTGCCGGCCTAGCATCCCGCGCCCGCCCGATCGCGGCTCAGGAGAGCCAAGGGCCGGGTACGATCGGGGATGCACCGCCGTCGGCGCGTACTCATCGCGATGGGTTTCCTCGCGAGCCTCTTCGGCTGTGGCGCCGACGGCACGGCGCCGCCGACCGAGCCGACCGTTCCCGTACCGCAGCCGGCGGCGGATCACCGCGATCTCGCGTACACGAGCGTCCCGCGCCGGCTGGCGCTCGACCTCTACACGCCCGCCGGCACGCCGCCCTTTCCGGTGGTGGTCTGGATCCACGGCGGGAGCTGGGTGTCGGGCGTCCGCGACATCTTCCCCGGCCACCCGGCGCTGCGCCTGCGCGATCGCGGCTACGCCGTGGCCACCATCGATTACCGGCTCGTGCCGGAAGGGTTCTTCCCGGCCCAGTCGCACGAC
>DATBSL010000100.1:0-9127 GCA_036559805.1 Vicinamibacteria bacterium
GGCGCGACCTGGTGGACGACGCGCATGGAGGCCGGCCGGCAGAAG
The DNA here is from genome assembly GCA_036559805.1 of Vicinamibacteria bacterium. Classification (GTDB taxonomy): domain Bacteria; phylum Acidobacteriota; class Vicinamibacteria; order Fen-336; family Fen-336; genus DATBSL01. The sequence goes on from DATBSL010000100.1 coordinate 46, forward strand.
CTGATCGACATCGTGAAGACCTTCGACGGGCGGCTGATCCCGGACCACAGCCCGGAGCGGATGTCCGACTACGAGGCGCTGCGGATCCACATCTACCGCGACCCGACCGTGGTCGAGCGCGTGCTGCGCCGCTACGACACCTACGGCGTCACGCAGCAGAACACGAGGAGCAACAGCGGCGCCGACTCGATGCGCGTGGGCACCTCGGACGACCCCTACGTGAGCGGCCGGGCCGCCGAGGTGTACTTCCAGGCGGCGACGCGCATGCGCACGACGCTCGACGTCATGGAGCGCGCGCTCAACGGGCTCGCGGGCGCCAAGGGCCGCAAGTCGCTGATCCTGGTGTCCGAGGGCTTCATCCACGACATCAACCTCGACGAGTTCAAGCGCGTGGGCAACTCGGCGCGGCGCGCCAACACCGCGATCTACTTCGTGAACGCGCGCGGGCTCGAGGGCGTGCCGGTGGCGATGACGGCCCAGTTCGGGCCGGCGCTGCCCGAGCAGGACGTGGGCTTCGCCTTCGCGGAGAGCTTCGACGCGGTGGCGGGCTCTGAGGTGGTTTCCAACGACAGCGGCGGCTTCACGGTCCGCAACACCAACGACCTCAACAAGGGCATCCAGCGCATCGCCGACGAGACGCGCGTCTACTACCTGATGGGCTACGTGCCGACGAACACCGCGCGGGACGGCAAGTTCCGAAAGATCCAGGTCAAGCTCGCGAACAGCAAGGGCCGCGACATCCGCGCGCGCAAGGGCTATTTCGCTCCCGACGAGACGGGCAAGAGCGCGCTCACCGCCAAGAAGGGCGTCGACCCCGCGGTGCAGAGCGCGCTCGACTCGCCCTGGTCGCTCGACGGGATCCCGCTGCGCATGACGCACTTCATCGGCGACGAGCGCTCGCTCGGCAAGGCCGCCGTGCTGATCACGACCGAGGTGGACATCCGCGCCCTCGACCTCTCGGAGGTCGAGGGCCGCAGCGTCGGCGAGCTGCAGTTCCTGCTGGTGGTCGCGCACCGCGCGAGCGGCGAGTTCTTCCGCTACGACCAGGGCATCTCGATGAAGATGCAGCCGGCGACCCGCGAGCGCTACAGCCGCTTCTGGTTCCCGGTCACGCGCGACTTCGAGCTGAAGAGCGGCGACTACCAGGCCAAGATCGTCGTGCGCGACGGGCGCAGCAAGCACATCGGCACCCTGATCCACGAGTTCGACGTGCCGCCGCTTGGCACGCTGCGCGCCTCGACGCCGGTGCTGAGCGACACGCCGCAGAGCGCCAACGCTGTCATCTCCGAGGGGTTGCCGGGCGGCCGGCTGGTGGCGCTCGCGCGGCGCGAGTTCGCGGCCGGCTCCAACCTGCTGTGCCAGTTCGAGGTCTACGGCGCCAAGTCCGACGAGAAGTCCGGCATGCCGCGCGTGGTGCAGGGCTACCTGGTGCGGCGCCCCGACGGCAGCGTCCTCACCAGCATGGAACCGTCCGTGATCAACCCCACCTCGCTCGGCAAGCTGACGCGCCACTTCGGCTTCCCGCTCACCGACGCAACGCCCGGAGACTACGAGATCCTGATGACGATCCGCGACGAGCTCGCGGGCCAGTCGATCGAGATCCGCGAGCCCTTCACCGTCGGGCCGCCCCTGCCGGCGACCGCGACGGCGCAGGCCCCGCCCGCGAATTAGAGGTGTCGGTCCGGGGGCTGCCCACCGGCAGCCCCGGTCGTGCGCCGCGTGCTACTTGGACGCGGGAGACGGCGAGGCGGAAGGAGCCGGGGCGGGCGCCTCAGCTGGCGCCTGTGCCTGCGGAGCCGCGGGCAAAGTGGTGACCGGCGCGGCCGTTGCGGCCGGCGTCGGGCTCGCCGCGGCCTCGGGCACCTGATCGAGGACGCCGCTGGCCTTGGGCCGCACGATCGACAGCGCGAGGCTCGTCACCATGAAGAGTCCGGCCAGGATCGTCGTGGCCCGGGACAGTACCGTGGCCGAGCCGCGCGGGCCGAAGGCCGTCTGCGTGCCGCCGCCGCCGAAGGCGCTCGCCAGGTCCTGGCCCTTGCCCTGCTGCAGCAGCACGACCGCGATCAGGAACAGGCACGCCACGATGTGCAGGAAGACGATGAGATAGAAGAGGATGGTCATGTGCGGTGCAAGTCCTTGAAAACCAGGGTCCTTTGCCGGCCCTCACGCTGGCCGGCCCAAACACGAAGTCTAGCAGAGGTGGCTCGGCGTTCCCAACCGCCGCTCGCCGGCCGTGTATTTCCTTGATAGCCGTGGAATTTACGGGCCGGCGCCGGCGCTTTCCTGGCGGGATCGCGCTGGCGTCGGCGCTTATAGTGTCAGCAGGCCACTTCGGACCTAGAGGAGGAGACATGACCGCTCGTCGCGCGAGTCAGGCTTCGGTGCTCGCTGTCGCGGCTCTCGTCGCCGCGGCGTTCGCCGGAGCGTCTGATTCGGCCCAACCCGCCCGTCTGGGCGACCTGCGCGCCGTGGGGAGCGTCACCCTGCGCAGCTCCTGCGGCAGCGAGGCGCAGGGCGGCATCGAGCGCGCGACGGCGCTCCTGCACTCCTTCTTCTACGAAGAGGCCCGCCGCGGCTACGAGGCGGTAGCCGCCAAGGCGCCCGACTGCGCGCTGGCGCACTGGGGTGTCGCCATGAGCTACTGGCACCCCATCTGGACGCCGCCGACACCGGAAGAGCGGACGGCGGGCCGCCAGGCGATCGACAAGGCCCGCGCGCTCGGCGGCAAGACCGACGTGGAGCGTGGGCTGATCGCGGCGCTCTCCGCCTACTACCTCGATCCCGCGGCCCCGCGCGCTACGGCCGCAGCGGCGCCGGGCCAGTCGTGCCACGGGCTCACGGGGGGCGCCGACCACGCCGCCCGAGCGCTCGCGTACGAAAAAGCGATGGAGCCGCTCTACGCGGCGAGCCCGAAGGACGTCGAGCTCGCGAGCTTCTACGCGCTCGCGCTGCTCGCCACCGCGATGCCCGGCGACCCTAAGCTCGAGAACCCTCGGCGCGCCGCCTCCATCCTCGAGCCCTTTTCCGCCACGAACTCGAACCACCCCGGCGTGATGCACTACCTGATCCACGCCTACGACTATCCGCCGACGGCCGCGCAGGGGCTCGAGGCGGCGCAGGCCTACTCGAAGGTCGCGCCGTGGGTGCCGCACGTGCTGCACATGCCGTCGCACATCTTCACGCGGCTCGGTATGTGGAACGACGTGATCGCGTCGAACCTGGCCTCCGCCGATGCGGCGCGCCAGTACGCGAAGCAGCGGCACCCCGACGCGACGTCGTTCGAGGAGCTGCACGCGCTCGACTACCTGGTCTATGGCTACCTGCAGCGCGGCGACGACCGGCGCGCGCGCGAGGTGCTGGCCGCGATCCAGGGCGTGCGCGCGACCTTCCCGGCCGCCGACTTCGCGGCCGCCTACGCGATCGGCGCCGTGCCGGCGCGCTTCGCGCTCGAGCGCCGGCAGTGGGCCGAGGCGGCGGCGCTCGTCGAGCCGCGCTCGGCTTCGCTCGAGGCCTACACCTTCGGTGCCGCGCACTTCGCGTTCGCCCGCGCGCTGGGGGCGGCGCGCTCGGGGCGCGTTCCCGAGGCGCGCGCGGCGATGGGCCGGCTCGAGGAGCTCGCGACCGGGATGAAGGACCCGCGCCAGCAGTACTTCGCGCGCCAGGCCGCCATGCAGCTCGTCGCGGTCAAGGGCTGGGTCGCGTCGGCCGAGGGACGCCAGGACGAGGCCGAGAAGCTGCTGCGCGAGGCGGCCGACTCGGACGACGCGCTCGGCAAGCACCCGGTGAGCCCCGGCTCGCTACTGCCCGCCCGCGAAATGCTGGCCGACTTCCTGCTCGAGCGGGGCAGGGCGAAGGACGCGCTCGCCGAGTACGAGCGCAGCCTGAAGCTCAGTCCCGGCCGGCTGAACGGCCTCTACGGCGCAGGCAGCGCGGCGGAGCGCGCCGGCGAGCGGGAGACCGCGCGCCGCTACTACAGCGACCTCGCGACGATGGTCGCCGCGGATGCCCAGCGGCCGGAGATCGCGCACGCCCGCGCCTTCGTCGCGGACGCGAGCGGGTCTACGCCCGGTCGTAGTGCACGAGCTTCAGGAACGAGTCGGCCTTGAGCGAGGCGCCGCCGACGAGGGCGCCGTCCACGTCGGGGAGGGCCATCAGGCCCGTGACGTTGTCGGGCTTGACGCTGCCGCCGTAGAGCACGCGCAAGACGTCCGCGACGGCCTGGCCGTGCTTCGCGGCGATCCGTGAGCGGACGAAGGCGTGGACCTCCTGCGCCTCGTCGGGAGTCGCGACCTTGCCGGTGCCGATCGCCCAGACGGGCTCGTAGGCCACGACGACGCGACGCGCCTCGTCGGCGCTCACCGCGTCGAGGATCGCGTCGAGCTGGCGGCCGACCACCTCGATCGTGCGGCCGGCCTCGCGCTCGGCGAGCGTCTCGCCCACGCACGAGATCGGCACGAGGCCGTTGTCGAGCGCGATCTTGGTCTTCTTCGCGACGCCCGAGTCGGTCTCGGCGAAGTACTGGCGGCGCTCCGAGTGACCGAGGATCACGTGCGTGACGCCGGCGTCGAGCAGCATCGGCGCCGACACCTCCCCGGTGAAGGCGCCCTCCTTCTCGAAGTGCATGTTCTGCGCCGCCACGGCTACCGGGCTTCCCTTGGCGGCGGCGACGACCGCAGCGAGCGCGGTGAAGGGCGGAGCGACGACCGTGTCGCCCGGCGCGCCCGCCACGCCGGCCTTGATCTCCTCCACGAGCGCCACCGCCTCGGCGACGGTCTTGTACATCTTCCAGTTGCCGGCGATCAGCTTGCGGCGCATCACTTGTCGCTCAGATACGCGACGCCCGGCAGCTCCTTGCCTTCCAGGAACTCGAGCGAAGCGCCGCCGCCGGTCGAGACGTGCGACACCTTGTCGGCGAGGCCGTTCTGCTCGACGGCCGCGACCGAGTCGCCGCCGCCCACGACCGTGATCGCCCCCTGCGACGTCGCTTCGGCGAGCGCCTGGGCCACGGCCAGCGTGCCTTTCGCGGTGGCGGGAATCTCGAAGACGCCCATCGGCCCGTTCCACACGACGGTCTTTGCGGCCTTCACGATCCCCGCGAACCGGCCGCGCGTGGCCTCGCCGATGTCCACGCCGATGTCGTTCGGGCCGATGCCGTCCCACGCGACGGTCTTGAGCGTGCCGACCGTCCTCGCGTCGAAGTTGAAAGCATCCGTCACGACGGTGTCGGTGGGCAGCACCAGCTTGCCGGCGGCCTTCGCCAGCAGGGCCTTCGCCATCACGACGCGGTCGTCCTCGACCAGCGAGCCGCCGATCTCCTTGCCCTGGGCCTTGTAGAAGGTGAAGGCCATGCCGCCGCCGACGACGAGCGTGTCGACCTTGGGCAGGAGCGCCTCGATCACGTCGATCTTGCCCGAGACTTTTGCGCCGCCGATGACCGCCACGAACGGCCGCTTCGGGTTGTCGACGGCGTCGCCCAGGAAGTCGAGCTCCTTCTTCATCAGGTAGCCGGCGGCGCGCTCCGCGAGCGCTATGCCGGTGATCGAGCTGTGCGCGCGGTGCGCCGTGCCGAAAGCGTCGTTCACGTAGACGTCGCCGAGCTTCGTGAGCGACGCGCGGAACGCCTCGACCGACGCCGGGCCGGCCTTGACCGACGTGCCGTCGTCTTTCTTGACCTTGCCCTCCTCCTCGATGTGGAAGCGCAGGTTCTCGAGCAGCGCGACCTCGCCGGGTTTCAAGGCCGCGCACGCCGCCTCGACCTCGGAGCCGACGCAGTCGGACAGGAACTGGACGGGCTTGCCGACGAGCTCCGCGAGGCGCTTCGAGACGGGCTCGAGCGAGTACTTCGCGAGCTTCTGGCCATCGGGTCGGCCGAGGTGGCTCATCAGGACCAGGCTCGCGCCCTTCTCGAGCACGTAGCGGATCGACGGCAGGGAAGCCCGCAGGCGCTTGTCGTTCTCGACCTTCCCGTCCTTGAGCGGCACGTTGAAGTCGACGCGCATCAGCACGCGCCGGCCCGCGAGCTTCAGGTCTTCGATGAAGAGCTTGGCCATTCCCCGCGTCCTACTTCGCGCCGTCCTTCTTCGCCATGTAGCGCAGCAGGTCGACGCAGCGGTTCGAGTAGCCCCACTCGTTGTCGTACCAGGAGACCACCTTGAAGAAGCGCTTCTCGCCCTTGAGGTTGTTCTGCAGCGTGGCGAGCGAGTCGTAGATCGACGAGCGCGGGTCGTGGATGAAGTCGGTCGAGACGACCTCCTCGTCGGAGTAGCCGAGGATGCCCTTCAAGTAGCTCTCGCTCGCCTTCTTGAACAGGCCGTCGATCTCCTCGATCGACGTGTCCTTCGTCGCGCGGAAGGTCAGGTCCACCACCGAGACGTCGGGCGTCGGGACGCGGAACGACATGCCGGTGAGCTTGCCCTTCGTGGCCGGCAGCACCTCGCCCACGGCCTTCGCGGCGCCGGTCGTGGACGGGATGATGTTGATCGCCGCCGCGCGGCCGCCGCGCCAGTCCTTCTTCGAGGGGCCGTCGACCGTCTTCTGCGTCGCCGTATAGCTGTGGATCGTGGTCATGAGGCCCGTCTCGATCCCGATGCCTTCCTTGAGCAGCACGTGCACCACTGGCGCCAGGCAGTTCGTGGTGCAGGAGGCGTTCGAGACGATGTGGTGCTTGGCGGGGTCGTACTCGCCCTCGTTCACGCCCATCAGCAGCGTCTTCACGTCGCCCTTGCCGGGCGCCGAGATGATCACCTTCTTCGCGCCGGCCGCGAGGTGGCCCTTGGCCTTCTCGGCGTCCGTGAAGAGGCCGGTCGACTCGATCACGTACTCGACTCCCAGCTCCTTCCAGGGCAGCTGGCTCGGCTCCTTCGTGGCCATCACGCACTTGACCTCGTCGCTGCCGACCACGAGCACGTCGTTGTCCGCGGCCGACGGGCTGCTCTTCTTCGCGGAGAGCGGGTGCTTGAAGCGCCCGTGCACCGAGTCGAACTTCATCTGGTAGGCGAAGTAGTCGGCGTCCGTCGAGATGTCGACGACGCCCACGACGTCGATCTCCTTGCCCAGCAGGCCCTGATCGCACAGCGCCTGGAACACGAGACGCCCGATGCGCCCGAAGCCGTTGATTCCCACACGGATTGCCGCCATCGCCACTCTCCAGGTATCAGCCGAACTTGCAGTCTAGCCTGTGGCGCTTTCGCGGCACAAGAAACGCCGCTCGATTCGCGTGATGCAGATGCGCCAGCAGGCATCGAGCCGTGTTAATGGCCTCGAGCGAGAGCGCTCATGGCGAGCCCGCCGGGCCGTGTATGATCCGCGGCCAATGGCATCGCAGACGCCCGCGGCCTCGCCTGCCGAGTTCACGCTCAAGGCCGTCGCGACGGGCGTCGTGCTCGGCATCGTGTTCGGCGCCGCCAACGCGTACCTGGGGCTGCGCGTCGGCATGACGGTGTCGGCCTCGATACCGGCCGCGGTGATGACCGTCGCCGCGTTTCGCCTGTCGCGCTCGGGGGGAACGATCCTCGAGGCCAACCTGTCGCAAACGGTGGCCTCCGCCTCGACCTCGCTCGCGACCGGAACCATCTTCACGATCCCCGCGCTGTTCCTGTGGGGGATGGTGCCGCCCTACCACCAGGTGGTGGCGCTCGCGTTCCTGGGCGCGCTGCTCGGGCTCTCCGCGATGATCCCGCTGCGGCGGCTCCTGATCGTGAACGCCCACGACGAGCTGCCGTACCCCGAGGGGACGGCGTGCGCCGAGGTGCTGCGCGCGACGAGCGGGAGCGAGAGCGGGGCCTCCTCGAGCGCCTGGATCTTTCGCGGGATGGCGGTCGGCGCCGCGGTCAAGCTGCTGATCTCCCTGGCGTTTCTGTTTCCGGGAGAGCTGCGTGCCGCGCTGCCGGTGCTGCCAAAGGCCGAGCTCGCCCTCGAGGTGGCGCCGGCACTCCTGGGCGTGGGCTACATCCTCGGCTACCGGCAGGCCTCGGTGTGCGTCGCCGGAGCGCTCATCTCTGCGGTCACGCTGACCCCGCTCATCGCGTGGCTGGGGCAGGACCTGCAGGCGCCGCTCTACCCGGAGACGCAGCGGCTCGTGGCGCAGATGGACGCGGGTGCCATCTGGTCGCGCTACGTGCGATACGTGGGAGCCGGTGCCGTCGCCACGGCGGGGATCCTGACCGTGCTGCGGGGGCTGCCGACGATGTGGGCGGCGTTCGCGGCCGTGGCTCGCGGCCTGCGCCGGGACGCGGCGGGCTCCGCCGCGCCCGGCGAGCGGACCGACCGCGATCTGCCCTCGTGGTTCGTCTTCGGCGGCGTCGTGACGGTCGTGCTCGTCGCCGGGCTCGTGCCCGGCGTGTTCGCCGGCGACATGGCGCCTTTCCAGCGCGCCGTGCTCGCGGCCGGCGTCGGCTTCTTCGGGGTGCTGTTCGTGGCGGTGGCCGCGCGCATCGTCGGCATCGTCGGCGTCTCGTCGCAGCCGACCTCGGGGATCGCGCTCGTCACGCTGCTCGGCACGGCCTCAGTCTTCGCGGCCGCGGGCTGGGTGGACGCGGGCGCGCGCGCGGGCGTGCTCACGGTCGGCACGATCGTGGCGATTGCCGCGAGCAAGGCCGGCGACATCTCGCAGGACTTGAAGACCGGCTGGCTGGTGGGAGCGACACCCGCGCGCCAGCAGCTTGGCCAGTTGATCGGCGCGGCCTTCGCGTGCTGGGCGGTCGCCGCGACCGTGCTGCTGCTCGGCAGCGCCTACGAGTTCGGGTCGCGGGACATTCCCGCGCCGCAAGCCACCTTGATGAAGACGATCATCGAGGGGGTGCTGGCCGGGGAGCTGCCGTGGGGCCTGGTCCTGACCGGTGCCGGCCTCTCGATCGGCGCGATGCTGTGCGGTGTCTCCGGCCTCGCGTTCGCGATCGGCGTCTACCTGCCGCTCGCGACGATGGCCCCGCTCTACGTCGGCGGCTGCGTCCGCGCCCTGGCCGAGCGCGGGCGCGGACCCGCGAAGGAGGGCCGGGTCGACACGGGTGTGCTTGCGGCGTCGGGACTGGTGGCGGGCGAGGGTCTCGCAGGCGTCCTGGTCGCGGGCCTGGTCGCGTCCGGG
>DATBSL010000101.1:0-2143 GCA_036559805.1 Vicinamibacteria bacterium
CGCTTCCACGAGACCGGGAGCCTGCTCTACCTGGCCCACAAGTGGGTGATGCGCACCTGCTTCAACGCGCAGGAGGAGATCTATCGCGCCTCGATGGACGAGCTCGAGCAGGTGCGCGCGCTGCACCCGCGCCTGGCGCGCCACATGGGCCCGCCCTGCGTGCTGCGCCACGGCCGCATCACGCCCACCTGCACCGAGGGCGAGCACTTCTGCGGCGTGCCGGTGTGGCGCAACTTCCCCGACGTCGTGCGTCCGCTTTGAGTCGCCTCGGTCGGCCGGCGGCTCCGCGCGCGCGCCACAGCATCTGGTTCGCCGTCCTGATGCTGCTCGTCTCCGCGACGGCTCGGGCGCAGCCGCGGCCGAACGTCGTCCTGATCTACGCCGACGACCTCGGCTACGGCGACCTCTCGTGCTGCGGCGCCAAGGGCGTCGAGACGCCGCACATCGACCGGCTGGCGGCGCAAGGCCTGCGCCTCACCGATGCCCACTCGGCGGCGGCGACCTGCACTCCCTCGCGCTACGCGATGCTGACCGGCGAGTACGCGTGGCGCAGGGCCGGTACCGGAATCCTGCCGGGCAACGCCGGGATGATCGTCGAGCCCGGCCGCACGACGCTGCCGGCGGTCTTCCAGCGAGCTGGCTACGGCACGGCCGTCGTCGGCAAGTGGCACCTCGGCCTGGGACCCGAGGCCGGGCCGGACTGGAACGGCGAGATCCGGCCTGGCCCGGACGACGTCGGCTTCGGCTACGCGTTCATCATGGCCGCGACCGGCGACCGTGTGCCGACGGTCTACATCGAGAACCGCCGCGTGGTCGGCCTCGATCCAGCCGATCCGATCCGCGTCGACTATCGCCGCAAGACCGGCGACTGGCCGACCGGAAGCGAGAACCCCGACCTGCTGAAGCTGCGCCCCAGCCACGGCCACGACATGACGATCGTCAACGGCATCAGCCGCATCGGCTGGATGACCGGAGGCAGGGCTGCACTCTGGAAGGACGAGGACATGGCCGACGTGTTCGTCCAGAAGGCCGTCGCCTTCGTCGAGCAGCAAGGCGGCCAGCCGTTCTTCCTGTTCTTCGCGCTGCACGACCCGCACGTGCCGCGCACGCCGCACCCGCGCTTCGTCGGCAAGAGCCGCATGGGGCCGCGCGGCGACGCCATCGCGCAGGCCGACTGGTGCGTCGGCGAGGTCCTCGCCGCTCTCGACCGGCTGCGGCTGGCGGAGAGGACGCTCGTCATCCTGACGAGCGACAACGGGCCGGTGGTGGACGACGGCTACCGGGACGACGCGGTCGAGAAGCTCGGAGGCCACAAGCCGGCCGGGCCGTGGCGCGGCGGCAAGTACAGCAACTTCGAAGGCGGCACGCGCGTGCCGTTCATCGTGCGCTGGCCCGGACACGTGACGCCCGGGACGTCCGATGCGCTCGTCTCGCAGGTGGATCTCCTGGCCTCGTTCGCGGCGTTCGCCGGGCAGAAGCTCTCACCCGCCGATGCCCCCGACAGCGTCGACCTGATGGACGCGTTCCTCGGCAGGACGAGGACGGGCCGCGACCACCTCGTCGAGCAGGCCGGCGTGCTCGCGCTGCGGCAGGGTTCCTGGAAGTACATCGCCCCCGGCAGCGGGCCCAGGCTGGAACGGAGCACGAACACGGAGCTGGGCAACGACGCCGCCGGACAGCTCTACGACCTCGCCACCGACCCGGGCGAGGAGCGAAATCGGATCTCCGAGCACCCCGTGAGAGCAAAGCAGATGAGAGCGCTGCTCGGGCAAATCAAGACGGCCGGCCGCAGCCGGGCCGAATAGGAGGAGGCGATGCGGTTCAGCCTAGGGGCGCACGTCCTCTGCATCGCGGCGGCGGCCGCGAGCGCCGCGGAGCCGCCCGCTCCCGGACAGGCGGTCGTGTTCGTGGACCACGACCTTCACGAGCCCTTCGGTATCGACTTCGACGGGCAGGGGCGTGCGTACATCGTCCAGATGACCGGCAACCGCGTCAGCGTGCTCGACGAGAACGGGACGCTGACCGTGCTCGCGGGCACTGGCGAGAAGGGGCCGCCCGCGGACGACGTGCCCGGCGCTCAGGCGCGCTTCGACGGACCCCATCACCTGCTGGTGGGGCCGGACGGCGCGCTCTACGTGGCCGA
>DATBSL010000102.1:0-15445 GCA_036559805.1 Vicinamibacteria bacterium
CCTGGGCCCGCGGCGGCACGACGCGCCCGCTCGACTCGCCCGTCCCCCCCGAGCAGCTGCCACAAGGGCGCTTCGACCAGGACGTCACGATCCGCTACTCGAAGATCACGATCTTGCTCGGGTTCGTGTTCGGGAGCTGACGTGCCGGCGCGAGCGGCGCGAGCGGCGCGGGCAGCGCTCTGGATACGAGCCGCGGCCCTGCTCTGCGTCTTGCCGGGGGCCGCCGCGTCCGCCGCGCCTAAGGTCGACGTCGTGGTGCTGCGCAACGGCAGCCGCGTGATCGGCGAGGTCGCGTCCATGACCAAGTCCCGCCTCGAGCTCAAGACCGACGACATGGGCACACTGCAGATCGAGTGGGACAACGTCACGCAGCTGACGGCGCCGGAGTACTTCGAGGTCGAAAACATGGACGGCGGGCTGTCCTTCGGCGCGCTGCGTCCCGGCAAGGGCGAGGGCACGCTCGAGGTGGTGGCGGACTGGGGCACGGACGAGCTGCAGCTGTGGCAGGTGGTACGGATCCAGCTGGTGAAGGGCGGCTTCTGGGACAAGTTCCGCGGCTCGTTCGACGTCGGCGCTGGCTACACGAGCGCCACCGAGCTGCTCCAGCTGGACTTCGACGCCATGCTGCGCTACACGCGGCCGCGCTTCGAGGCCTTCGCCAGGGGCGACGCCGTGTTCACGCAGCAGCCCGAGGCCGACGACACGCAGCGCGCCTCGGGGACGCTGGGCTACATGCGGTTCTTCCCGAATCGCCACCGCGTCTTCGCGCAGGGCACTATCGAGCAGAACCGCGAGCTGGGCTTCGACCTGCGCAGCAGCCTCGTCGGCGGCTGGGCCTACGCGCTCGCCCGCGACCGGAAGAACCAGCTCACGGGCGGCGCCGGCCTGGGCGTCAACCGCGAGAAGCCGGTCGAGGGTGAGAAAACGACCAACCTGGAAGCCGTGTTCGGGTTCGACTTCGCCAACTTCGCCTATGACTTCCCCAATACGGACATCCAGCTGACTGCGTACGGCTACCTCGGCCTCACGCAGTGGGCGCGCTTCCGCCTCGAAGCGAGCGTCAGCCTGCGCCGCGAGCTGTTCTCGGACTTCTACCTGGGCATCAAGGGATACGAGAGCTACGACAGCGACCCCGCCACCGAAGGAGCCACCCACAACGACTGGGGGCTCAGCCTTGCGCTAGGCTACTCGTTCTGAGCCAGGAAACGGACTCGTTGCACGGAGGAAGCCGATGAGCCGCAGTGACGCCGATTGGGTGGTCTGGACGCGCGAGCACCGAGTGGCCTACGAGATCGCCCCGATCGTGGAGATGCGAGGCGGCGAGCGCGTGCAGCCGGGTTTCATGCTGACGATCTACGCCGCGGCTCCGATGGAGAAAGCCCCGGGGCAGGAGCGGCAGGACGCGGCTCGCGGGTTGCGCGAAGAGCTCGTGGCGCTGGCCGAGGCTGCCGTCCCCGCCGCGGAGCGCAAGAGCCGCGTGACGCTCGAGCCGCCGCGCGCCGCGGTGCTCCGGCCCGAGAACGAGTTCAAGCCCGAGGTCGGGCTCACCTGGCAGATCTACTACCCGGGCGATCCCAGGGCGACCACGGACACGGACCGCGAGCGCATCACCGAGTTCGAGAAGCGCCTCACGGCGCTGGGACTGAAACGCGGTCGTTGGTAACGGATCCACCCGCGTAACCCGGGGGTGCTCGAGGGGGCGGCGCCCCCTCGACTAAGAGAACGCGAGAACCAGCCTGGCCGACTCGCCCCCCTGCGACCCATCGCCCTTGAGGAGCTGAAGGGCAGCCGCGCAGCGCACTCGTGGCTACGGGCCAGAAGACTAAAAACTGAAGCCGGCGCGCAGATAGAAAGCGGTGCGCTCGTCGCTTTGGGCGACCGTCAGCGCGATGGCGTTGGTGCGTGCGAGCAGGCCGATCCAGATGCCGCCGCCCCAGCTCGTGTGCCACTTGTCCGAGCTCTCGCCCTCGAGCCAGACGCGCCCGACGTCGCCGAAGCCGAACAGCCCCCACTCGCCCGGCAGCGCGACGAGGAAGCGGGACACGTAGAGCCGCAGCTCCGCGTTGCCGTAGGCGGACGTGTCGCCGATGAAACGATTGGGGTGCAGGCCGCGCACTGCGTCCATGCCCGAGAAGAAGCCTCCGCCTCCGACCGTCGCGGCGCTGAAGTACGGGTACTTTTCGCCGTACACGTGCTTGCCGCCGGCCCGCAGCGCGAGCGTGGCGCGGCCCTGGCTGCCTGCGGTCCAGTAGGTCGCCGCGGTTCCCTCCACCCAGCCGTAGGTTTCCTCGACGTCCCAGGCTTTCGGGAACAGCGTGGCGATCGTCTCGACGTAGGCGCCGCTCACCGGGTAGCCCGCCGCGCCGATGACCGAGGGCAGCGCGGCCTTGGCGCCCTTGGCGCGGGCCAGCGCGCGGCGCGTGTCGAGACGCAGCCGCACCCAGCCGCCGACCTGTCCGAAGCTGCCGGTGCCGTAAGGCTGCTCCTCGTTGATCAGCATGTCCTCGTCCCGCGTGTCGGAGTACTGCAGGGCCGGTGCGACCGTCAGGTCGAGCGCGCCGACCAGCGGCCACGTGACGCTCGGGACGAACACGATCTGGCGCTGCTTCACCTTGTAGAAGTCGTCGTCCAGCTCGGAGGTGGTCTCGTTGCCGAAGCCGTAGTAGCGCAGGACCTCGAGGCCCGACCAGTAGGCGCGCAACCCCAGCGTGAGGTCGGAGCTGACGCGGCGGAACTCGCCTCGATAGTCGACGCGCGGCTGCTTCGCGCCGAAGGCCCAGCCGGCGCGCAGCGTCTGGTGATCGGCCCAGGGGCTCTTGCGGAAGCCGTAGCCCATCGTCGCGACGCCGCCGCCTATGAAGACCCCGAGGTCGGAGCCGAAGCTGAACCAGGGAAGCAGGTAATTGTCCCGCCCCCAGTCCCGCGGCGGAATCCAGGGCGCCCCCGGCGGGCTCGGGGGCGCGGTGTAGGGCCGCCGGTCCCAGGCGGTGCCGGACGTGACGCGGTTGTCGCCGAGCGAGTCGTACACGCGGACGCCGGCCGACTCGGCTTCCTGAACGACGTCGTTGCCCTTGCCGCCGACGACGCGGACCGTCATTCCGGCCGAAGGGCCGGAGACCTCCACGCGGTCGTCACCGCCGCGCATGTAGAGCCGCAGGTCGTGCGTCTCGGAATCGAGGAAGCGGCGCTTGAAGTACGGGGGCTCGGCGGTACCTGAGGCGCCGAGCCGGGCCAGCTCGAGGTCGACGGCGCCGTCGGGATGGCGCGTGACCCGGGCGAGCTCGCTCGCGTTGGTCGCCTGCACGTCCACCTCTTCCACGAGGTGGTCGAAGAACACGTCGGCCTCCCGGACGAGAGCCTCGCGCCGCTGCTTGAGCGCAGCCACCAGCCGGGGGCCGTCGATCGCGTACCACTCGGACGGCATGCGCCGTGCGGCGCGCTCGAGCACCTCGTCCGGGAAGGCCGCCTGGAGCGCCTTTGCCTCCTCGTGCCACGCCTCGCGCGGGAGCTCCGGGAGCAGCCAGCGATCCTGCTCGCGGCCGTTGTAGGTGAGCCCCTGGATCTTGTCGTAGTCCTTGCCGAAGGTGCGGACCTGGGGCACGAAGCCGGCCACGGCGCGGACGAGCAGGCCTTCGTAGCGCGCAAAGGCCTGATCGCGATCCTCGGGTATCGCGTGCCAGCGCGGGTCGCCGGCTTTGCGCATCCAGCGCCATTGCTTGCGGTGCCGGTCGAAGTCCGAGATGAAGACGTCGAAGAGGCGCAGGCGCAGGTATTCGCGGATCGCCACGCGGTCGTCGGGGCTCTCCGCGAGCCGGTCGAAGAGCGCTAGGTGTTCCAGGATCTCCAAGGCGCCCTCGAACCCGGGGTGCTCGGCGGTCGCGGCCGTCGGGTACTCCGCGAAGGTTCCAGGCAGGCCCTTGAACTCGGACCGGAACTCGCCGAGTGCCTGGTCGTCGGGCAGCACGACGAAGCGCACCGGTATCGCAGGCAGGCCCGCCGCCCGCGCGAGCTCGTCCGCGATCAAAGCACCCGCGGGGTGCTGCGCGGCCATCTGGTCGCGCAGCAGGTCCTGCACGAACGTGTCGTGCAGCTCCTGGGGCAGGAGGTTCGACGGGTCCTTCTCGACGCCGCGGAAGGTGTAGCTCCTGCCGTCCTTGCCGACGAATGCCAAGCCCTTGGTCTGCTGTCCGCCCACGCGGCGCACCGGCGTGACCCCGCCGGCTTCGCGCGACAGGTCGAGCACCTCGGCCTCGACCGGCGTCGTCCACAGGTCGCGGTACGACGCTCCGAGCATCGCCCTGTGGAAGCCGCCGGCGCCGTACTCGGCGCCTCCCGTGACCCGCTCGGTGCGAGGCTTTTCCTGCGCCGCGGATCCGGCCGCGAGCGTGAGCAGCAGCAGGCACGGAACGGCCGACGAGCGGGACATGCGCCTCCTCCTGGGACGGATGCCCGAGCGTAGCACGGGCTCGCTCACGCCCCGTTGGCGGCTGAGCTCGCGCGCCATTGGACAAGGCCCACGAGGGCGACGAGCAGCGCGCCGGCGAGACCCGGCGCGACGCTCCATTGCAGCGCGCGCGTCAGGTCCAGCCGGTCGCCCGCGAGGCCGGTGACGTAGGGGCCCGACGCGACGCCGAGCAGGTTGACCGCGAGCAGGAGGAAACCGATCACCGAGGCGTGCCGCCCGTCGGGCGCGTGCTCGTCGACGGCGGTGACCAGCGAGCCGTACCAGCCGAGCAGGAACGCCTGCGCCGCGATCCAGCACGCCACGAAGCGCCACGATCCCGGAGGGATTCTGTAGAACGCGAGCGCGGCGGCCAGGCCAAAGGCGCTCACGCCCGCGAGCGCCAGGAGCCGCCCGGCCGGGTGCGCGCGGCGCGCGCGATCGGTGATCAGGCCGATCGCGACGTTCCCGGCGATCCCGCCGACGAGCGTCACGGCCGCCGACGCGAAGGCGGCCCGAGCGTAATCGAAGCCGCGCTCGGCGACGAGCCAGGTGATCGTGTGCTGGGAGGCGGCGCTCGTGTAGACGAGCAGCACTCCCGCGAGCGTCAATACCACGATCACCGGGCGTTCGCGCAGCGTCGTGATCAGGGGCGGCCCGGCCTCGCGCGCACTGCCGCGCCGTGGGGGGTCCTGCATGCGCAGCACGAACAGCGCGCCCAGCAGGCCGAGCGCGCCGAGCGCCACGAAGCAGGCTCGCCAGCCCAGGCGCGGCCCGATCGCTCCCGACAAGGCGAGGCTCAGCGCGTAACCCACCGGGACGCCCATGTAGAAGACGCTCGTCGCGAGGCCGCGGTGGCTGGGGGCCACACGGTCGGCCACCATCGACAGCGCCGTCGCGGGCAAAGCGGCCTCTCCGATCCCCACGAATGCCCGCCAGAAGGCGAGCGACGCCATGCCGCCGGCCGTCGCTGTGAGCAGCGTGCCGAGGCTCCAGACGACGAGCCCCAAGGCCATGAGCCGAGGACGGTTCCAGTGATCCGCCCAGACCCCGGCGACGAGCGTCCCGATCGAATAGACCGCCATGAAAGAGATCCCGACGAGGAGGCCGATCTGGGCGCGCGTCAGGCCCAGGTCCGCGATCAGCAGCGGGGCGAGCGCGACCAGCAGCTGCCGGTCGACGAAGCTCAGGACGTTGAGGGCGGCCACCGCCGCCACGAGCCGGCCATGGCCGCCTGCGTGCATCGGCCCCATCCTATCTGCCAGCAGGACTTTACGCAGCGGCCCGGGGGTGCTTGAATAGTCGGCGTGGCCGAGGGCGAAGGCGTCAACCGCGCCCCGCTGAGGGTGCTGCTCGTCGAGGACGACCTCGACCACGCCGAGCTCGTGAAGCGTGGGCTCGAGGAGTGCCGTGCCAACGTCGTGCTGGTGCACCTCGAGGACGGCGAGGCCGCGCTGCGCTACCTGGGCGGCAGGGACTCGCCCGACGCGCCGGATAGGCCGCATCTGATCCTGCTCGACCTGCGCCTGCCGCGGATCGACGGCCTCGAGGTGCTGCGCGAGATCAAGGCGTCGCCGGACCTGAGCGACATCCCGTGCGTGGTGCTCACCACCTCGCGCGCGGAAGGCGACATGGTGAAGGCTTATCGGCTGCATGCCAACAGCTACCTGGTGAAGCCCGGCAGCTACGAGAGCTTCGCGGAGCTGATGGCGGAGATCGAGCGCTACTGGCTGCGCCAGAACAGCCGTCCGGTCCCTGCCGCCAGCTAGCGGGCGCACGTCATCGAGCGGGTGAATCGCTCGCATGACGACATATCCTGACGATTCACATTGACCGCACGCCGCGTCGTTCCTATCCTGCAAATTTCACTGAGACGATGAGCGCCCGAGAACGCATCCCGCGCACCGCGACCGATTCGAGGGACGCGTGCGGCATGGGCTTCCTGGCCTCGCGCCAGGGGGTGGCCGAGCGCCGCATCATCGACGTCGCGCTCGACTTGTGCCGGCAGTTCGACCACCGCGGCGCGCCCGGCCACGGCGCGGGGCTGCTGCTCGACATCCCGTGGCCGCTCCTGCTCGACCGCTTCCCAGACCACGCGCGCCTGATCGCGCAGCACGACGTGGCGCTCGGGATGTTCTTCCTGCCCTTCGAGCCCGTGCCGAGGCGGCGCTGCGTGAAGCGGGTCGAGGAGCTGGCGGCGCTCGCCGAGGCGGACGTGCTCGGGTGGGCCGACGTGCCGGTGGACCTCGACGCGCTGCCCGCGGACGCGGCGGCCCGCCGCACGGCCCCCGTCGTGCGGCAGGCGCTCTTCAAGCGGCCGCACGGGCTGAGCGAGGACGGCTGGCTCGCGGGCCGCTACCTGCTGCGGCTCGCGCTCGACGAGGTGCTGAGCGACGAGGTGGGCAGCGACTTCTCGATCGCCAGCCTCTCGAACCGCACCGTCGTCTACAAGGGCCTCGCCGAGCTGTCGCAGATCGGAAGGCTCTACCCGGACCTGCGCGACGAGCACTACGCCTCGCGCTTCGTGCTGTTCCACAGCCGCTACAGCACCAACACCACGACCGCGTGGCGCCGCGCGCAGCCGTTCTGGGCGCTCGGCCACAACGGCGAGATCTCGACGATCAAGGGCAACGTGGCGTGGATGGAGGCGATCGGGCCCGACCTGGTGAGCCTGCTGGTCGAGCGGCATCCGCGGCTCGCGAAGATCGGCGCCCGCGTGCGCTCGATCATCTGCGCGGGCGGCTCCGACACCGCCAACCTCGACGACATGGTGATCGCGCTGCTCACGGGCGGGCTCAGCCTGCCGCAGGCGATCCTGGCGCTCCTGCCCGAGGCGCCGAGCCTCGCGGCCGCGAGCGACCGGCTGACGGCGTTCCACGAGGCGATGAGCGTCTTCCTCGGCGCGTGCGACGGGCCCGCGGCGATCGTCGCCTGCGACGGCGACGAGGCGGTCGCGCACCTGGATCGCAACGGCCTGCGCCCGCTGTGGCTGCTCACCACCCAGGACTACGCGCTCGCGGCGAGCGAGCTCACGGGCACGGTGGACCTCGGGCCGGTCGAGACGCAGAAGCTCTTCGGCCCGGGCGACACCGTGGTCGTGAACCTCAGGAGCGGCGACGTGCTGCTGACGGACGACGTGCACCGGCTCGTCTCGAACCAGCGCTTCCCGACGCCGCGCAACCGGGTCCAGGTCGAGGTCGAGGTCGCGCAGGGCGCGCCGCGGCCGCAGCTCGCCGACTTGCGGCGGATCCAGATCGCGTTCGGCATGACGCGCGAGGACGAGCAGGTGCTGCTCGCGGCGCTCGCCGACACCGGCAAGCCCGCCGTCGGCTCGATGGGCGACGACACGCCGCCCGCGGCGATGCTCGACCGGCTGCCGCGCCGGCTCGAGGACCACTTCAAGCTGCGCTTCGCCCAGGAGACGAGCCCGCCGATCGACCCGATCCGCGACGCCTGGGTGTTCGAGACCGCCGTGGCACTCGGCGACCGCTCGGGGCTGTGGCGCGCCAACGGCAAGGCGGCCCGCGAGGCCGCCGCGAGCGCTCCCGTCTTCATGCTTCCGGAGCGGATCCTGTCGCTCGGGGAGCTCGCGGCTCTCGAAGCGCTCGAGCGCGTCGAGCGGCTCGAGCTGCTGTTCGACGCGCAGCGCGGACCCCAGGGGCTCGAGGCGGCCCTCGACGACGTCGTGGCGCGCGGGCTGAGCCTCGCGGGCCGCGCCGCCGTGATCGTGCTCTCCGACCGCGGCGTCTCGAGCACACGCGCGGCCGTGCCGGCGCTGCGCGTGGCGAGCCGGCTGCACGACGCGCTCGTCAAGGCCGGGATGCGGCACCGCGTCGGGATCGTCGCCGACGCCGGCGTGTGGGACATCCACCACGCGGCGCTGCTCGTGGCCGTGGGCGCCGACGCGCTCTGCCCCTGGCTCGGCTGCCTGAGCGCGGGCGAGCGCGAGAAGACGTACCTCAAGGGCCTGCGCGGCGGCTTCATCGAGGCGATGTCGATGATGGGCGTGACGCCGGCCTCGGCCTACTGCGGCGCCAAGCTGATCGAGGCGGTCGGGCTCGACCCGCAGTGGCTGCGCACCGAGTTCCCGGGCGTCGCGCGCCACCTGGGCGGGATCGGCGCGCTGACGCTCGACCGCGAGTGGCTGTGCTTCCACTCCGAGGCGTTCCAGCCCGGGGCTAAAGCCGAGCTCGTCGACGTGGGGGAGTTCCGCTACCGCAACGCGGCGCGCGCCCACGCCAACGGCCCCGACGTCGTGCGCACGCTGCACGCCGCGTCCGGCTACGCGAGCCGCGGCGGAGAGGCCGGCTCGAGCGCCGCCTACGCGACCTACGCGGAGACCGTCAACGAGCGCGCGCCCTTGTCGGTGCTCGACCTGCTGAAGATCGTCCCGCACGCCGAGCCGATCCCGCTCGGTGAGGTCGAGAGCGAGGAGCACGTGCTGTGGCGCTTCATGGCGCCCGGCATGAGCGAGGGGGCGCTTTCCGAGCCGGCGCACCGCGCGGTCGCGCGCGCGATGAACGCGCTCCACCGCTACTGCCTGTGGCGCTTCCGCCGCAGCGGCGTGGACGTGCCGCCCGGCGTCGGGCCGATCGCCAACTCCGGCGAGGGCGGCTTCGACAAGGCGCGCATCGGCCGCCCCGACGGCAACCGCAGCATCCAGTACGCCGGCGCGCGCTTCACCGTCACGCCGATGACGGCCGCGCGCGCGGCCGAAGCCGAGGTGAAGTTCGCGCAGGGCGCCAAGCCCGGCAAGGGCGGCCAGCTTCCCGGCAAGAAGGTCTCGCCGCGCATCGCGCACCAGCGCGGCTGCGAGCCGGGCTTCGAGCTGGTCTCGCCGCCCGTGAACCACAACCTGTATTCGATCGAGGACGTCAAGCTGATGGTCGAGAGCTGGCGCCACCTCAACCCCGACGTGCGCGCCGCGCTCAAGTTCGTGGCGACGCACGGCGTCGAGATGGCGTGCATGGGCGGCGTCAACGCGGGCGCCAACCGCCTGCACCTCTCCGACGGCTGCGGCGGAACCGGCGCCGCCAAACGCGTGGACCAGAAGCACGGCGGCGTGCCGGTCGCAGCGGTGCTGCCCGCGGTCCAGGACATGCTGGTCGAGGAGGGCGTGCGCGAGCGGGTCGAGCTCTCGGTCGACGGCGGCGTGCTCACCGGCGAGCACGCGCTCAAGCTGATGCTGCTGGGGGCCGACCGCGTCGGCTTCGGCACGTCGGTGCTGATGTCGATCGGCTGCTCGATGCTGCGCCAGTGCCACATGGCGGGGCCGCAGCCCGGCGACACGACCGGCAAGCGGCGCCAGGGCTGCACGCTCGGTGTCGCCACTCAGGACCCGGCGCTCGTCGCGCGCTTCACGGGCAAGAGCCGCCACGTCACGCGCCTGCTGCGCCACGTCGCCTCCGAGGTGCGCGAGCTCATGGCCGCGAACGGGATCGAGCGGCTGTCGGACGTGGTCGGGCGGCGCGAGCTGCTCGTGAAGCGCGACGACCTCGAGGGCAAGGCGGCGCTCCTGGACGTGGGCCACATCGTGGGCGCGCCGCCCGCGCGCGCGCTCGAGCGCGACGACGCCGAGCAGCGCCGCCGCTTCGCGCCGCCGCGCCGCGCGGAAGAGGAGGCGGCCGCCGAGCGGGCGCTCGCGGGCGCCGACGTCGAGGTGAAGGCGGCGCTCACGAACGTCGACCGCTGCGTCGCCGTGGGCGCCGCTGGCATCATCGCGCGCCGCTTCGGCGACTCCGGGCTGCCCAAGGGTCGCGTGGTCTTCCGCCACAAGGGCGCCGCCGGGCACTTCTACGGCGCCTATGCCGTCTCCGGGATGGAGCTGTACCTCCACGGGCTCGCCGCCGACTCGGCGTTCACGGCGGCGTACGGCGGCAAGCTGGTGGTGGTGCCCGAGGGCGGCGACACGGAGCTCACGGTCGTCGGGAACACGTTCGGCTACGGCGCGCGCGCGGGGCGCGCCTATCTCGCCGGGCGCGGCGGCAACCGTTTCGCGATCTGCATGCGCAAGAGCCACGAGGGCGCGGGACCGCGCGTGGTGGTCGAGGGCGTCGAGGCGAACGCGTTCCAGTACATGACGGGCGGCATAGCACTCGTGCTCGGCAGCGTCGGCTTCAACCTCGGCGCGGGCCTGACCGGTGGGCGCGTCTACCTGCTCGACCCCGACGGCTCGCGGCTCAACCGCCAGTACGTGAAAGCGGAGCCGCTCGACGCATCAGGCGCCGCCGAGGTGGAAGAGCTGCTGCGTGAGCACGCGGCCGAGACGGCGAGCCCGACCGCGGAGCGCCTGCTGAGCGCGTTCGACCCGGGCCGCTACGCCCGCGTCACGACGGCGCTCGCCCCCGAGCCGCTCGAGTAGGCCCGGCCGCCGTTTTCCGCAGCGTATCCGCGGCATATCCACAGGCCGTCCACAGCGGCCCCACGGCATTTCCACAGCAAATCCGACCAGGCCGCACAGCTTATCCGAAGCCCATCCACCGGATTTCCGCAGCCATGGTGGCAGTTATCCGCTGAGATTCCACGTGTTTTCCGCAGCGACACGACAGGCTTTCCACAGGCAGGGGGGGGAGCACGAGGGGGCAGAGCCCCCTCGTCTTAGAGAAAGTCGGCAGCAGCCCCGGCCGTTCCTTCCCCTCTAGAGACCGAACTTGAGGAGCCGAACCCTTGTCGACTTCGGCTATTTCGTGATCGTCAGCGACAACGGGTTGGTGCGATTCCCGGTCGCGTCTTCGAGTGCTATCCCGTAGGCGCCCGGCGTCACGTTCGCGTCGAGCTCGAGCAGGACGCTCACGAGGTTCGCGCTCGTCCATTTCTGGCGCACCACCGTGATGCCGCGCGGCTCTCCCTTGAGGGCCAGGATGCTGACGCGCAGGTCGGAGCGAAGGCCGGTGCCGCGCAGGTCGAGCAGCACGCGCCCGGGACGGCGGACGGACAGGGGCGACAGGGTGGAAAGGAGCGCGGGCTCCACGAGCGCGGCGGTCGCGGCTCGCGGCAGCGGCGTCTCCGCCACGGCGGGCGCCGGCGTGGGGGTAGGGGGCGGCGTCGGCGCGGGTGTCGCGAGCGGCTCGGGCTCGGCCGTCGCGCTCGGCGCGGGCGTCGGGGTGGCGCTCACTGCAACCGCGGTCGGCGTCGGCGTGGGAGCGAGCGGCTCGGGCTCCGGCGTCGGGGTCACGGCAACGCCCGGCTCCGGCGTCGTGGCGACCGCCGCGGCCGGCGGCGGCGTGGCGGCGCTCGCCGTGGGCGCCGCGACCTCCTGTCGGCGCAGCCAGAAATAGCTGGATGCGGCGGCGGCGATCAGCAGCACGGCAGCGACGAAGAGCGGCAGCATGCCGCGCGAGGCTCTCCGCGGGGCGCTGATGGGCTGCCGCGAGCGCGCCGACGCTGCCGTGCGCGCGGCCTTCGGCGCCGGCTCGGGCGGCGCGGCCACCTTCTGCTGCGCCGCGGCGAGCTGCGCGAGATAGGTCAGGTCCTTGGGCCGCCACTCCGCGCCCCGCTCGAGGCAGCCCATTACGCTGTTCGCCAGCTCGCGCGGCAGCTCGGGGGCGACGTCGGCGAGCGGCTTGGGGGCCTCGCCGCACGGCCGGCCCACCAGGATCTCCCAGCACAGGGCACCCGCCGAGTAGATGTCGGAGGCCGTCGTCGGCGGTCCGCCCTCGAGCCGCTCGGGCGCGGCGTAGCCCGGCTCAGGCCGCCCCCGCGCGGAGGGAGCCAGATCGACCTTGAGCTCCGCGCCGACCTCGACGCGCTCGGGCGCGATCGAGGCGAGCGTCTCGCCGCGGTCATGGAGGGAGTTCAGCGCCTGCGCCAGGCGCTCCACGAGTCGGAGGCGCTCGACCGGCGTGTGCGGCTGCTTCAGCCAGGCGTCGAGTCGCATCTGCGGAACGAAAAATACCACGTCATGGGGCTCTCGGGGTCAGCGCCCCAGCGGAGGAGCCCCCTTCTTCTGCGCCTCCTTGTCGACCACGGCGACGAAGTCGTTGAGCCTCGGAAGCTTCTTCCGGTTGATGTACACGGTGGGGGTGGAGTGGATCCCCAGGCGGTTGCCCTCGGCGATCTCCGCCGCGAGGGCCGCTTTCGTCTGCGGGTCGTCGAGGCAGCCCTCGACCGCCGCGGCGTTGAGCCCGGCCTCCGCCGCGATTCGAACCACGTCGGCCGGCTGCGGGTTCTTGAGCTCGCTGCCGAACACGCGGTCGTGGTAGGCCTCGAGCTTGCCCTGGTTCTGCGCGCAGATCGCGCCGAGCGCCAGCGTGCACGAGCCCGGGTGCGCCGCGCGCGGCAGCTTCGAGTTGCAGCTGTTGTCGAGCGGAAAGTTCTTGAAGTAGACGGCGAGCCGCCCGCCGGCCTGTGGCATGAACCCGGAAAGCGCCCCCGCGAGCTGGCGGCAGTACGGGCAGAGGAAGTCCGAGTACTCGACCACGCTCACCTGCGCGCCCGCGGATCCCTTGAGCAGGCCGCGGGTGAGGTCGATCGACTCGACCTTCGCGGTGTCGTACTCCTTCTGCGCGCGCGCGGAGAAGTACGCCTCGAGCTTCGCGGGATCGTCGATCGTCGCCTGGAGCGTCTGCGCCTGCTCGCGCCAGTAGGCGACGTCGTCGGTCGCCCCGGGCGGCGGCGTGGCCGGGGTTTCGATGGCGTGCGCGTGCTCAACGGCCTGCGCGGGCGCAGTCGGCGTGGCGGCGGCCGGCCCTGCCGGCGCTCCGAGCAGCCGCGCCTGCCGTAGCGCCGCCCGCTGAACGAGCGCGTTGTTGGCGGCGAAAACGAAGGCGAACACGGCGACGGCGCCGGCCAGGGCCCCCGCGAGCGCCAGGCGGCCCTCGGGAGCGGCAAGGGCGTTCGCGCCGGCGGCCGCGCGCCGCGCCGGCCAGAGCGCCGCCAGGGCGAGACCGCCGAGAACGTAGGTGGCGATGCACAGCCAGCAGAACGCGCGTATCGAGAAGGCCTGCACCGCGAGCAGCACCAGGTCGACGAGCAGCGCCGACGCGAGCGCGCCGGCCGCGACGAGCGCGAGCGGCCAGGCGAGCGCCCCCGGGCCCGCGAGCGCCAGGAACAGCAGCAGCCCGATCGAGAGATAGAACGCGAGGCCCCAGGCGGCGACCGGGAAGCCGGCCACGCGCGACCAGGCGCTGCGCGCGACGTCGTCGCAGCCGCTCGTCTGGCCGTCGCCGCACGCCTGGCTGACGGCGGAGACGGCGCGCGGCTCGCCGTGGTGCTGAAGCAGCAGCAGACCCGCCACGGCCGCCGCGGCCGCGCACAGCCCGAGTGCCGCGACCACCCGCGTCTTCGCGCTCGACTCCAAGGCCACCTCCGGAGGGGTCAGGTCTTGAAATTTGACGTCGACCCTCAGCGAATCTAGCCGACGCTCGCGGCACGCGCAACGCGGATGGGCGCTTCGGGCGGCTTAGAATGGCAACGATGAGCGCCCGCAAGCAGGTGGTCATCGTCGGAGGCGGCTTCGCGGGCCTGGCGGCCGCGCGCGGGCTTTCGCGCGAGCCGGTCGAGATCACGCTCGTCGACCGCAAGAACCACCACGTGTTCCAGCCGCTGCTCTACCAGGTGGCGACGGCCGGGCTGTCGCCCGCCGAGATCGCGTCGCCGATCCGCCGCATCCTGCGCCGCCAGGACAACGTCCGCGTGCTGCTCGGCGAGGTCGAGGCCGTGGATCCTGCCGCGCGCCGCGTGCGCCTCGACGCTTCCGAGCTGGGCTACGACTTCCTGATCCTCGCGGCGGGCGCCACGCACTCCTACTTCGGCAACGCCGCCTGGGAGCCGTTCGCGCCGGGGCTGAAGACGATCGAGGACGCGCTCGAGATCCGGCGCCGCGCGCTCGTCGCGTTCGAGCGCGCGGAGCGCGAGCCTGACGAGGCGGCGCGGCGGCAGTGGCTCACGCTGGTCGTGATCGGCGGCGGGCCGACCGGCGTCGAGATGGCCGGCGCGTTCGCCGAGATCGCGCGGCATTCGCTGGCGCGCGACTTCCGGCGCATCGATCCGCGCAGCGCGCGGGTGGTGCTGATCGAGGCGGGCCCGCGCATCCTGCAGGCGTATCCCGAGGAGCTGTCGCGCAAGGCGCAGGCGCAGCTCGAGGCGCTCGGCGTGCAGGTGTGGACGGGCTCCGCGGTCACGAGCCTCGACGAAGGCTCCGTGCAGGTAGGGGCCGATCGGCTCGCGGCCCGCACCATCGTCTGGGCGGCCGGCGTCCAGGGCTCGCCGCTCGCCCGCTCGCTCGGCGCGGAGCTGGACCGCGCGGGCCGCGTGCGCGTGAACGCCGACCTGAGCGTGCCGGGACGGCCCGAGCTGTTCGTGATCGGCGACCTAGCGTTCGTCGAGCAGGACGGCCACGGCGTCCCCGGCGTGGCGCCGGCCGCGATGCAGATGGGCGCACACGCCGCGCGCAACGTGGCGCGCGCGCTCCGCGACGAGCCGCTCCTGCCGTTCCGCTATCGCGACAAGGGCTCGCTCGCGACCGTAGGCCGCCGGCGGGCCGTGGCCGTGATCGGCGCGCTGCGCCTCTCGGGCCTCGTGGCGTGGCTCGCGTGGCTGGGCATCCACATCTTCTTCCTGATCGGCTTCCGCAACCGCTTCGTAGTGCTGTTCAACTGGGCCTGGGCGTACTTCACGTACGACCGCGGCGCGCGCCTGATCCTGAGCCACGGGCGGGACGCGGCCTCGTGAGCGCAACGGCGGGGCCGCTCGCCGAGCTGGTCGAGGCGGGCTGCGTTCCCCTCGACGCCGCGCACGTGAGCGGCACGCTCGGGCGCGCCGAGGCGATCCTGGCGGCGCATCCCGCACTCGTTGCCTCCAGCATTCACGCCGCGGCGCTCGTCGGGGACGCGGTGGTCGTGCGGCGGCTCCTGGCTCGGGACGGGACGCTCGCCACCGCGAAGGGCGGCCCGCGCCAGTGGGACGCCCTGACGCACCTCTGCTTCTCGAACTTCCTGCGCCTCGACGCCGCGCGCTCCGCAGGCTTCGTCGAGGCCGCGACGGCGCTCGTCGACGCGGGAGCGA
>DATBSL010000103.1:0-3064 GCA_036559805.1 Vicinamibacteria bacterium
GATGTACGACGCGTGGGTGACGCGCGAGGTGACGCTGCGCGACCTCGTCACGCACCGGGCGGGGCTGGGGCTCGGCCAGGGCGACCTGATGTGGTGGCCCGCCACGGACTTCACCCGCCGCGAGATCGTGAGGGGCATCCGCCACCTCAAGCCCGTGGCGAGCGTGCGCAGCCGCTACGCCTACAGCAACGTGATGTACGTCGCCGCGGGCGAGGCGGTGGCCCAGGTTTCGGGCCGGAGCTGGGACGAGTTCCTGCGCGAGCGCGTCTTCGCGCCGCTCGGAATGTCGCGCACGAACACGAGCGTGGGCGCGAACCGCGACAACGTGGCCGCGCCGCACCTGCTGCTGAAGGGGCGCGTGACTCCGGTCGCGCCGATGCAGGCCGACAACTGCGGCGCTGCGGGCGCCATCAATTCGAGCGTCTCCGACATGGCGCGCTGGCTGCGGATGCTCGTCGAGTGCAGCCGCAAGGGCGCGAGCCCGGCCGATGGCTGCCTGCTCAAGCCGGAGTCGATCCAGCGCCTGTGGACCGCGCAGATAGCGCTCGCGACACCCGATCCGCCGGCTGGGCTCGAGCCGCTGCGGGCCAACTTCGCGGCCTACGGGCTCGGCTTCGGCCTGCGCGACTATCGCGGGCGCAAGCTGGTCTCTCACACGGGCGGCCTGCCCGGCTACGTCTCGCAGGTCGCGATCGTGCCCGAGGAACGGCTCGGGGTCGTGGTTCTCACCAACCAGGAGGAAGGCGGCGCGTTCCGCTCGGTGACGCATTCCATCCTCGACGACTACCTCGGGGCGCCCACGCCCGCCGTCGACTGGACCGCAGCCTTCCGCAAGCAGACCGACGAGCAGGCGAAGCGGGCCGAGCTCGCCGTGGCCGCCGCCGCGGGCGCGCGGGCCTCGGCCTCCTCGCCGTCGCTGCCGCTTGCGGCGTACGCCGGCCGCTATCGCGACCCGTGGTACGGGGAAGCGACGATCGCGGAAGCCGGCGGAAAGCTCGTGCTCACGATGACGCGAACCCGCGGCATGGTCGCCGATCTCGAGCACTGGCAGCACGACAGCTTCGTCGCGCGCTGGCGCGAGGCCTTCATGTCGGACACGCAGCCGGCCGACGCCTACGTGACGTTCGCCTTGAAGGCCGACGCCTCGATCGAACGGGTGACGCTGGCGCCGGTCTCTCCGGCGATCGACTTCAGCTTCGACTACCAGGACCTGCTGTTCACGCCCGTCACGCCGTCCGCTCCGCGGCCCTGACGGCTCGCGGGGTCGCCACGCAGCTCACGACCAGTAGCGGCGGTAATAGTGATCCGCGGGTGGCGGAGCCGGAGTCGGCTCCGGGCGCCTGAAGCGCGCTTCCAGGCGGCGGCGCGCCGCGCGAGGATCGCGGACGACGGGGAGGAGCAGCGCGGCGGCGAGCACGACCAGAAGCAGGGCCGCCACGCCGACGAGTGCGCGGAGCCACATGTCCGGCCGAGTATACCTTGACCCCTCGGGGTCCGGTTCCTAGAATCCAGCAATGTCAGAGGGTCACCTTCGACTCGTATCGCTCTCGATTCTCGGTGGCCCGCTCGACGGTCGCCACCACGATCCGGAAG
Organism: Vicinamibacteria bacterium; assembly: GCA_036559805.1. Classification (GTDB taxonomy): domain Bacteria; phylum Acidobacteriota; class Vicinamibacteria; order Fen-336; family Fen-336; genus DATBSL01. The sequence continues at coordinate 1,594 of DATBSL010000103.1, forward strand.
AAGTCGTCGCGGAGATCCTGATCGGCTCCGACCCGGGATGCCACCTGGTGGTCGAGCATCCCGGGATCAGCCCGATCCACGCGAAGGTGTGGGCGGACCTCAACGAGTCGATCGTCTACGACACGAGCGCGCCGCGCGGCGTGTACCTGAACAACGAACGCGTCACCGGGAAGGCGACGATCGGCACGGGCGACGTCATCTGGCTCGGCCCGCCGCAGGAGGAGGACAGCGTCTGCGTCCAGTGTCGCTTCGAGCCGTGGGTCGAGGTGCTGCCGGGGGCCTCGGTCGAGGGCTACGAAACCGACGACGCCGTGGTGATCGAGGAGGACGCGGCCGCGCCGCAGGATGCGCCGCAGGATTCGCCGCCCGCTGCGCTCGCCTCCGATGCGCCGCCGGAAGCGCAGGCGCCCGAGGCCCCGGCCCAGGTCGGGCCAGCGCCACGGTCCACGAGCGAAGCCGAAGCGGAGGACGATCCCTTCTTCGTCGCCGAGGTGCCTGGCGTCGTGCCGTCTCCCAGTCCCGCTCCGCCCTCGAGCGAGCCGGGCGAGGCCGCCTCGACGGCGCCCGCCGCCGACGACTGGAGCTTCACGGAAACGGCCGCGGAGCCCGAGCCCGTCGCCGCGCCGACGGGGGACGAGTTCTTCGTCGCGGGCGAGCCGGGCGCGATGCCGGAGCCGGAGCCGGACTTCGTCGAAGCGTCTCCCGTCCTGGAGGATGCCACTCCGGAGCTGGCGGCCCCGCAAGCGTCCGCGGTCCCTGTATTCGACCTGCCTCCCCTCGAGGTTCCCGCGCTGCCGCCCCTCGCTGCACCGGCGCCACCTGCTGCTCCGGCCACACCCGCTACGCTACCGCCGCCACCCGCTGCGAAACCCGCACCGAAGGCCGCGCCGCAGCCGGCTCCCGAACCCGCCCAGCAGGCACCCGTCCCCGTCGCAAAAGCGAGCGAGCCGGCGCCCGAGACGCGCCCCGCCGAGCCGGCCGCGGCGAAGCCCGCTACGGCACCCCGACCGCAACCGGCACGAAGGCCCGCGTCCCCTTCCCCGGCCAAGGCGCCGCCCGCGCGGCGTCCCGCCGCGGCGCGACCGGCCGCGCGCGCGACGTCCGGCGGCGCGAGCTGGCTGCGTCCGGTCGCGATAGGGGCTGCCGGAGCGCTGCTGCTCGCCGTGGTCGGCTTCGGCGTCTCGCGGCTCCTGGGCGGATCGCTGCGGCTCGACGGGGTCGAGCCCGCGCGCGTCCGCGTCGGCCAGCGCGCGACACTCAGCGGCTCGGGCTTCGGCTCCGACGCGGCTGCGGTGACCGTGGTCTTCGGCGACAAGGAAGCCCGCGTCGTCCAGGCCACGCCCCAGCGGCTGGAGGTCGAGGTGCCCGACGCAGGAGTCGCGGCGGGCGAAGAGGGGCGCGTGGCGGTGGTGGTGCGGGCCAGGGGCCGAAGCTCAGGCGTCGTGGAGATCGCGGTGTTCCAGGGGCCGCG
>DATBSL010000104.1:0-4118 GCA_036559805.1 Vicinamibacteria bacterium
CATCTCCGAGCCCACGGTAGCCACGCCGTTCCCGCGCACCACCGACCTGCGGCTGGTGCTGACGCAGCCGCTCCTGCGCGGCGTGGGGCCCAACGCCACCTTCTTCGAGCTCAGGAACGCCCGGCGCGCCGTCGTCGGCCAGGAGCGCAGCTTCGAGCTCGCGCGCCAACGCACGGCCGTCGACGTCGCGGCCGCGTTCTACGCCGTGATCGCGCAGCGGCAGCTGCTCGACGTGGCGAGCCAGAGCCTCGAGCGCACCGAGGGGCTGCGCAAGTCGTCCGAGGCCCGGCTCGAGGTGGGGCTCGCCAGCAAGCTCGACGTGTTCCGGGCCGAGCTGCAGGCGGCGCAGGCGGGCGACGCGATGGTGCGGGCCCAGGCCTCGCTCGCGACGGCGCTCGAGCGCTTCCGCGCCCTCTTGGCGCTGCCGCCGCACGACCCGGTGGAGCCCGAGGCTGCTGCGCTCGAGCCGCCCGACGGCGGCTTCGAGCCGCCCGAGGTGCTGGTGCAGCGCGGGATCGAGAGCCGGCTCGAGCTCGCCGAGGCGCGCGACCAGGTCGGCGACGCGCGGCGCAGCGCCTCGCTCGCGAAGCAGAACCTGCTGCCCCAGCTCGACCTCAACCTGGGCGTGACCCAGCTCGGCTTCGGCTCCGCGTTCGGCAGCGCCTGGCGCGCCGGCGACACGCAGGTGAACGTGTTCCTGAGCGCGTCCTACCCGGTCCCGCAAGCCTCGGCGCGCGCGACGAGCGCCGTCGCCCAGCTCGAGGTGGACTCGCGGCTTCGCGCGGTGCGGCAGCGCGAGATCGACGTCGAGCAGGAGGTGCGCCAGGCGCTGCGCGACCTCGAGCAGATCAGGAAGAGCGTCGAGCTGCAGCGAAAGTCCGTGGACGTGGCCGAGCAGCAGCGCCGGCTGGCGGTGCTGCGCTACCAGCGCGGGCTCGGCAGCAACTTCGACGTGGTCGACGCCGAGAGCAACCTGGTGGCCGCGCGCAGCGCGCTCGTGCAGCTCCTGACGAGCTACGCGGTCGCCCGGCTCGACCTGAAGCGCAGCACCGGTACACTGGACGTCGAGACGGAGTTCGCCCCGTGACCGAAGCCGCCCCGCCCGCCCCGCCGCCCGTCCCGAGCGCGATCGTTCGGTGGAGGGGCGGCGTTTCGGCGCTCGCGCAGCGTGCGCTGCCCTGGCTGCTCCAGGACAGGAGGCGCGCCCTCGGCGTCGTGGCCGGCGCGATCGCGCTCGTGGCGCTCGTCGGCTACTCGCTCGTCGGCGGCGGCGACCGCGAGGCCGCGGCGGAGGTGCGCGAGGGGCCGTTCCGCGTCTCGATCACCGAGGCGGGCACGCTCCAGGCGCTGCGCTCCATGACCTACGCCTCGGCGATCCAGAGCAACCAGGCCAAGATCACGGCGCTCGCGCCGGAAGGCAAGCTGGTGCAGAAGGGCGACCTGCTGATCCTCTTCGACGCCGCGCCTTTCGAGGAGGAGATCCGCCGCAACCAGGCGCTCCTGGCGCAGGCCGAGGCGGAGCTCATGAAGTCGCGTGAGGACCTCAAGCTGCAGGGGATCCAGAACCGCGAGGAGCTCCTGGCGGCCGAGCTGCGCGTCGAGAAGAGCAAGCTGGAGCTCGACGACGTGCAGCAGGGCAAGGGCCGCGTCAAGGAGCAGGAGGCGGCGCAGGAGGTCGCCAACGCCGAGCGCGAGCTGCAGAAGGCCGAGACCTCGCTCGCCGACTTGAAGCCGCTGCTCGCCGAGGGCTTCATCACCCGCACCGAGCTCGAGCGCGCCGAGCAGCAGGTCGCGCGCTCGAAAGAGGAGCTCGAGCTCGCCCAGCGGCGCAAGGAGGCGCTGCTCGGCTTCGGGCGCCCGCTCGAGCTGAGCCAGGCCCGCTCCGACGCGCAGTCGAGCCGCGAGACGCTGCGCCAGCTCGAGAGCGCGAGCTCCTACCGCACGGCGCAGAAGCAGGCCGCGATCGCCTCGGCGCAGAGCCGGATCCAGGAGGCGGCCTCGCGGCTCGAGCTCGCGCGCCAGCAGCTCGCGCGCTGCGAGGTGCGCGCCGAGGTGCCCGGGATCGTGGTCTACAAGGAGGTCTTCTTCGGCTCCGAGCAGAGGAAGCCCCAGGTCGGCGACCAGGTGTGGGCGAACCAGCCGCTTGTGATCCTGCCGGACATCTCGAAGATGGTCGTCGAGACGCGCGTGCGCGAGACCGACGTGCACAAGGTCGAGAAGAACCAGAAGGTCGCGGTGCGCGTCGAGGCCTATCCCGACCTGCGCCTGAGCGGCGCGGTCACGCTCGTGGGAACGCTGGCGCAGGAGGAGAAGGAGCGGCGCGGCACCAAGTTCTTCACGGTGACGATCCAGGTCCAGCAGTCGGAGCCGCGCCTGCGGCCCGGCATGACCGCGCGCGTGGAGATCGAGGTCGAGGAGCGACAGCGCGCGCTCTTCGTCCCGCTCGAGGCGGTCTTCGAGCGCGACGGGCGCAGCGTCGTGTACCTGGCGCGGCGGCGGCCGGAGCCGCGCCAGGTCGTGCTGGGGCCGTCGAACACCGACTACGTGGTGATCGAGAAGGGCCTCGCGCGCGGCGAGCGTGTGCTGCTGCGCGACCCAGGCCTCGGCTCCCCGGACGGCGGCGTTGCCTCCTCCCCCTGAGGCGGCCCCCGCGCTCGTGGCGCTGCGCGACGTGGCGCGCGTCTACCCGCGCGGCGCCTCGCAGGTGGTGGCCCTCGCGGGGGTAAGCCTCGCGATCCGCGCGGGCGAGAAGCTCGCGATCATGGGGCCGAGCGGCTCGGGCAAGACGACGCTGCTCTCGATCCTCGGCTGCCTCGACCGTCCGAGCTCCGGCGAGCACCTGTTCGAGGGGCGGAGCGTCGCGAGCCTCGACGACGACGCGCTCTCGCGGCTGCGCAACCGCTCGGTCGGCTTCGTGTTCCAGGCGTTCCACCTGATCCCCCAGCTCACGGTGGCCGAGAACGTCGAGACGCCGCTGCTGTACGCGAGCGTGGCGCTCGACGAGTGGCGCCCGCGCGCGCTCGCGGCGCTCGAGCAGGTCTCGCTCGCGCACCGCGCCGACCACCGGCCCTCGGAGCTCTCGGGCGGCGAGGCGCAGCGCGCGGCGATCGCTCGCGCGCTGGTGACGTCGCCGCGGCTGCTGCTCGCCGACGAGCCCACCGGCAACCTCGACAGCGCGACCGGGGAGGAGATCGCGGCGCTCATCGACCGGCTGCACGCGCAGGGCGCGACGGTGGTGCTGGTCACACACAACGAGGCGCTCGGGCGGCGCGCCGAGCGCGTGCTGCGGCTGCGCGACGGCCGCATCGAGTCGGAGGCCAGGGCGTGAGCCCCGCGCCGCGCGTGCTGCTGCGCCTCGGCGCGCGCAGCCTGCGCATCCACAAGCTGCGCTCCAGCCTGTCGATCCTCGGCGTCGTGTTCGGGGTGGCCGCGGTCGTGGCGATGTCCTCGGTCGGCGAGGGCGCGCGGCGCGAGACGCTCGCGCAGATCGCGGCGCTCGGCATCGACACCGTCACGCTGAAGGCGCCGCCCGCGCCGGCCGGCGAGCCCGCCGCCGCGCTGCCGCTCGCCGCGGCCGACTCGCTCGGGCGCGTGGTGCCTGGGCTGCGCACGGTCGCGCCACTTCGAGTCGCCGCGCTCGAGGCCGATGCGTCGGGCCGGAGCACCAGCGTCATCGCGCTCGGGACGACGCCGGCCTACGCCGACGCCGCGCGCCTTCAGCTCGGCGCCGGCCGCTTCCTGGCCGAGCTGGACGTCACGGACAGAAAGCGCGTGGCCGTGCTGGGCGCCTCGGTGGCGCGTGCGCTCTTCCCGCTGGAGAGCCCGCTGGGCGCGAGCGTGCGGCTCGGCGGCGACTGGTACCGCGTGATCGGCGTGCTCGAGGAGCGCGCGTCGCCGCGGGCGCGCGGGGCCGCGATCCGCGCGCGCGACCTCAACCGCGCGGTGATCGTGCCGCTGCCGGCGCTCGACCGGGGCGGGAGCCGGCGCGCCGACGGTGTCGACGAGATCGTGTTCCGGCTCGCGGACCCGGAGGCCGTGACGGGCGCCGCCGCGGTCGCGCAGTCGCTCGTGCGCCGTACGACCGGCGCGTCTCCCGAAATGCTGGTGCCGCGCGAGAT
>DATBSL010000105.1:0-2089 GCA_036559805.1 Vicinamibacteria bacterium
GAGCTGGAGCGCGCGCTCGCGGCCGGCGCGGAGCTCGTGGGCGTGAACAACCGCGACTTGAAGACGCTCGAGGTCTCGCTCGCGACCTCGCTGGCGCTGGCGGAGCGCATTCCCGACCCGGTCACGGCCGTGGCCGAGAGCGGCATCCGCAGCGGCGCGGACCTGCGCCGGCTGAGCGGCGCGGGCTTCGACGCCTGCCTGGTCGGCGAGCACCTGATGTCCGCGCCCGACCCCGGCGACGCGTTGCGCCGGTTGCTCGAGGAGGTCGCGTGACCGGCCGCGGCAAGCTCGCCGACGCGACGAGCGACGGGCGCCTGCTGGTCAAGATCTGCGGGATCCGGTCGCTCGAGGACGCCCGCGTCGCCGTGGGCGTCGGCGCCGATGCACTCGGCTTCGTCTTCTGGTTCATGAGCCCGCGCAAGGTGGACCCCGCCCAGGCCGCGGCGATCACGGCCGAGCTGCCGGCGTCCGTGCTGCGCGTCGGCGTGTTCGTGGACGCGCCGCGCGACGAGATGCAGCGGATCTGCGACCAGGTGGGGCTCGACGTCGTGCAGCTCCACGGCGAGGAGCCGCCCGACTCGCTCGCCGGCCTGCCGCGCCCGGTGCTCAAGGCGGTGCGCGTCGGGAAGAGCTTCACGGCCGAGGACGCGCTGCGTTACGCGGGCCAAGCCGACGGCGTCGTCGTCGACACCCGGCTTCCCGGCGAGACGCAGCTCCCCGGCGGGACGGGCGTCCCGTTCGACTGGTCGCTGGTGAGCGGCCTGGCGGCGCGCCTGCCGTTCCTGATGCTGGCGGGCGGGCTCACCCCGGAGAACGTCGCGAGCGCAGTGCGCGCGGTGCGGCCCCACGCGGTCGACGTGTCGAGCGGCGTCGAGCGCGTGCCGGGACGCAAGGACCCGGCGCGCGTCCAGGCCTTCGTCGAGGCCGCCCGGGCCGCCGCGGCCGAGCGGGCCCCGCGATGAGCGCCGCCAAGGCCGCGCGGCACGCGGACGCGTGGCCCGACGCCTCGGGCCACTTCGGACCCTACGGCGGGCGCTACGTGCCCGAGACGCTGATGGAGCCGCTGCTCGAGCTGGAGGCTGCCTGGGGCGCCGCCCGCCGCGACCCGGCATTCCAGTCGGAGCTCGCGCGGCTGCTGCGCGACTACGTCGGCCGGCCGACACCGCTCAGCCGCGCGGACCGGCTCTCGGCGCGGCTCGTGTGCGAGGTCTGGCTGAAGCGCGAGGACCTGTGCCACACGGGCGCCCACAAGATCAACAACGCGGTCGGCCAGGCGCTGCTGGTGAAGCGCATGGGCAAGACGCGCGTGGTGGCCGAGACGGGCGCCGGCCAGCACGGCGTCGCGACCGCCACGGTGTGCGCGCTCATGGACCTCGAGTGCGTGGTCTACATGGGGACCGAGGACATGGCGCGCCAGGCCCCGAACGTGGCGCGCATGCGCCTGCTGGGCGCCGAGGTCCGCGGAGTGGACTCCGGCACGCGCACGCTCAAGGACGCGATCAACGAGGCGATGCGCGACTGGGTGACGAACGTGCGCACGACGCACTATCTGCTCGGCTCGGTGCTCGGCGCGCACCCGTACCCGGCCATGGTGCGCGAGTTCCAGGCCGTGATCGGCCGCGAGGCGCGCGAGCAGGCGCTCGAGCGCATCGGCCGCCTGCCCGACTGGCTGGTGGCCTGCGTCGGCGGCGGCTCGAACGCGATCGGGCTCTTCTTCGCGTTCCTCGACGACGCGGCCGTGCGGATGGTGGGTGTGGAAGCCGGCGGGCGCTCGTCCAGCCCGGGTCAGCATGCCGCCCGCTTCCTCAAGGAAGCAGGAGCCGGCGCGGGAGTGGGTGTGCTGCAGGGAACCAGCACGTACCTGCTCCAGGACGAGGCCGGCAACGTGCTGCCGACGCACTCCGTCTCGGCGGGCCTCGACTACCCGGCGGTGGGGCCGGAGCACGCGCTGCTCCACGACGCGGGCCGCATTCGCTACGACTCGGTCCGGGACGACGAGGCGCTCTCTGCGTTCCACCTGCTGGCCGAGACCGAGGGCATCCTGCCGGCCCTCGAGTCGTCCCACGCCGTCGCCTGGCTCGTCCGCGAG
>DATBSL010000106.1:0-13980 GCA_036559805.1 Vicinamibacteria bacterium
TCCTGACCCTCGGCGTTGGCCTGCTCGTCGTCTGGCTGCCGCTCGCCTTCGTCACGATCTGGTTCGTCTACCGGGTCGTGCGCGGGTGGCTGCGCCTGGGCGCCCGCCAGCCGATGTACGCGTAGCCCCACGCAACGGGTATCGAGCCGCGACCTACTTCGCCGTCGACCAGTAGAGCGCGCCGAACAGGAACGGGAAGGTGGCCGGAGTCTGCGCGCGGTGCTGCGGGCGGAAGCCGAGCAGCACCACCTTGCCCTTGCCGTAGGAGATCGCCACCGCGGCGGCTTTGCGGGTGATCGCCTCGGCGCCGCGCAGCCAGCCCGACAGCAGCACGTCGGGCTGCGCGGCCGGGTAGCTCGCGAGCACCCGCCGCTCCAGCTCGGGTCCGGTCGGCGCCGTGTCGAAGGCGAGCGCGTCGTCCTGGAACACGGCCAGCTCCCGCGGCAACCCGTAGGTCACCGGATGGTCGCCGGCGACCTCGGCTCGCAGCAGCGAGCCGGCGATCCCGAACTCCGGGGCGCGCGCGAGCGCGTTGCGCACGGGCAGCGCCAGCTCGTCGATCAGGTACTCGCTGGAGGACGCGAGCGCCACGAGCGTGCCGCCCTTCTCGACGAAGTCCTTGAGCGCGGCGGAACCCTCCTTCTCGAGCCCGCCCGCGTAGTCCGGCGGCAGCTCGGCGCTGTAGCGCATGGCGCCCTCGTCGCGGCGCGGGCGGCCGGTGGCGATCACCTCCTTGGTGACGTCGGGCAGCACGATCGCGTCGAAGGCGGCGGCGAGCGAGCCGGCGCGCACGGTCTTGTTGTCGAGCGTCTTCGGGTCGAAGCCGTACTGCTCGAGCACGAAGCGTGTCCAGCCCTCGTCCATCGAGGCCGCCCACGGCTTGTAGATGCCCACGCGCGGCGCGCGCAGCGTCTCGGCGCCCTGGGGCAGCGAGCCGACGGCGGTCCACGACTGGCCGGGCACGGCCTTTGCCGCCGCCGCCCTGGCCGCGTCCGCGTCGAGGAACACCGTGCCCGCGGGCCAGTCGCGCCCGCCGAGGCTCAGGGCCGCGCGAGCGATTCGAGCCTGTCCGCCTCGCATGCCCGCGTTCACGAGCCGCGCGGTCTCGGGGCTGCCGGGGGCGAGCGCGACCGCCCCGCCCTCGAGCGGCAGCGCCGCCGCCCTGGCCTTCCAGGGCTGGAGCGCCGGGGCGAGCGTCGTGCGCTCGACGCTCACGCCCATCATCAGCGGCAGTGTCCAGGCCGACACGTCGTAGGGCCGCACGATCTCCTTGCCGGCAACGAGCTTGGTCTCGGGGTAGCGCTGCGCCGTCAGCATTTCCTTCACGAAGCGGCCGTAGGGCTGCGCCAGCGGCACGTAGACGTCCCCGTTCGCGGCCGCGCGCAGCTCGACGCCGTGCTCGGCCAGGAGCGCCGCGAGGCGCGCGGCGCCGGCCGCGTCGCGCTGGAGCGCGGGAATCCGGAAGGCGTCCGTCGCGTCGAACGTCGCGACCGCGTCCTGCGCGCGCGCGAGCGCGTTCTTCAGGAAGTCGGAGCGCCGCTCGGCGCCGCTCTCGAGGATCGCGTCGGAGGCGATCCTCTCGTAGTCCATGATGTCGCGCAGCCGCCAGCTCCCGCCCGGCCACGGGTTGGGGAAGTTGGTCTGGGGCCCGTACTCCACCAGGCCCTTGTTGCCGCCGGAGAGCTCGTTCGGCTCGATCCTCACGGGCGTCGCGATCCGCACCGAGGCGACCTCGGTGAGCAGCCCCGCGATGTTCTTCCACCACGCGGTGTTCTTGGTCCCGCCCGGCCAGTACGCGTCGTACTGGTAGCTGTAGATGACGCCGCTCTTCCTCGCCTGCTCCAGCCGGAACGCCATGTTGGCGCCGATCAGGTTGACGTCGCGCCAGATAAGCGGGTGGATGTCGGGGTCGACCGGCTCGGCGTAGGGCGGCACGGAGATGCGCGGCCCGGTCTGGCCCATCTGGTGCTCGTCGAGCCAGATCTGCGGGAACCACGAGTGGTAGACCGCGCGCGTGACGGCCTGCGTCTCCTTCTGCGTCAGCATGAACCAGTCGCGGTTGTTGTCGTGGCCGACGTAGTGGTGGTAGAGCCACGGCAGCCGCCCGCCCTCGTAGCGGGTGCCGAGGTTCTTCCGGTACCACTCGGTCTCCATGATCTGGCCGTCCGGGTTGATCGACGGCAGGAGCAGCAGCACCACCTCGTCGAGCCGCCGCTTCGTCTCCGCGTCCTCGGCGGTCGCCAGCGCGTGCGCCCACTCCATCGCCATCTGCGAGGCGCCGATCTCGGTCGAGTGGATGTTGCAGGTGACGAGCAGCACCAGCTTGCCCTCGCGCACGAGCGCGTCCGTCTCGGCGGGCGCCAAGCCGCGCGGGTCGGCGATCTTCCGCGCGATCTCCTGGATCCGCTGCTTGTTCGCGATGTTCTTCTCGGAGGAGATCGCGGCGAGGAACAGCTCCTCGCCGAGTGTCGTCTTGCCCAGCATCTCGAGCTCGACCCGCGCCGAGGCGGCGTCGAGCGCCTTGAAGTAGGCGAGGATCTGCCGGTAGTCGGCGAGCGTCCGGTCCGCTCCCACGCTCATGCCGAGGAACTCGGACGGGCTCTTGATGGGCTCGGCGGAAACAACGGGGCTGCACGCGAACAGGGCGGCAGCGGCGATCCAGGAGCGAGTCTTCATGGGCCCTCCGGGCGGGGGTTATACCACTCGGTGAGGAACGATTCCCGTCGGGATCCAGCGAAAGGAGCGACGAACCGAACGAAGCCAGACGCCGGCTACCTGGGGGGGCTCCTAAGCCGCCCCCCCAGACCCCCCTGCTTTGCGTAGTAAGCGCTTCGCGAGGGTCACGGCGCCACGGCACGGGTCGTCTACGAAGCCGACCTCGCCGAGCGGGGTCTGGATCGCGGCCAGCACGCCGCGCCGCACGTCGCCGCGCAGCAGGCTGCCGGCGAGCGCGAGCGGCGGCTTCTCGAGCGCCAGCTTGCGGATCGCCGTGTCGACCTGCCGCGCGAGGTCTTTCACGCACTGGTCGACGAGCGCGCGCGCCGCCGCGTCGCCGCCCGACGCGAGCGACAGCACGACGGTGGCGAGGCCGGCGATGTCGGCCGGCGTCATGCCCGGGGCGTGGACGTGGTTGATCAGGGCGGCCGCGTCCGTGAGCGACCAGTGGCGCAGGACCGCGCGCACGAGAGCGTCGGCGCTCTCGCGGCCGTCCACGGTCTGGGTGGCGAGCCGCAGCGCGTCGATCGCGAGGCGGTAGCCGCTGCCCTCGTCGCCAAGCAGCGGGCCCCAGCCGCCGACGCGCAGCGTGCGGCCCTGGGGCGATCGGCCGAGGCAGACCGACCCGGACCCGCTGATCAGGGCGACGCCCCAGCCGTCGGGCGTCCCGGCGGCGACGACCAGCTCGGAGTCGTTCACCACCACGAAGCGCTCGCTGATCGCCTGTGCCTTGACCCACGAGGACAGCCGCGCTTCGTCCTCGGGCCCGTCGATGCCGGCGAGCCCGAGGCAGGCGGCGGCGATGCCCGCGTCGCGCCAGGCGCTGCCGGCGCGCAGCTGGCCGGTGGCGTTCATCAGCGCGCCGTCGATCGCCATCGCCACGGCCTTGCCGGCGCCTTCAAGGCCCGCGCCGTGGAGGTTGCTGCCGGGTCCGAAGCCCCGGCCCAGGTTCTTTCCGTCGAGGTCGGTGATGAGAGCCTGGGTCTTCGAGCCGCCGCCTTCGACCGCCAGCAGGAATTTCGGAGCCTGGGCCATGGCCGTCAAGGGTAGCTCAGCGCCCGCGGCGGCGCGCGGCGCGCCCCGGCCGCGCCTTCGCCTTCGGCCCGCGAGCCGCCTCGCCTTTGCGGCGCCGGCCGGTTCCGGCTTCGCCGGCCTCCGCCTCCAAGCCCACCCAGCCGACGGGCATCGCCTCGCCGCGGGCCTCGTAGAAGAAGCGCGACGGCACCGTGCTCGCGCGCTTGCCGTACTTCGCGCGCTCGCGGGCGAGCGTCAGCGTCAGCGTCGACATCGCGCGCGTGATGCCGACGTAGGCGAGGCGCCGCTCCTCCTCGAGGCTGCCCTCGGCGGCCGAGCGCGCGTGGGGAAGCAGGCCCTCCTCCATGCCGGCCAGGAACACGTGCGGGAACTCGAGCCCTTTCGCGGCGTGCAGCGTCATGAGCGTGACGGCGTCGCCGCGCGCCTCGGGCTTCTCGTCCGGCTCCTCGCCGCTCGTGAGCGCGAGCTCCTCGAGGAAGCCCTCGAGCGACGGCTGCGGCGAGCGGCGCACGTGGTTCTCGGCGAAGTTCAGGATCTCGACGACGCCCGCCCAGCGCGCATCGCGGGTCATCGCGTCCGGGTACAGGCGGCTCACCTCGCTCCGGTAGTCGATCCGGTCGAGGAAGCCCTGCAGCCGGGCGACCAGGTCGAAGCCGGCGGCTTCGAGCCCCGATTGGTCGAGGGCGTCGCGCAGCGCGCGGTAGCCGGCGAGCGCCTGCGGGCTGAGGCCGTCGATCTCGGGGGCGCGCTCGAAGGCCTCGCTCGCGGGGATGCCGTGCTGGGTCGCGAACGCGAGCACGCGCTCGACGCTCGCCTTGCCGACGCCGCGCGCCGGCGTGTTGATCACGCGCAGGAGCGCGGTCTCGTCCGCCGCGTGGAGCGCCAGCTTGAGGAACGCGACGACGTCGCGCACTTCCTTGCGATCGAAGAACGACATCCCGCCGACCACGACGTACGGCAGCCCGTTCGCGCGCAGCTCGGCCTCGAACGGCCGGAACTGCACCTGCGTGCGGCACAAGAGCGCGAAGTCGCGCGGCGCCGCCTGCTCGACGCGCAGCAGCTTCTTCATCTCCGCGACCGCGAACTGCGCCTCCGCCGTCTCGTCCTTGAGCAGCACGTAGCGGACCTCGTCGCCTTCGCCCCTGGCCGAGACGAGCGACTTCTCGTGGCGCGACGCGTTGTGGCGGATCACGCGGTTGGCGGCGTCCAGGATCTGGCGCGTGGAGCGGTAGTTCGTCAGCAGCCGCACCACGTGGGCGCCCTCGAAGTCGCGCGCGAAGCCGAGGATCTTGCGCACGTCGGCGCCGCGCCAGCCGTAGATCGACTGGTCGTCGTCGCCCACCACGCAGACGTTGCGGTGCCCGCCGGCGATCTCGCGGACGATCTCGTACTGCGGCTGGTTGGTGTCCTGGTACTCGTCCACCAGCAGGTAGCGGTAGCGGTCGCGGTAGTGCGCGCGCACCTCGGCGTGCTCGCGCAGCAGCCGCAGCGTCTCGAGCAGCAGGTCGTCGAAGTCGAGCGCCCGCGTGCGGGCGAGCGCCTCGCGGTAGCGCTGCCAGACCGAGCCCACCAGCTGGTCGCGGCCGTCCACGGCCCCGGCCAGGAGCGCCTCCGGGGTCTCGAGGCGGTTCTTGGCAAGCGAGATCCGGGCCAGAACGGCCTGCGGCTGCATCGTGGTCTCGTGAACGCGCAGCTCGCGCATCGCCTGCTTGACCGCGCTCTGCTGGTCGGAGCCGTCGCAGATCGTGAAGCGCCTCGGCAGCCCGATCGCGCCGCCGTGCTCGCGCAGCACCCGCGCGCAGAAGGCGTGGAAGGTGGAGGCGGCGATCTGCTTCGCGCGCGGGCCGACGAGCGCCGCCACACGCTCGCGCATCTCGCCCGCGGCCTTGTTCGTGAACGTCATGGCCAAGATGCTCTCGGGAGCCACTCCGCGTGAGACGAGGTGAGCGATGCGCGTCGTGATGACGCGGGTCTTGCCGGCGCCCGCGCCCGCGAGCACGAGCAGCGGCCCCTCGGTGGTGAGAACGGCCTCGCGCTGGTCGGGATTGAGGCTCGCGAGGAGCGGGGTGTCGGGCGTCGCGGCGCGGCGGCGGGCCGCGAGGACGGGGCTGGAGCTGCGTGCCAAAGGGGCGGACTTTATACCACGCGCCGCCCGAACCTCCAGGTGGAAGTTGACTATGCTCGACTCAACTCGGGGCGCCCCGAGTTGGGAGACCCCTGCTCGCCGCCGGACGTCAGCTAACATCCGCCCGTGCCCATGCTCTTCGCCAGCACGTCGCTCGCGGCTCGCATCGAGCGCGCCGAAGCGCGCCTGGTGAGCGACTCCGCCCGCGCGGCGCAGGCCAGGCGCCCCGGCGCGGGAGCGTTCGTGATGGAGCTCGCCGGGGGCGTCGCGACGTTCGCCGGTCCTGCCTCACCGCTCAACAAGGTGGCCGGCTTGGGCTTCGGCGGCGCACTCGACGTCGGCGAACTCGAGGCCGCCGAGGAGGCCTACGCCGAGCGCGGAACGCCTATGCAGGTCGAGCTCTCGTGCCTGGCCTCGCCCGAGATCGCGGCCCTGCTGACCCGCCGCGGCTACGGGCTCGTGAACTTCGAGAACGTGCTGGGCCGGCCCCTGCCGTTCGAGCCCGTCGCCGCGGCGGCGGGTGTCAGCGTCTCGGAGTGTCCCGCCGGGGACCTCGCCGGCTGGCTGGACGTGGCGATCGCCGGCTTTGCGAGCCCGGACCTGGAGGGCGTGCCGTCCCACGAGTCGTTCCCGCGCGAGGCGCTCGAGCGGACGATGGCCGACATGGCGCAGGCGTCGGGGTTCGTCCGCTACCTCGCGCGCCGCGAGGGCCAGGTCGCCGGAGCCGCCAGCATGCGGCTCTTCGAGGGCATCGCCCAGCTCTGCGGCGCCGCGACGCTCCCGGAGCACCGCCGCCGCGGCGTGCAGGGGACGCTGCTCGCAGCGCGGCTCGAGGCCGCGACCCGCGCGGGCTGCGACGTCGCCGTCGTCACGACCCAGCCCGGCTCGAAGTCGCAGGAGAACGTCCAGAAGCGTGGCTTCGAGCTGCTCTACACTCGGGCGATCCTCGTGCGCGAGCCGTGAGGGGCCGAGCGTGACGCGCGACAACGGGCTTGGGAGGAGGCCGTCGATGACGGCGCAGACGGCGGCGATCGGATCCGCGCTGGTCCTGGCGCTCCTGGCATCGGCCGCGGCCCAGACCCCCGACTTCTCGGGGAGGTGGGTCGCCGTGGCGCCGGCGCGAGCCGCGGGGGTGCCGCAGGGGTCCGCACCGCCCACGCTCTCGGAGCCTGGCAACATGGGCAGCGGCTGGGCGCCGGAGATCACGCTGGCGCAGACCGCGACGGCACTCACGGTCGAATGCGCGTACTTCCACCCGCGCGATGCCCAGCCGCCGTTCCGGCTGACCTACTCGTTGACGGGCGCCGAGAGCCGGAACGCGCCGAACCTGGGCCGGGGGCCGCAGCTGCAGGTCTCGCGAGTGGCCTGGCAATCCGGAAGCCTGGTCATCACGACCACCCACGCCTTCGTGAACCCACAGGACGGGCGCGCGCTGACGAGCGAGACCCGCCAGGTGCTGTCGCTCGAGGCGTCCGACACGCTCGTGATCGAAACGTTTCGAAGCGGTGTGCTCGGAGGCAAGTCCTCGACCACGAGGACGACCTACAAGAAATGAGGCGCAGGTTCGGCTCGCTCGACAGCCTCGTCGCGGCGGGGCTCTCTGTCTCGCTCGCGTGCTGCGCGAGCCGTGCGTGGGCGGCCCCCGAGCCGCCGCCCAACATCGTACTCATGTTCCCGGACAACCTGGGGATCGGCGAGGTCGGCGTCTACGGCGGCAATCGAGGCGTGCCGACGCCGCGTCTCGATCGGCTCGCGGCGCAGGGCCTGCGGCTCACGAACTTCAACACCGAGTACTTCTGCACGCCGTCGCGCGCGGCGATCCTCACCGGCCGGCACGGCATTCGCTCGGGGACCAACGGCAATCACCGCACGTGGGGCGGCCTGACGCAGTGGGAGATCACGCTCGCCGAGACGCTCGCGACGCGCGGCTACGCGAGCGCGCTCTACGGCAAGTGGCACCTGGGCGACCGCGAGGGCCGCTACCCGACGGACCAGGGCTTCGGCGAGTGGTACGGCATCCCGCTCTCGAGCAACGAGGCCCAGGCGAGCACGACCGGTGCTATGCCCTACATCTGGGAAGGCCGGTCGGGCGAGCCGAGCCGCAAGGTCAAGGTCTTCGACATGGACACGCGGCGGACCCTCGACCGCGAGGTCGTGGCGCGGGGTGTCGCGTTCCTGGAGCGCCACGCGCGGACCCCGCAGCCCTTCTTCCTGTTCCTGCCCCTGACCCAGGTCCACTTCCCGACGCTCGCGCATCCCGACTTCGCCGGCACGACCGGGGCGGGCGACGTCGGCGACGCGATGGCCGAGATGGACCACAACGTGGGTGTCGTGCTCGACGCCGTGGCGCGGCTCGGGCTCGAGGGCAACACCATCGTGATCTGGACGACCGACGGGGGAGCGGAGTTCCGGCGGCCGTGGCGGGGGACGTCGGGGCCCTGGCGCGGCTTCTACACGACCGCGATGGAGGGCGGGCTGCGGACGCCGTTCATGATCCGCTGGCCCGGGCGGATTCCGGCGGGGCGTGTCTCGGACGAGATCGTGCACGAGGTCGACGTGTACACGACGCTCGCGAGGGCGGCGGGCGCCGCGATCCCGACGGACCGCGCCGTGGACGGCGTCGACCAGCTCGCGTTCTTCGAGGGCGCCCGGGCGAAGTCGGCGCGCGAGGGCTTCCCGGTGTTCATGGGCACTCAGGTCCGCGCGGTCAAGTGGCACGAGTGGAAGCTGCACTACGCGTGGCAGGACGAGCCGACGCAGCCCGCACAGCCGATCATGAAGCTCTTCAACCTGCGCTCGGACCCGAAGGAAGAGACCGACGTCAAGGACCTGAATCCCTGGGCGGAGAGCGTCCTCGGCAAGGTGGTCGACGAGTTCAACGCCAGCCTCGAGAAATACCCGCTCGTCCCGCTCGGAGCGCCGGACCCGTACGAGCCGAAGCGCTCCAGTACGAACGGCGCGCCGGCGCCACCGCCTCAGGGCCGCGTCACCTCGAACGACACGTCGAGCTCGACCGAGCGGCTTCGCGCCCCTGACTCGAGCACCAGCTCGAATCCGCGCTGATCCTTGCGGCCCTGCTCGATCGAGCCGGGCTGACCGGGGGCCGTCAGGATCGTCGGCCCCGTGCGCAGGCGCGCGCCCTGGGGCAGCTTGACCTCGCCCTCGAGCCTCAACCCGCCGCCGAGGGCGCTCGCGAAGCCCGCCCTCGTGACGGCGAACGCGCGATCGGCGTGCAGGAACCACTCGAACGAGCGCTCCTCGCTCGTCTCGAGGCGATCGTGCACGCGGAAGCGGCCGGGGGCCTGGAAGGAGAGCTCGCGGCGGAACGTCCGCAGGCTCGCCTGCTTCGGGTAGGCCGCCGCGATCTCGGCGACGACACGGAAGTAGCCCTGGCCGCTCTCCGAGCTTTCGACACGGATGCCGTCGAGGGCCGTGCGGTCCATGCCGTGCCAGGTGTCGTGCTCGCGCTCCGCTCCCTGGCCGAAGCCGCCGACCACGACCGTGTTGTGGTGGCGCGCCTGCGGGAGCCCCGCGTAACCCGTGTCCCCGACGACGTGCTGGTCGCCGGACCACACGATGAAGCTGCCGGCGTCGGGGTGGGCGTGGCCGGTGCTCTGGCGCCACTCGGGGACGCTCGCGAGCAGCCGCGCCGCGCGATGGCCCTCGGGCGGCCCCGCCTTGAACGCGAACGCGAGCGCGTCGCGCTCCCACGAGGTGCGGTAGAAGAGAACGCCCGAGTCCTGGAAATGCGGCGAGAGCTGCACCGCCGACATGGGTGCGGCCTCGAGCGTCGGATCGCGCCACAGCAGCGTCCAGTGCTCTTCGAGGCTCGAGTGTCCGAAGCCGCGGCAGCGCTCGGCCACGGCCTGCGTCACTGGATCGCGGAGCCGCGCGGCGACGCCGAAGAGCAGGTTCGCGTTGCTCTGGAGCGTGCCGCCCGGGTAGAGGCGGCCAATCTCTTCGCCGCGACGCTCTCGGGTGAGCGGTCCCTCCCACGCGTCGCCGAAGTCGAAGGCGTCCTGGCCGTTGGGCGCCAGCACGTGCGCGACGTAGGTCTTCCAGTGCCGATAGGGCCCGAGCTCGAACAGGCTCTCGCCGGTCGCGTGGAGCCAGGCGTCGGCGAAGTGGACGAGCCAGGGCGCCGAGAAGATCCAGTATTCGACGCCCTCGTAGTAGTAGCCGTCGGGCGAGAGCAGCTGATTGGCGCGGTGGTGGTGCGCGTACGCGGTCGCCGCCCAGCGCTCGGCGTCCTTCGACTCGCCCATGAGCGCGAGGGCCGCGACCGCCTGGCCCGCGGTCGGTATGAAGTTGTGGTTCTGCGTGAACTCGAAGTGCTGACGCTTCGGGTTGGGGGTGAAGTAGTCGTTCACGAGGCCGGCGTGCCGCTCGAGCGCCGAGCGGATCTGGGCGCGCTCGGCGGTGGTGAGCTCGTGGTACAGCAGGTCGTAGGCCCAGCCGATCGCGTAGAGCAGGTGCCCGGCCGCGAGGTCCACGTTCGGCTTGTTGTAGGTGTAGCCCCAGGGCTCGTACTGCGCCGCGGCGAGCGTCCACTGCTTCGCCGCGGCCAGGAGCTCAGGCTTCTGCTCGACGGCCCACGCCAGGCTCACGCCGGTGATCGCGTGTGCCGCGTTGTTCTGCGCGCGGCGCGCCTGCGGTCCGGGCGGCGGCGGCGGAGGGCCGGCGAGCGCCGGCAGCGACGCCAGCACCTTCTGCCAGTCCTCGCGGTGGGTGGTGCGCGCCCGTTCCCGCAGCGCCACGAGGCCCTGCGCGGTGACGAAGACGCGCGGGTGGACACCGACGAGCTCGGGCTTCAGGCGGACCGGCCGCGCCAGCAGGTCCGCGAACGCCGGGATCTCTTCGGCTGCGTGGAGCGGCGCGGCGCCGGCAAGGAGGCCCACCGTCCACAGCCGTACCAGCTGAAGCTTCATCCCGTGAGCACCCTCGGTGCGAGGCCGCGGCGCGGCCTCAGCGCATCAGCATCCCGCCGTTGACCTCGATCGTCTCGCCGATCAGGTAGTCGGAGTCGGGGCCGGCGAGGAACGCGATCACGCGCGCGACCTCGTCGGGCGTGCCGGCGCGCCCGATCGGGATCGTCCTCTCGACGGCCTGGAAGGCCTCGGGCGCGGTGAAGCGCGCGTGAAAGGCCGTCTGGCCGATCAGGCCCGGCGAGACGCAGTTGACGCGCACGCCCTTGGGCGCGAGCTCCTTCGCCATCGCCTTGGTGAGCGACATGAGCCCGCCTTTCGACGCGGCGTACGCCAGGGCCCCCGGCCCGCCTCCGTTGTGCGCCGCGACCGACGAGACGTTGACGATCGTCCCGCTCTTGCGCTCGACCATCCCGGGCGCCGCCGCCTGCGTCACGAAGAAGACGCTCGACAGGTTGAGGTCGATCACCTGCCGCCACAGCGCCTCGGGCATCTCCGCGAGCGGCTTGCGCTCGACGAGGTCGCCCGCGTTGTTGACGAGGACGTCGATGCGCGAGAAGCGCGCCAGCACCGATCTGACGAGCGCCGTCGCGTCCTCGCGCCGGGCCAGGTCGCCCTTGAAGGTCGCGGACTTGCGCGAGAGCGCCTCGACCTGTCCCGCGGTCTCGAGCGCGCCCGACTCGTTGCGGTGGTAGTGGACGGCCACGTCGGCGCCGCGGCGCGCCAGCTCGAGTGCAGCCGCCCGTCCGATTCCGCCGCTCGCCCCCGTGACCAGCGCCTTCTTCCCCGAAAGATCCCCGCTCATGCTTGGCTTCTCCTCACGAAACGTGCTGTGCGACGACGGGCGCGGCGAACGCCGGCGTCGTGACGAGCGCCGCCGCGCCGCGCAGCCGCGGCAGCCCCTGGACCGGCACCACCACGATCTCCGCGTGGCCGCGGCACGGCTCGAGCGTGCGCTCGTCGAGCGCAGCGCGCACGATCGGCGCCAGGCTGTCCCAGGCCAGCGTGATCTCGCCGCTCACGTAGATGCAGGCCGGGTCGACGGCGTTGACGACGGCCGCCAGCCCCGTGCCCAGGTGCCGCGCCGTGGCGGCGAGCGCCGCCCGGGCGAGCGCGTCGCCCTGGCGGGCGCGCGAAATCACGTCCTCGACTGTGATGGCCGCGACCTCCGCCGGGATCGGCTTGCCCGGGTCGAGCTCGCGGCCCAGGTAGCGCGAGACCGTCGCCAGGTTCGAGACGTGTGCCTCCCAGCAGCCGATTGCGCCGCACGCGCAGCGCGGGCCCTCGAGCGCGAGCGGGATGTGGCCGAACTCGCCGCCCGCGTTGTGCTGGCCGCGCAGGAGCTGGCCGTTCGCGACGATCCCCACCCCGAGGCCGTCGGAGACGCTCAGGAACACGAAGTCGCCCGGCGGCGCGGCGCTGCCGCGCGCGTTCCAGGCCTGGGCCAGCGCGCACGCCTTGCCGGCGTTCTCGATCACGACGGGGAGACCGGTGCTCGCGGCGAGCTGCTGCTGGAACGGCACGTCGTGCCAGCCGAGGCGGGGGGCGAAGAGCACGCGCGTTCCGCCGCGGTCGACCATCCCCGGCACCACGACCCCGATCCCGTCGCAGCGGCCGAGCTCCGGATGGCGCTCGAGCGTCTCCCGAACGCGGCGGGAGAGCTCGCCGACGAGCCGGGCCGGGTCGCGCTCGGTGGGGAAGCTGGTCATTCCGACGCGCGGCTCACCGACGATGTCGGTCACCATCATCGACGAGCGCGTCGGGCGCACGTCGATCGCGATCACGCAGCGCTTGCGCGAGTCGAGGTAGAGGAACTTCGGCTTGCGGCCCCGCGGGGCTTCGCCGGTCGCGCCTTCGAAGACCTGGCCCTCGGCGATCAGGTCGTTCACGAGGAGCGTCACGGCGCCGCGGCGCGTGCCCATGAGCCGCGCCAGGTCGGCCCTCGAGATCGGCTGCCGCATCCGGATCAGGTTGAGCGCGATCTGCCGGTTGATCAGGCGAGACGTGCCGCGCCGCGCGACGCGAAGCCCGGACCGCGCGGACGGCTCCTTCCCTTCCTGCGGTCTCGCGCGAATGCCCGTATCGGACATGGTCCGGCGCCCTGAAGCCAATTTGTCCCTTATCGGAACTAATATAGCCACCGTCCCAGCAGGTGTCAACGGAATCTCCATGAATCAGGACGATCTTGTCATGGCAACTCTTGACAACTTGTCTCCATAGGATATATTGGACGATTAAAGGACAAATTGCCTCGCCTGGAGCGAGGTCCTTTGGCGCCACCGGAAGAAGAGAAGGAGGACCGATGAGCCCGACTCAGAAGACCGCTTCCAGCCGCCGGCTCGTGGAGCTGCGCACGGCCGCGTTCGCGGTCGCGTGGATCCTGGGGGCGTCGGCTCACGCCCAGGACCCGACCGGCACGATCCTCGGCAACGTCAAGGACACGACGGGCGCCCCGGTGCCGCAGGCGAACGTGACCGCGACGAACCTCGGCACGCAGTTCGCGCGCACCACCACGACGGACGTCACGGGCCAGTACGCGCTGCGCCTGCTGCCAGTGGGCCAGTACAGGGTCGACGTCACCCTCACCGGCTTCAAGACCTTCTCGCAGAGCGGGATCCTGATCGAGGTGGGCCGCAACGCGCGCGTCGACGCGACGATCGAGGCGGGCGGCATCGAAGAGGTCGTCTCGGTGATCGCCGACGCGTCGCTCGTCGAGACGAGCGTCTCGTCGCTCCAGCGCACCGTCAGCCAGAACGAGGTGCTGAACCTGCCGCTCGTGAACCGCGATCTCTACCAGCTGCTGAGCCTGACGGGCGGGGTCAGCAGCAACGACGCGTCGAACTCGCTCGGCGGCCCCGAGCAGCTCACCACGATCAACGGCTCGAGCCGCGCCCAGATCGGCAGCGTCAACTTCCTGCTCGACGGCGGCAACAACACGGCGGGCCTGCGCGGAACCGGCAACCCCGCGCCGAACCCGGAGGCGGTGCAGGAGTTCCGCGTGATCACGAACAGCTACTCGGCGGAGTATGGCCGTTACCAGGCGGGCGTCGTGGACGTCGTGACGAAGTCGGGCACCAACCTGTTCCACGGCGCGCTGTACGAGTTCTACCGGGACGAGAGCCTGAACGCGACGCGCTGGGCGCCGCCCGGCACCACCGGCACCAAGGACCCGCTCAGCCG
>DATBSL010000107.1:0-32355 GCA_036559805.1 Vicinamibacteria bacterium
CCAATGTCAAAATTCAAGACCTGACCCCTACTTGAGTCCCTGGCAGCGGGCGCAGACGTCTAGCAGCCGCCCTTCGACCATGTCTCGAAGGCGGTTCCGCCGCGTCTCGCCGCGCCAGACTTCCTCGACCGAGCTCGCGAACACGTTCGCGGTCTTGGTGTGGCCTTCGTAGTCCGTGCAGCAGGAAACGACATCGCCGTTCCACAGGATCACGAACTGGTCGTGCGGCGCCGGGCAGTACGTGTCCACCACGTCCTCGACCTTGTGGCCCCCGATCACGTTGCCCCAGGTGTGGCAGCGCTTCCAGACGAGGTGCACGCCGTCGATGAGCTCGTAGCGGCTGCCGTTCTCGTCGCGGTCGAGAAGGTGGGACTCGCGAATCCTGTCGAGGTCGTGCGGGCGCGGCTCGAGCCCGTAGCGCTCCTCGAGCGTCCGGCAGAAGGCGATCCAGTCTGCGATGAACGCGAGCGCCTGCTCGTCCTCGCTGACGATCCGGTAGCCGTCCGCGTACTTCGTGTTCATGATGTCGATCTCGATGTTCGTGCGCGCGCCGAGCGCCACCTTGCGCTCGAGCGCCAGGCGCACCTTGTCGCGGTACTCGTCGAACACCAGCTTCGGCGCCTTGCGGGTCTTGAACGTCTCCGGGTCGGGCGTCTGGTACGAGAGGATCAGGTTCGTGAGGCCGGCCTTGTAGAGCCCGTCGACGCGCTCCTGCGTGATCAGCCCGCAGTTGGTGTTGAGCTCGACCGGCACGCCGCGCGATTCGGCGTAGGCGACGATCTCGGGCAGCTCCGGGTGCAGCATCGGCTCGCCCATCTGGTGGAGCTTGACGGGGAAGAGCGGCCCCAGCCAGGAGCGCTTGTCCTTGAGCTCGTCCACGATCCGGAACACGCGCTCCTTCTTCATGAAGCCGCGGCGGCGGCCCATGATCTCGTCCGGGCACCAGGTGCACTTGAAGTTGCAGGCGTTCGTGATCTCCACGAACAGGTAGTCGATCGGGTAGAAGCGCCCGGGCAGCTTGCGCAGGTCCGGCACGGGCGCCGTCGCCGTGAAGCTCGCCAGGTCCTCGGGCGGCTCGAGGCTCACGCTCACGCGCTGGACGAGCAGCTCGCGCCGGAACTCGAAGCGGAAGGAGGCCCCCAGGTGCTGGCTGCGCGTGGGGTCGAAGTCGGGGAGCCGGAAGAGGGCGCGCCGAAAGCGCTTCAGGCCCACGGCGTCGGGCTGCCAGCGCTGCTCGGCCGCCTTGTAGAGGCCCTGCTCGGTCGCCGCGCGATCGCTGGAGACGTACTGCAGCCGGAACTCCCCGTACTGCGCGCCCCAGTACTCGACCTCGACGAACAGCCCGGCCGTCGCGCGCCGCTTGAAGCCGTCTGGCAGCGCGCCGTAGAGGTAGTAGGCCGACTCGGTGGGGCGCAGGCAGGGTCGCCCGCCCGCCACGGCGACCTCCCAGGTGCCGTCGTGGCCGCTCGGCATCGTGAAGTCGCCCTCGGGGCCGTGCGGGCCGACGCGCACCTCGAGCCGCTCGCTGGCGCCGAGCAGGCGGGCGAGGCCTCCGAGCGTGCGCGCGAGCGCGGTCGTCATTTCGCCGCGCCCTTCACGTCGCCGAACTGGAGCGTCGAGGCGATGTAGTCGGCCCAGCGCGACGCGCGCGGGAACACGTCGTCGCGCGCCTCGAAGCTCAGCGAGCACCCGCGGCCCGGCTCCGCGAAGTAATAGCGCTTGATGTACGAGACGGCGAGCGGCGTCTCCACGCGCATCACGTCCACGTAGCCGCCCTTGAAGCTCGAGTGATTCACCACCTGGAAGTTGTCGCCCAGCTTCTGGCGCGTCGCCAGGTAGTACTGCTCGAGGCCGCCCGACTCCGCGACGCTCTCGAAGGTCACCGAGAGCGAGGCGTGGACCGTGCCGCGGCCCTTGTCGCTGGCGAGCGCCGGGCTCACGTATTGCGCGAGCAGCGTTCCGCCGCCCGAGAAGGCTCGTGTCTGCTTCCAGGAGTCGGGAAGACCGAGCGACGCGCGCTGCTCGCCCCATTCTTGCCGGGGGTAGCGCTCCGGACGCTCGAAAGTCAGGCTGCGCCACATCTCGTCGAGCGCCGCGGTCTGCGTCTCGACCGCGGCGGCGTCGCCTTGCGCGTAGAGCCCGACGACCTTGTCGCGCAGCGGAGCGAACAGCAGCAGCCGGTAGCGCGTGGCGCCCCCGCTCGCGGAAAAAACCCAGGACTTGCCCTTGACGCCCTGCCGCTCCTCCGCAGCCGAGGTCTTGACCTCGTGCCCGGCCAGGTAGCGCTCGGCGTAGGCGTCGAGCGAGCCGGCGAGCGGCCCCGCGAGCAGCGTCACCGAGACGGGCGTGCGGTTCTGTGCGCTCGGGGGCGCGAGGAAGTAGCGGTACCAGACGCCTTCCTGCTCGGCCTGGTCGGTGCGCCAGGTCGCGGGGTTGCGCAGCGAGACGCCGTGGTCGCCGTTGAAGTAGGTCACGAAGAGCTCGCGCGACTGTGAGCAGGCGCCCGCCAGGACGGAAGCGAGCGCCGCGAGTGCTACGGCTCGCACGCTACTCCAGCCGGTAGTTGGGCGCTTCCTTGGTGATGATGACGTCATGGACGTGGCTCTCCTTGAGCCCGGCGGAGGAGATCTTCACGAAGCGCGCGCGCGCCTGCAGCTCGGCGATGCTCGACGCCCCGCAGTAGCCCATCCCGGCGCGTAGCCCGCCGACGAGCTGCTGCACCATGGCGGAGATCGGCCCCTTGTAGGGGACCATGCCCTCGATGCCCTCGGGCACCAGCTTCTCGCTCGCGGCGTCCGCTTCCTGGAAGTAGCGGTCGCGCGAGCCCGCCTTCATGGCCCCGAGCGAGCCCATGCCGCGGTACGACTTGAACGAGCGGCCCTGGCGCAGGATCAGCTCGCCGGGGCTCTCGTCGGTGCCCGCGAAGAGCGAGCCGATCATCACCGAGGCGGCGCCGGCGGCGATCGCCTTGGTCACGTCGCCCGAGAACTTGATGCCGCCGTCCGCGATGATCGGCGTGTCGCTCGCGGCCGCCGCGCGCGCGGCCTCGGCGATCGCGGTGATCTGCGGCATGCCCGCGCCCGACACGACGCGCGTGGTGCAGATCGAGCCCGGCCCCATGCCGACCTTGATCGCGCTCACGCCGGCGTCGATCAGGTCGGCGGCGCCCTCGTAGGTGCCCACGTTGCCGGCGACGAGCTCGAGCTCCGGGTGCGCCACGCGCAGCTTCTCGACCGTCTCGCGCACGCCCTGGCTGTGCCCGTGCGCCGTGTCGACCACGACCACGTCGACCTTGGCCTCGACGAGCGCCGCCACGCGCTCGAACGTGTCCGCCGCGGTGCCGACCGCCGCGCCCACGCGCAGCCGGCCGAGCGAGTCCTTGCACGCGTTCGGGTACTTGATCTGCTTCTGGATGTCCTTGACCGTGATCAGGCCCTTGAGGTTGAAGTCGCGGTCGACCACGAGCAGCTTCTCGACCTTGTGCTTGTGGAGGATCTCGCGGGCCTGGTCGAGCGTCGTCCCGACCGGGACGGTGATCAGCTCGTCCTTGGTCATGAGCTCCGAGACCTTGAGCGTCATGCGGGTCTCGAAGCGCAGGTCGCGATTGGTCAGGATCCCGACGAGCTTCGGTCCGACCGTGACCGGCACGCCGCTGATGCGGTACTTCGCCATCAGCGCGAGCGCCTCCGCCACCGGCGCGTCGGGCGCCACCGTGACCGGGTCGACGATCATGCCCGACTCGGAGCGCTTCACCTTGTCGACCTCGGCCGCCTGGGCCTCGATCGTCATGTTCTTGTGGATGAAGCCGATGCCGCCTTCCTGCGCGAGCGCTATCGCCAGGTGGGTCTCGGTGACCGTGTCCATCGCGGCCGAGACGATCGGGATCCGGAGCGCGATCGTGCGCGTGAGGCGCGTCTGCACGTCCACCTGCGCCGGCACCACGTCCGAGCGCTGCGGGACGAGCAGCACGTCGTCGAAGGTGAGCGCCTCGCTCAAACGCCCTTCGACCCTCCCGATCTCGTTCGCCGCGCCCTTTCGCTCGCGAGCTATGTCGTTCAAGGAAACCTCATCAGCTTCCGTGGCATTTCTTGTACTTTTTCCCTGAGCCGCACGGACAAGGGTCGTTGCGGCCGACCTTCGGGCCCTCGCGGCGCACGGTCTGCACGTCGTCGGTGCCGCCCGAGGCTTCGCGGGGCTGCGCCTTCTGGGCGAAGGCCGACTGCGTCGCCGCCGGGTCGTTGTAGGACAGGTTGCGCGGAACCGTCTTGACGCCGGCGAACGCGAGCTCGGGCTCGCGGACCGGCGCCGGCGCGGGAGCCGCCGCCTGCCGCGCGCGGCGCTGCGCCGCGATCACCGCCTCGTCGCTCTCCGGACCCGCTTCGGGCGCCGCGACCGGCTGGTACAGGAAGCTCCAGCGCAGGATCTCCTCGTCGATCCGGTCCATCAGCGCCTGGAACATCGCGAAGGATTCCTTCTTGTACTCGACGAGCGGGTCGCGCTGGCCGTAGCCGCGCAGACCGATGCCCTCCTTCAGGTGGTCGAGCGAGTACAGGTGGTCCTTCCACTGCGAGTCCACGATCTGCAGCATCAGCATGCGCTGGTGGAACAGCATGCGCTCGGCGCCGATCGCCTGCTCGCGCTGCGCGTAGCGCTGCTTGATCGCGCCCTGCAGCTTCTCGTCCATCTCGGAGCGGGGCAGCGCCTGGAGGTCGTCGAGCGTCGCCTCCATGCCGAACGTCTCCTTGAGCGCGCCCTGCAGGCTCTCGTAGCTCCAGTCGGTGGTGCTCCCCTTCTGGTCGCAGTAGCTGTCGACGTACCACTCGACCACCTCGTCGACCAGCCGCATCACGTGCTCGCGCGTGTCCTTGCCCTCGAGCACCATGCGGCGCATCTCGTAGATCGACTTGCGCTGCTTGTTCATCACGTCGTCGTACTCGAGCAGGTGCTTGCGCACGCCGAAGTTCTGCGCCTCGACCTGGCGCTGGGCGCGCTCGATCGAGCGCGTCACCATGCGGTGCTCGATCGGGACGCCTTCCTCCATCCCGAGCCGCAGCATCAAACCGCTGATGCGCTCGGAGCCGAAGATGCGCATCAGGTCGTCCTGCAGCGAGAGGTAGAAGCGCGAGGAGCCCGGGTCGCCCTGCCGGCCGGCGCGGCCGCGCAGCTGGTTGTCGATGCGGCGCGCCTCGTGGCGCTCGGTGCCCAGGATGTGCAGCCCGCCGAGCGCCACCACGCGCTCGCGCTCGTTGGCCTCGAGCAGCGCCTCCAGCTGCTGGAACTCGGGGGCCGCGGCCGCCTCGTCGAGCGCGGCCTTCATCGGGTGGACCGCCAGGAAGTCGACCGGGTTCTCGATCTCGGGGTAGAACGACTTCGAGTTGCGCTCCTTGGTGGCGCGCGGCAGCTCGCGCGCGGCGTCGAGGTAGCGGGCGAGCGCGCTGCCCGCGGGTGTTGTCGCGCGCACGGCGAGCACGGAGGGGTGGTCGTGCGCGAACGAGGCCATCAGCCCCAGGTAGCGGCGCGCCAGCTCCTTGCGCGCCTCGGGGGAGAGCTTTCTGTGCTGCAGCTCGCGGCGGAACTCGCCGGCCATCTCGGCGGCCACCTGTTCCACCGCGGCGCGCTCGGCGTCGGGGCCGGTCGGCTGCTCCGCGTTCGCCTGCTTCTCGGCCAGCACCGCCTTGACGCGGTGGTCCGGCACGCCGCCCAGGATGATGTCGGTGCCGCGGCCGGCCATGTTGGTCGCGATCGTGACGGCGCCGAAGCGGCCGGCCTGCGCCACGATCTCCGCCTCGCGCTCGTGGTACTTGGCGTTCAGGACGACGTGCTTGATGCCTTCCTTCTTCAAGAGCGTCGACAGCTGCTCCGACTTCTCGATCGAGATCGTGCCGACCAGCACCGGACGGCCGGACTCGTTGAGCTCGCGGATCTCCTTCACGACGGCGTCGTTCTTCTCGGGCTCGGTGCGGTAGACCACGTCGGGGTTCTCGACGCGGATCAGAGGCCGGTTGGTCGGGATCACCAGCACTTCGAGCTTGTAGATCTTGTCGAACTCGGGCGCCTCGGTCTCGGCCGTTCCGGTCATGCCCGAGAGCTTCCCGTACATGCGGAAGTAGTTCTGGAAGGTGATCGTGGCGAGCGTCTGGTTCTCGCGCTCGATCTTCACCTTCTCCTTGGCCTCGACCGCCTGGTGCAGGCCGTCGGACCAGCGCCGCCCGGGCATCAGCCGGCCCGTGAACTCGTCGACGATCGTGACCGCGCCGTCCTTCACCACGTAGTCGACGTCGCGCTGGAAGAGCGTGTGCGCGCGCAGCCCCTGGTTCACGTGGTGCAGCACGTCGACGTTCGACGGGTCCCACAGGTTCTTCACGCTCAGCAGCTTCTCGGCGTGGGCCATGCCCATCTCGGTGAGCGTGACGGTCTTGGCCTTCTCGTCGACGATGTAGTCGCCGGTCTTCTCGAGCTCGGCGCGCTCCTCGGCCTTCTTGTCGCCCGTGATGCGCGCGCCCGCCTTCAGCTTGGGGATGATCTGGTCGACCTTGTAATACTTGTCGGTCGACTCCTCGGCGGGCCCGCTGATGATGAGCGGCGTGCGCGCCTCGTCGATCAGGATCGAGTCGACCTCGTCCACGATCGCGAAGCCGTGGCCGCGCTGCACGTACATCCCGAGGTCGAACTTCATGTTGTCGCGCAGGTAGTCGAAGCCGAACTCGTTGTTGGTGCCGTAGGTGATGTCGGCGCCGTACGCCGCCTGGCGCTCGCGGTCGTCCATGCTGTGCTGGATGACACCCACGCTCAGGCCCAGGAAGCGATAGAGCCGGCCCATCCACTCGGAGTCGCGCTTGGCCAGGTAGTCGTTCACCGTGACGACGTGGACGCCCTTGCTCGCGAGCGCGTTCAGGTACGCCGCGAGCGTCGCGACGAGGGTCTTGCCCTCGCCGGTCTTCATCTCCGCGATCATGCCGCGGTGCAGCGTCATGCCGCCGATCAGCTGCACGTCGAAGTGGCGCATGTTGAGCACGCGCCGCCCGGCCTCGCGCACCACCGCGAAGGCCTCGGGGAGCAGGTCGTCGAGGCTCTGGCCGTCGGCCAGGCGCTGCCGGAACACCCCCGTCATGGCCGCAAGCTCGGCGTCCGAACGCTTGAGCAACTCGGGCTCGAAGCCGCCCACCTGGGCCACGATCGGCCGAATCTTCTTGAGCTCGCGCTCGTTCCTGGTCCCGACGATACGGGTGAGGAGGGTGTTCAACATGTGATCTCACAGGATATCACCCGGGGCCCCGCGGAGGGCCCGGAGACGGGCCAGGGACGACCTCCAAGGGCCACTGCTACCCGGGGGGTCTGGGGGGTGCTACGCACCCCCCAGAACAGGAACGCCGGCCTTTTCTCCCACCTTCGAGAGCCGCGCTTGAGGAGCAACAGGCTGAAGCAACGGGCTGTATGGCCAGGCTACGAACTAGGCTGCCGACGACCCAGATCGGGGGGGCATCTCGCCCCCCCGAACCCCCTAGAAGGATCGGTATTCGTCGATGATGAACTCGATCGGGTTGCGCATCTGGTCGTTCACCCAGACCTCGTAGTGGAGGTGCGGCGCGGTCGAGCGGCCGGTGTTGCCGGAGAAGGCGATCACCGCGCCGCGCTGCACGCGCTGGCCGGGTCGCGCGTTGTAGCCGTCGAGGTGCCCGTAGCGCGTCACGACGCCGAACCCGTGGTCGATCATCATCGCGTTGCCGTATCCGGCCCGCGGCCCGCAGAAGACCACGACGCCGTCGGCGGGAGCCACGACGCTCGTCCCGCGCGGGACGGAGACGTCGATGCCCGGGTGGAAGTCGCGCAGGTTCGTGAACGGGTCGAGGCGGTTGCCGAACCCCGCCGAGAGATAGCCTCGGAGCGGCCAGATCGACGGGGTGGAGGCGAGCAGCTCCTTCTGGTCCCGGAAGTAGGCCTCGAGCCGCGTCGACTTGTCGGAGAGATTGCTGACGGTGCTGTCGAGCTCGGTGAGGGTCGCGGCTATGTCCACGGAAGGCGGCAGGGTGTCGTTCCGAGAGAGACCTCCGACGCCGCCCACGCGAGCGTCCGGAAGGCTCTCCTCGACGCCCGCCATGAGGCCGAGCTTCGTCACGACGCTCTGGAGCTGGAGCACCTTGGACTGGAGCTGGCCAGCGTTCTCTTCGTAGGCCCGGGCCTTGGCGGCGAGCGCCAGGTTCTCGACCCTGAGGCGCCGGACCTCGGCGACCTCGATGGCGATCCAGGTGTAGTGCGTCAGGATGCCGGCGAGGATCAGTCCCAGAATACCGAACGCACCAAGAACCCACTTGGTGAGCCGTACGGAAACTTGGAATTTGCGGAATCGGGCCTTGGCGTGCGGAACGACGATCAGTGTGTAGAACTCATTCGCCATCAAGCCTCTCCGAGCCTTGGCGGGACCCCGATCTCGGCCGCCTCCCTGGGGGGCGCCAGCTCAACCGCCAAAAAACGGTCGAGCCTAGCACGCGGTCACAGGGGCGTCAAGGGTGCGTCCCAGGTCCGTCGGAAGTGCAACGCCTCGGCCAGGTGGTCAAGCCTAACATCTTCTGAATCAGCTAGATCTGATATCGTCCGCGCCACTCGGAGGATTCGGTCGAGCCCTCGTGCCGAGAGGCTCAGGCGATCGACGGCATGACGCAGCAGGCGCTGGCTTTCCGGCCCAAGGCTCGCTCGACTGCTGATTCGCGACGCTCGCAGGAAAGCGTTGGAATAAAGAGGGTTCTCGGGCCCTGCTCGCAGGGCCTGCCGCTCCCGGGCGGCCAGAACGCGCCTTCGCACCACAGCCGAAGACTCCCCTGAAGGCCCTGAGATCTCGTCAAACGATGCAGCCGGCACCGGGACGTGCATGTCGATCCGATCGAGGAGCGGCCCGGACAACCGGCCGAGATAGGCCCTCATCTCTCCCGGAGTGCAGGGGCAGGCGCCGTTGGGCAGGCCGCTGCGTCCGCAGGGGCAGGGGTTGAGGGCGCCCACCAGCTGGAAGCGGGCCGGCATGCGGCACACGCCTCGGTGGCGCGCCACGTTGACGTAGCCGTCTTCGAGCGGCTGCCGGAGCGTCTCGAGCGTCGCCCGCCGGAACTCCGCGAGCTCGTCGAGAAAGAGGACTCCGTTGTGAGCCAGGCTCACCTCTCCGGGCCGCGGGCGCTGGCCGCCTCCGACGAGCGCCGGGACCGTGGCGGTGTGGTGAGGGCTGCGGAAGGGACGCCGCGTGATCGCCTCTTCGGCGGACAGGCCCGCGGCCGAGTGGATCGCCGCCGTTTCCACGGCCTCGGCTTCCGCCAGCGGAGGCAGGATTCCCGGCAGGCGCTGCGCGAGCATCGTCTTGCCGGACCCCGGCGGGCCGACGAACAGCAGGTTGTGTCCGCCGGCAGCGGCGATCTCCAGCGCGCGCCGCGCGAGCGCCTGTCCGCGGACGTCGGCGAGGTCGATGGCGGCGGCATCGCCGACGACATGAACGGCACCAGGCTCGGGAGCCGCGGGCATCTCGGGGCTCGACAGGAGCGCGATGGCCTCGGCCAGCGTCGCGATCGGGTAGATCGGCAGCCCCGGTGCGAGCTCCGCCTCCCGACGGCACGCCGCGGGGACGAGCGCGCCCGCGAGGCCGTGGCGGCGGGCCTGCAGCAGCATCGGAAGGACGCCCGGCACCGGCCGCAGGCTCCCGTCGAGCGCGAGCTCGCCCACGAGCAGCACGCGCCGCAGCTGCGGCAGCGCGAGCGCCCCGTCGGCCGCGAGCAGCCCGAGGGCGGTCGCGAGGTCGAAGGACGAGCCGCACTTGCGCAGCCCCGCGGGAGCCAGGTTGACGGTGATCCGCCGGTCCCACTGGAACGGGATGCCGCAGTTGCGGAGCGCGGCGCGGACCCGCGCCTCGCTCTCCTTCACCGACGAGTCGGGCAGCCCCACCATCGTAAAGCGCGGGAAGCCGGGCGCCGAGTCGGCCTCGACGGACACGAGGTGCGCCTCGACCCCGAGAACGGCCGCGGTCAGCGACGTCGCCAGCATGGAGCTCTCCCTCGCAGGGGACGGCGGGAGAGGGCCGTCGCACGCGAGAAGAGACTACGACGTGGAGGTGCCGGGCGAGGTCCGCCGCGGCCGACGGCGCCGCCTACTTGGCCGTGTCGCTGTAGATGCGGAGCACGGAGCCCGCCGAGATGCGCGTGCCCGTGAGGCCGTTCCAGTCCTTGAGTTTCTGGATCGTCGTGCCGTGCTCCTCGGCGATCGAGCTCAGCGTGTCCCCGGGCTGGATGCGGTAGCGCACGTGGTCGCGGTCCTTCGTCGTCCCGCGGGTGGCCGCTCGGCTCGCGGCCACGACGCGCGACTTGCCCGCGGGGACGGGGATCACGAGCTCGGTGCCCGGGCGCAGCCGCCTTTGCGTCGCCATCAGGTTCGCCTCGGCGATCGCCTGCGCCGAGACGCCGTTGGCGCGCGCGATCGACGCGAGCGTCTGCCCGCGCCGCACGACGTGCTTGCGATAGGCGATCTTCTTGTCGGCGGGCAGCTCGGCCAGGCAGCCGTGCAGCATGCCCCCGCTGCCGGGCGGCACGCGCAGCTCGTAGCTGCGGTCCGCTGGAGTCGCCAGGCGCCGCAGCTCGGGGTTGAGCTCGCGCAGCGTCTCGACCGGCTGGCCCGCGCACTCGGCCACCACGCGCAGGTCGTAGGCGCCCGCGACGGTGACACTCTCCCACTCGGGGCGCGTGTCGGGCGCCGCCACGAAGCCGTAGCGCTCCGGCGCCTTGGCGATCACGATCGCGGCGTGGATCAGCGGCACGTAGTTCTTGGTCTCGGGGCGCAGCGCGCGCGTCTTCCTGAGCTCCCAGTAGTCCGACTTGCGGTAGCGCGACATGCCGCGCAGGACCTTGCCTTCGCCCGCGTTGTAGCCGGCCATCGCGAGGTTCCAGTCGCCGAAGAGCGCGTAGAGGTCCTTCAGGTAGCGGGCCGCGGCGCGCGTCGCCTTGTCGGGGTCGCTGCGCTCGTCCACCCACCAGTCGACCGTGAGGCCGTAGCGCTTGCCGGTCGCGCTGATGAACTGGAAGACGCCCTTCGCCTTCGCGCGCGAGTAGGCGGTCGTCTTGAAGGCGCTCTCGACGAGCGCGAGGTAGGCGAGGTCCTGCGGGATGCCCTCCTCGGCGAAGACGCGCCTGATTCCGGGCAGGTACTGCTGCCCGCGCGAGAGCGCCTCCTGGAACCAGTCGCGCAGGCGACCCTGGTAGAGGTCGATGCACGAGAGCACGGAGTCGTTGAGCTCGACCGGCAGGTCGTAGGTCTCCGCTTCGACCGCGGCCATCGCCTGCGCGAAGGACTCGGCGCTGGCGGGTGCGTCGCTCACCGGGAGAGCCGCGACCGCGTCGATCGCCGCCGGCTCCGCCGGCGCCGGCTCGTCCTCGGTCGCCGCGGCGGCAAGCTCGACCTCGCGCACCTGCACCGTGTCGAGCGCGCGCTTATAGACCTCGGCTACGCGCGGGTCCGCGTACGCGCCCCCGGGGAATGACGCGAGCGTCTCGATCGCACGGTCGAATGCATTGCGCGCGGCGTCCATTTCGCCTTCGTCCGCGGCGGCGAGCCCCGCCTTGAGATGGGCCTCGGCCTGGGCGATCACGCCGGGGGCTGGGTCCAGCTTCTGGACCACCGGCGCCGGGGGGAGCGCTGCCGGCTGGGACGCGCGGGCCTTGGCGCCACCGCTCGCGCACCCGAGAGGGAAAGCGGCCAAGAGCAGGGTGCAAAGCCTGGCCGCCCAGAGCCTTCCCTCCAACAGCCCTCCTCCCGCGTCGGCGCGGGCGAGGCGAGAATAGCATGCCTCGCGCCCCGTCGATCCCCAGGCCGAATACCGGTCAGCGCCCGCCATCGGACCCCCCAAGTGCAATTTGCACGCCGAGTGGTCGATCCTTTATCCTAGGCGGTCGGCTTGGTTGCCGTTCGTTCTATTAGGAGACACTCATGACAGTTCGTCGCACCTGGGGGTCGTTCCTCGCCATCGCCCTGATCGGGGCGATGGCACTCGGGGCCTGCAGCCGGCGCCAGCCCGCGGAGGTCAACCCGATCGTTCCCTCGATCAAGGTCAACCGCACGAAAGCGCCGCTCGGCAGCGCGCTCGAGGTCACGTACACGTGGACCGTCGAGCCGGGGGCGAAGAAGCTGGACCAGAACTACTGGGCGCTCGTCCACTTCCTCGACAACCAGGAAGTCATGCTGTTCTCGGACGACCACCAGCCCGAGCCGCCGCCCTCGACGTGGGAAGCGGGCAAGACCTACAGCTACACGCGCACGCGCTTCGTGCCGGTCTACCCGTACGTGGGCGAGGTGGAGGTGCGCATGGGCCTCTATCCCTACCCGGGCCGCGGCGAGCGCCCGGCGCTCAAGGGCGAGGACAAGGGCTTCCGCGAGTACAAGGTCGCGACGCTCGAGCTCCTGCCGCAGACCGAGAACATCTTCCTCGTCTACAAGGACGGCTGGCACAACCCGGAGACGCATCCCGAGAACCCGAGCGTCGAGCGCACCTGGACCAAGAAGGAGGCGCTCGTCTCCTTCAAGAACCCGAAGACGGACGTGATCGTCTACGTCGAGGGCGACACCTGCGTGAAATGCTTCAAGAGCGCGCCCGAGCTGACCGTCGCCGTCGGCGAGAAGGCCGGCCTGAAGATCCCGATCGACGGGCCGCAGGTGCACATCCGCAAGATCCGCGTCAAGGCGGAGGACCTCGGTGACGGCGAGTGGGTGGACCTGAGGCTCGCGATGAACGAGTCGTTCGTGCCCAAGAACCTCGAGCCGCCGCTCAACAACGACGACCGCGAGCTCGGCTTCAACGTCTACCACCTGTACGTGGCGGACGCCGCGCAGGCGGGCAGCGTCGACGGCGTCACTGACGCCGTGGCGATGGCGCCCGCGCCGGCTCCCGCGAAGGCCGCCGCGAAGCGTTGACGCACCCACGGCCGGGGGGGCGCTTCGAGCGCCACCCCCGGCTCACGGGCGCGGGCCTCGTCGTCCTCGCCCTGCTCG
Source organism: Vicinamibacteria bacterium (assembly GCA_036559805.1). Taxonomy (GTDB): domain Bacteria; phylum Acidobacteriota; class Vicinamibacteria; order Fen-336; family Fen-336; genus DATBSL01. The sequence goes on from DATBSL010000107.1 coordinate 13,012, forward strand.
TCCTCGAGCTGGGCCTCCGCAGCGCAGCGCCGGGGTCCCTGCGTTTCGCACAGGGGATGCGCCGCGTGCACCGCTACTCGCGGGTCGCGCGCGTGGACCTGCGGCCGTCGCAGTCGGCCGCGCTGCGGATCGACCGCGAGGACGGACAGCCGCTCTTCGACTTCCGGCTCAGCACCGGGGCAGAGGGCTTTCGGATCGAGGAGACGGCCGCGCCTCCGCCGCCCGGAGCCCGCTTCGTCCACGCGATCGGGGACTCGTACACGATGGGATGGGGAGTGGAGGCGGCCGACTCGTATCCGGCGCGGCTCGCCCGAAGGCTCGCGCCGGAGCTCGCCGTGCTGAACCTGGGCGTGGACGGGTTCGGGGCGATCGGGGCTGTGGCCAAGTCGCGTGCGCTCGCGGAGCGCTACCCGCCGGTTCACGCGGTCTACCTCTTCTCGCCGAACGACCTCGAGGACGATCGCCGTGCCGAGGCAGTGACCCGGAGATCGAGCCTGGTACACACCGCGAACGAGGCGCTCGACGCCGTCCGCCGGTCGAGCTTTCTCGCGGGCGTCCCGTTCGCGCTGCGGTACCGGCTCCAGTTTCGGGCTGGGCCTGCGGCGCCGACCGGAGGAACAGGGCGCGTGCCAACGGAGTCTCTACTGCTACCAGAGCCAGCGGCGCCTTCGGCGCCGCTGGGGGATTACCCAACCTTCACCGCGCTCGGCGCATACCGCGATTTCCTCGCCGTGCGTGGCGCGCGGCTCCTCGTGCTGGTGCTCTCGACGCAGCCCGAGTCGCTCGCGGCCTACCGCTTCTGTCGCGAGCAGGGGATCGAGGCGCGGCTCTTCGACGTGCCGCCCGCGCTGCGGATCCCCGACGAAGGCCATTTCAACGCGGCCGGCAACGAGGCGGTGGCGGCGCTCGTCGCCGGGCTCCTCCGCGCGGGGCCGAACGGGGCGGGGCGCTAGAATGTCGGCAAACGAGCGGGACGGAGCACGCATGGGCGAGTGGACGAAGAGCGACGGCCGCGTGGACGTGGCCGCGGTGATGAACGGGATCCGCGAGAAGATTCGCGGCCGCCGCGACCTCGGCCTGTACACGGACGAGGAGGTGGAGGAGCTCGTCGCGCTCAAGCTGCAGGCCTTCGCCGACGACGCCGGGATCGACCCGGAGCTCCTGGCGCGCCTCATGGCCGACAACCACAACTGGAACATCTCGACCGACTACCGCGTCGAGACCCACCGCCAGGGCCTGGGCGCGCGAGCGGTCGTGTGGCTGAAGCGGCTGGTGCGGCCGTGGGTGCGCCTCTACACCGACCAGCCGCTCTCCCGCCAGGCGCAGATCAACCTCTACCTGCACTACCTCGGGCACAACGTCGTGCGCGAGCTGGTGCGGCTGCAGGTCGAGCACGCGGCGCTGCGCAACCGCCTCGAGGCGCTGCAGAAGGAAAAGCAGACGAGCCGCGAGTGAGGGTCGCCTTCGTCGTCCAGCGCTACGGGACGGAGGTGGTGGGCGGCGCCGAGCTGCACTGCCGCTGGATCGCCGAGGCCGTCGCGGAGCGCCACGAGGTCGAGGTACTGACCACCACCGCGACCGACTACCTGAGCTGGCAGAACGTGCTGCCCGAGGGCGAGACGAGCGTCAACGGCGTGCGCGTGCGCCGCTTCCCGGTCGAGCGCCTCCGCGACGAGGCGACTTTCCACCCGGTGGCGAACAAGGTCTGCTTCTTCGAGCACAGCGACGAGGAGGAGCGCCGCTGGCTCGAGGAGCACGGGCCGGTGACGCCCGCGCTCGTCGACTACCTGCGCCGGAACTACGAGCGCTACGACGCGATCGTCTTCTTCTCCTACCGCTACTGGACGACGTACTTCGGGATGCAGGTCGCCCCGCACAAGAGCCTGCTGGTGCCCACCGCGGAGCACGACCGCGTCCTCTACCTGCGCCTGTTCCAGGCCTTCTTCAAGCTCCCGGCGGCGATCGTCTTCAACACGCCGGAGGAGCGCGAGCTCGTCGAGCGCGTGACCGGCAACCCCGGCCTTCCCGGCGAGGTGGTCGGCACCGGGATCGTGCGCCCGGCCGAGATCCCGGCGGACGAGGTGGCGCCGCGGCTCGACCTGCTGGGCGACTACTTCGTCTACGTCGGCCGGATCGAGCCCGAGAAGGGCTGCGCCGTGATGATCGACCACTTCCTGCGCTGGCAGCGCGAGACGCGCGCGACCGCGACGCTCGCGCTCTTCGGCCGCAGCACGATGAGCTTCTCGGAGAACGCGCACGTCCGGCTGATGGGCGTCGTGCCGGACGGCGAGAAGCTCGCGGCGATCGCCCGTGCGCGCGCGCTCGTGATGCCGTCGCGCCACGAGAGCCTCTCGATGGTGGTGCTCGAGGCGTGGATGATGCAGCGGCCGGTCCTGGTCAACGGCGACTGCGAGGTCCTGCGCGGCCAGGTGCTGCGCGCCGACGGCGGCCTCTACTACCGCCGCTACGAGGAGTTCGCGGCGGCCATGGACATCCTGCTGCAGCAGCCCGCGCTCGCCGACGGCCTGGGGCGGCAGGGCCAGGCCTACTTCGAGGCGAATTACGCCTGGCCGCGCGTGATGGAGAAGTACGAGCGGCTGCTGGCGCGGGCGGCGGCGGGGAAGGCGGCCCGTTGAGGCTCGCCTTCGTGATCCAGCGCTATGGGCTGGAGGTGAACGGCGGCGCCGAGCTGCATTGCCGCTGGCTCGCCGAGCGCCTGGCGCAGCGGCACCAGGTCGAGGTGTTCGCCACGCGCGCGCTCGACTACCTCGAGTGGCGGAACCATTACCCGAAGGGCAGCGAGATCGTGAACGGGATCCCGGTGCACCGCTCGACGGTCAAGCGTGCGCGCAACGCCCGCGCCTTCGCGTCGCTGTCGAACCTCTGCTTCCACGAGACGCACACGCGCGAGGAGGAGATCGCCTGGGTGCGCGAGAACGGGCCCTACTCGCCCGAGCTCGTCCAGGCCGTCACGGCCGCGCGCGGGCGCTTCGACCGCATCTTCTTTTATTGCTACCGCTACTACCACAGCTACCACGGCGTCCCGGCCGTGGCGGACCGCGCCATCCTCGTGCCGACCGCCGAGGAGGACCCGGCGATCCACCTCGAGGTGATGAAGCCGCTCTTCCGAGCGCCGCGCGGGCTCGTCTACCTCACGCCCGAGGAGCAGGCGCTCGTCGAGGACGCGAGCGGCAACGCCTCCGTGCCGAGCGTCGTGATCGGCAGCGGCATCAACCTGCCCGAGGCCGACCCCACGCTCGACTTCCGGGCCAGGCACGGGCTCGAGCGGCCTTTCGTGCTCTACGTCGGACGGGTGGACCGCAACAAGGGTGCCCTCACGCTCTTTGCCTACTTCAAGAAGTTCCTCGAGGAGGCGGACGCGAACGTGGATCTCGTTCTGGCGGGGAAGTCAGTCGTCCGGATCCCCGAGCACCCGCGCATCCGCCACGTCGGCTTCATCAGCGAGCAGGAGAAGGTGGCGGCACTCGGCCAGTGCCGGCTGTTGGTGATGCCCTCGCCCTTCGAGAGCCTGTCGGTGATCGTGCTCGAGGCGTGGAAGCTCGGAGTGCCGGTGCTGGCGAACGCGCGCTGCAAGGTGCTCGCGGGCCAGTGCCTGCGCTCGAACGGCGGGCTCTTCTACCACGGCTACGCCGAGTTCGCCGAGGCGCTCCGGCTGCTGTTGCGGGAGGACTCCCTTGCCGCCTCGCTCGGCCGCCAGGGAAAGGCCTACGTCGACCGAGAGTACTCGTGGCAGACGATCGACGCGAAGCTGGAGGGGCTTCTGGCGCGAACGGGGGCGGCGGCCGCAAAATAGGCCGAGCTTCGTCGCCCGCCGGTCGTCCAGGGAGGGGGGCCGCCATGGCACGCGAGTCTCCGCTGGGATCGCTTCTCGCGGAGCTCCGACTCTCGCCGCGCAGCCGGGCTGCGCCAAGCCCGCCGCGGACATCCGGTCCCGTGCCCGACCTCGAGCTCAGGCCGGTCGACACCCGCTCGCCCGCCGGTCTCGGGCTCATCTCGATCTCGAGCCTGCTGCACGCCGCCCTCGCTCTCGCCGTGGTCGTGGTGCCGATCCTCGCGGGCGGGCCGCTCCCGGCTCCCGCTTCCCGCGTGCGGGTCTTTTTCGCCGAGCCGATGACCCTCGCCCCACCCCCGCCTCCGGCGGCTGCCGCTCGGGCGACGCGGCCCCGGACCGAGCCGCCCTCGGCGCCGTCGCTGACAGTGCCGACGGTCGTTCCCGAGAACGTCGTCCCCGAGGCCGCCCTTCCCGGCTCCGCGAGTGAGGAGCCGGGCGGAGTGGAGGGAGGCGTGCCCGGAGGCGTCGTCGGCGGGATCGTCGAGGCGCTGCCCGAGGCCGCCCTTCCGCCGCCAAAGCTCGTGCACGCGGGGGGCGCGATCCGAGAGCCGACGAAGGTCAAGCACGTGAACCCGGTCTACCCCGAGGTCGCGGCCAGGGCCATGGTCCAGGGCAACGTGGTGGTCGAGCTCCAGATCAACACCGAAGGGCGCGTCACGGAAGCCCGCGTCGTGCAGGGCATCCCGCTGCTCGACGCGGCGGCGCTCGCCGCCGTGCGGCAGTGGGTCTACACGCCGCCGCTGGTCGACGGCGTGCCGGTGCGCCTGATCATGACCGTCACGGTCCGGTTCAAGATCCGCTAGCCGGGCGGCCGTCCTACTCCTTGCTCTTGAGCTCCAGGTCGAGCCGAAGCCGCAGCCGCTGAAGCTTGCGGGTGCGCACGAGCGTGACGCGGACGGCGTCGCGCTGGACCTCCTCGACGCCGTTGCGGTCGAAGCCGAGGTGGATGCGCAGGTCGGTCAGGCCCCGGAGCAGGTGCTCGGGGACCTCGAGCGAGATCTGGCGCGCGATCTCCTGGTCGGCGTCGCGCGCGCCGGGCACGAGCTCCCTGAACAGCTTGTCCACCTCGCGGTCCTTGACCGCGGTGGGCGGCTTGAGCTTCGCCTCTGCGGTCAGCGCACGCAGCTTTTCGAGCTCCTGGCCGAGGTCGAGCTTGCCGCGCATCTTGACCGCGCGCAGCTGGTGCTTGTCGGTGTCTTCCTCGGCGAACTCGACCTGGAGCGGCTCGAGCAGCGACGGGTCCGTCGCCAACTTGACTGTGTCGTCCGTGCGTACGGCCGAAACGGCGAGAAAGACCTTGGACTCGGCGGCGGGTGCGGCGGGCGCCACCGCGGCGGGCCCCGGCGCGGGAGGCGACGCCGACAGGCGCCTTTCAATGCCGGCGACGCCCGATCTCTTCTGGTCGGCGATCTTCGAGCGGATCGAGGCGAGCGAGAGGCGCGAGATCTCCTTGAGCGTCTCGAAGACCCCCACGCCGTGGACGGCGGCCGCCTCGAACGCGGGAGCGCCGCCCGGGTTGAGCGACTGCTGCAGCTTGTCGACGGGGAGGATGTTGCGCAGGTCGCGCTTGTTGTACTGCAAGACGAACGGCACGCCCCTGGGCTCGACGCCCAGCTCCTCGAGATTCTGCCGCAGGTTCGCGAGCGACTCCTCGTTGGGCTCGCAGGCGGGCACCTGGCTGTCGGCCACGAACACGACCCCGTCGACGCCCTTCAGCACCAGCCGGCGCGTGGCGTTGTAGAAGACCTGGCCCGGCACCGTGTAGAGCTGAAGCCGGACCTTCATTCCGCCGATCACGCCGATGTCGAGCGGCAGCAGGTCGAAGAAGAGCGTCCTGTCGGCCTCGGTCTCGAGGCTCACCATGTCGCCCCGTGAGCGCGGGGCGGTCTTGCCGTGGATCCAGTGCAGGTTCGTGGTCTTTCCACACAGACCCGGGCCGTAGTAGACGATCTTGGCCGTCATCTGCATGGCGGTGTAGTTGAGAAACACCATGATCCGGGGGTGGCAGTTTAGCACCCGCGGCGCGGCGGGGGACTCCTGGTCTCCTGGCTAGGGACTGCGTTCCTAGAACGAGAGACCCACGCCGAAGAAGTAGCGGTTGTCGAGCTTCTGGGGCGCGGCGTCCGGCAGGCTGACCCACTGGTATTCGCCGCGCAGCACGAGGCCCATCGGAAACTTGACCTTCGCGCCGGTGAAAACGAGGCCGAGTGTCCCCTGGTCGTCGTCGATCGGCAGCGACTGGTGGTAGACGCCGGCGCCGATGCCGAGGTAGGGGACGAAGCGCCCCCCGAGCGTCGGTCCGAGGTAGGCCTTGGCGTTGGCGGTGTAGAGGCTCGTGGTCTCGAGCGCGCCGCCCTGCCAGCCGCCCTCGATCTCCCCGTGTACGAAGCTGAAGAGCGAGATCGTGAGCGCGCCGCCCCAGTAGGTGCTCCAGACGGTGTCGGGGCTGCCGCTGCCGACGAGGACCGAGATCTCGGCAGCCTCGGAGCGAGCGGGAGCTCCCCAAAGCCCCGCGACTGCCAGCAGCAGGGGCGCCGCGCGTCGAGCCAGGTAGCGATGCATGAAGTTCATCGTAGCACTGGCACAAGGCTCCACAGGATCCGGCTCATCCGGGAAAAGTGGATACATGGATCGATAAGCGTGTCGTCTCGGGCCGTCGGCCAATCGGGCGCTGTGATCCCTCCCACTTGCTCACGAAGCCGTCTCGACCTAAGCTCAGCACTCACTGGCGTACGGCCATCGTTCCCTCCTGGCCAGTCGAGTTCGTCATTTGGACGCCGCGTTGACGTGTCGTCGCAACGCGGGTCTGGTCCGGAGGGGTAAAGGTTGGCGCCGAGGAGACTCACGCCGCGCATCGTTCCGGCGAGCCCCATTACCGTCGCCATCCAGGACGACGACGCCTACCCGGTGGCGTACGGAGTCATCGCGGACATCTCGGGCACCGGCTCGTGCGTGTGGACCGACGTCGACCTCACGGTCGGCGCGACTCTCACCTTCCGCATCAGCTTCGCGCAGCCACCCGAAGTCCATGAGGTGGTGGGCGTCGTCGTCTGGTGCGAGCTCGCGACCGAAGCGGAGGGAAGAGGATCGCGGCGGTCCGGCGTCGAGTGGCTCGGCGCCACCCGCGCCTGCCGCGAGCGACTGCGCGAGCTCGCGGGCCGCGCGGTCGAGCCCGCCGAAGCCGAGCAGTTCCCCTTCCAGGCCCGCTGGAAGGTCCGCTCGCGCGAGCAGGAGATCTAGGGCCGGCTACTCGACCTGGATCTTGCGGCCGCGCCGGCCGCGAGCGGCCTCGGGCGCAGCCCTTTGGTCCTCGTGCATGCGCTGGAGCTGCCACTGGCACATCAGGATCACGCCTTCGAGCAGCTGGCGGCGGATCTGCCGCGCGCGCGCGCGGTCGATGCCGGCCTCCTCGAGGATCTCCGACACCATGCAGCACACCTTCTTCGCGCCGCCCGCCGCGTGCTTGCCGCCGCTCACGACGCCTCCTTGGCCCCGAAAACCACGCGCAGCCGCTGGTCCGCGAAGACAGCGCTCGTGACCTGGCGACTGGCCAGCATGCGCGGCAGCACGAGGTGCCTGCGCTGATTGTCCACCTGCACGGTCAGCTCGTCACCCTTGGCGAACACCTGGATCCTGTCCTTCTCCGCGAACGGCAGCCGCAGGTAGAGCGCGTAGCTGCGGCCCTCCTTCTTCACCTCGACCGGCCGCCCGCGGTGCAGCACGGCCGCGGGATCAATCTCGCCGAACACCGTGCGGCCGAACTCCTCGAGCATGGCGAGGCCCACCATCTCGCGGTCGAAGAGTGGCGCCTCGAAGAAGGGCAGCGGGTCGAATGCCGCCCGCGCCGTGGCCAGGTGGCCAGCCTGCAGCGTGAACCAGTTGTCGAAGTAGGCCGAGCGCGCCGCTTCGGGCAGCACGCGGTTGGCGATCACGGCGTCGACGGCGAAGCCGAACAGGCTCAGGTAGGTGTACAGCCGCTGCGACTCGTTGATCACCATGCGCTCGGGGTTGAGCACGATCCGGATCGAGCTTCGCGCGGGGTCCTGCAGCAGCGGGCCGATCCCCTCCATCTGCTCGTGGATGCGCTGCACCGCCGCGAACACGTCGTCCGTCGGGATCGGCATGTCGGTCATGCGCTGCGCCACCGGCCGCACCGTGCGCACGACCGTGCGCTGGATCGGGAAGATGCGCGAGAAGTAGAAGCGCAGCACCTCGGGCACCGCCAGCATGCGCACGGTGTCGCCCGTCGGCGCGCAGTCGATCACGATCGTGTCCCAGCTTCCGCTCGACGCCCAGGCCGCGACGCGCACCAGGCTGAACAGCTCCTCCATCCCCGGCAGGATCGCCAGCTCCTCGGCCACCGTCTCGTCCACGCCGCGGAAAGTCATGAAGCGCGTGAGGAACTCGTGGATCGTGCCCCAGTGGCTCTCGAGCTCGCGGTTGACGTCGACCTCGACCGCGTCGAGCCGCTCGCGCACGCGCGTCGGCTCTGCGCCTACCTCGAGGTCGAGCGCGTCGCGCAGGCTGTGGGCCGAGTCGGTCGAGACCACGAGCGTGCGCTGGCCGAGCTGGGCGGCGCGGATCGCCGTCGCCGCCGACAGGCTGGTCTTGCCGACGCCGCCCTTGCCGGAGTAGAGGACGAGCCGCGTCTTCATCGTGCCGCTCCGGCCGCGCGCGCGCGCTCGCGCGCCGCGGGAAACACGAGCTCGGCGAACGCGGCGAGGCCGCGCAGGTCGTGCACGTCGTGCTCGAGCTCGGGAACGAGCAGCGCCCGCTCGCGCGTGTCCACCTCGAGCCGTGCGATGGCGCGGCGCTCGACGCGCGCCAGCACCTGCTGCTCGCGCAGCGTCTCCACGAGCTTCGCGGCCAGCGCGGGAAGGACGCCGGCGCGGCCGCCGCGGCGGGCGGGCCGGTCGCGGGCGGGGTCGGTGTGCACGCGGTTGACCAGGAACGCCACGAACTGCATGCGCTTCTCCGCGAGCCGGCGGCGGAAGAAGAGCGCCTCCTCGAGCGCCTGCGGCTGCGGCCCCGCCACCAGCACGAAGCGGGTCGTCGGCGCGCGCAAGAGCGCGTGCACCTCGGCCGCTCGCTCGCGAAAGCCGTCGTACATGCCCTCGAAAGCGAGGAAGAACTCGGAGAGCTCCTGCAGGAACTGCAGCCCCATGAAGCGGTCGGCGAGCCTCACGAGCAAAGCACCCGTCCGCGTCGCCACCTTGAGGGTCAGGCGGCCCGCGACGAAGTAGGGCCGCAGGAAGAAGCGCAGGACGCCCACGTCGAGGAAGGCCAGCAGCCGGTCGGGCGCCTCGAGGAAGTCGAGCGCGTGGCGCGTGGGCGGCGTGTCGAGCACGACCAGGTCGAAGCGCTCGTCCTGGGCCAGCTCGAGCAGCGTCTCCATCGCCATGTACTCGTGGCTGCCGGCGAGAGCGGCCGAGACGTGCTGGTAGAAGCGGTTCTTCAGGATCCGGTCGCGGGCCGAGGCGTCCTTCGTGTGGCGCGCGACCAGCGCGTCGAAGGTGCCCTTGACGTCGAGCACCATCGCGTAGAGTGCGCCGCCGCGGAGAGGAGCGAACGGGCGGATCTCGATCGCGCGCGGCCGGCCCGTGAGCTGGCCCTTGCCCAGGCTCGTGGCCAGGCGCCGCGACGGGTCGATGGTGCAGACCAGCACGCGCCTTCCCGAAAGCGCGGCGCGCAGTGCGAGCGCGGCCGCCGCCGTCGTCTTGCCCACGCCGCCGGAGCCGCACGTCACCAGCACGCGGCTCTCCGCGAGCGCGGCCCCGAGCGACGCGGCGGGGGAGCGGCGGGGCGGCATCAGGCCGCCTCGAGCGCCTCGGCGAGCGAGCGCAGCTCGGCGAGGCCGAGCGACTCGCGGAACAGGAACGGCAGCGAGACGAGCGGCGTGCCGAGCGCGCGCTTCAGGCGGTCGCGGTAGAAGCGCGTGAGCTTGCGGCGGCGGATCTGCCGGCGCGCCGCGCGCACGGCGGCCTCGAGCGGGACGCCGGGCTGAAGCTCGCCCGAGGCGCCCGCCGCCGCGAGCCGCAGGACACTCGCTTCGTCGTCGGCGCGGAAGCGCCGCTCGTGGCAGGCGTTCAGCACGACGGCGCGGGCCTCCATCCCCACCTCGCGCTCGGCCGCCTGGTGAAGCTCGACCGCCTCCACGAAGGACATCTCCTCCGGCGTCGCGACCACCACCAGCGCCGTCCGCTTCGGATCGCGCAGCAGCGCCAGGATGCGCCGCGCGTTGTGGCCGATCGGACCCACGGGGACGGCACGCGAGGCGGCGAGCGGCACCTTCAGGTAGGCGAGGCCGTGGCCGGTCGCGGGCGCGTCGACCACGATCAGGTCGTAGAGCGGCGCGCGCGAGAGCCGCTGGCGCGCGTCCTCGAGCACCATGATCTTGCCGAGCACCATCAGCTCCTTGAGCCCGGGCGCCGCGGCGAAGAAGCGCGCGTAGATCGGGCTCGCCAGGATCCGGCGCGCGACGAGATCGAGCTTCAGCATGTGGCGGACGTACTCGTCCATCACCGCCTGCGGGTCGAGGTTGAGCGTGAGCAGGCCCGGCAGCGGCTCGGTCTCGCGGCCGTGCGACGCGGGCCCGCCCAGCCGCCGGGCCGCCTCGAGCGGGGCCGCGACCTCGACCAGCAGCACGCGCTTGCCGCGCTCGCGCGCGGCGAGTGCGATCGCTGCGCCCACGGTGCTCTTGCCCACGCCGCCCTTGCCCGTGAGCACCACGAGCCGACGCGCGAGGAGCGAGTCGAGCAGCATGAGGCGGCGAGCCTAGCACACGCGCGGCGAGCGGGTAGAATCGACGGCGATCATGTCAGGGCCGTCGTCCGCCGCGCAGGCCCCGCCGAGCGGGAGCCGGGCGGAGAAGATCGTCATCGTGATGCCGGCGTACAACGCCGCGCGCACGCTCGAGGAGACGTTCCGCGCGATCCCGCAGGGCTACTACCACGAGATCGTCGTGGTGGACGACCACAGCGGCGACGACACCGTCGATCGCGCGCGAGCCCTGAACCTCAAGGCGATCCGCCACCCGCACAACGTCGGCTACGGCGGCAACCAGAAGACCTGCTACATGGAGGCGCTGCGCGACGGGGCCACGATCGTGGTGATGCTCCACCCGGACGGCCAGTACGACCCCGCGATCATTCCCGAGATGATCCGGCCGATCCGCGAGGGGCGCGCCGACATGGTGCTCGGCTCGCGCATGCTGGTCCCGGGCGGGGCGCGGCGCGGCGGGATGCCGCTCTGGAAGCGGATCGCCAACCGCGTGCTCACGACGCTCGAGAACCTCGCGATGCGGCGCCGCTTCAGCGAGTGCCACACCGGCTACCGCGCCTACAGCCGACGCTTCCTGGAGACGGTCCCGTTCCTGCGCAACTCGAACGGCTTCGTGTTCGACACCGAGGTGATCTTCCAGGCCGTCCACTTCGGGCTGCCGGTCGTCGAGGTGCCCGTCGCCAGCCGCTACTTCGACGACGCGTCGTCGGTCGGCTTCGGGCAGGGCGTCGTCTACGGCCTCGGCACGCTCTGGACGGCCGCGCGCTTCCTGCTCCACAGGTGGGGCATTGCGTCGTCGGACAAGCTTCGCCACTGACGTCTCGCGTTTCTGCAACCCGGGAGGGCCTGGCGACGTAGAGACTGAGCAGCATTGGAGGGAGGCGATGGAGCACTTCGTCCACGATCTGGGGCACGGCCTTCGGCTGCTGCTGCGCCGGCCGGGCTTTGCGGCGGCGGCCGTCCTGTCCCTCGGGCTCGGCATCGGCCTCAACACGACGCTGTTCAGCGTGGTGAACGCCGTCCTTTTTCGCCCGACGGCAGTGGGCGATCCAGATCGGCTCGTCGAGATCTACTCGAGCGCCAGCGCCGAGCTGCCGCACTTCACGACGTCGTACCCGGACTACCTTTCGATCCTCGAGGGGACCGACGTCTTCCAGGGGGTGGCCGGGCACTCCTTCGTGCGGGGGATCCTGTCCACCGGTGGGAAGCCGGCCCTGACCATGGGCGAGGCGGTCAGCGCGAACTACTTCGACGTGCTCGGCGTGCGGCCCGCGCGCGGCCGCGGCTTCCTGCCCGAAGAGAACGTCGGCGAGGGGCAGCACCCGGTCCTCGTGATGGGCCACGGGATGTGGCGAGGGCGCTTCGGCGGCAGGACCGACATCGTGGACCAGACGGTGGTGGTGAGCGGCGTCGCGTACACGGTCGTGGGAGTGGCTCCGGCGGGCTTCTCGGGCGTCATTCCCGGCCTGCAGCCGGAGTTCTGGGTCCCGGTGACGATGGTCGACCGGCTGAGCTTCGGAGGCGTGCAGGCCACGACCGACAACGACCCCGGGACGACGCGGATCCAGCAGCGCGGAAACCGCTGGCTCTTTCTCAAGGGACGGCTCGCGGAGGGGCGTAGCGTCGAGGAGGCGCAGGCGCAGGTGGAGACGGTCTTCGCCCGCCTCCGCACGGAGTACCCGGCGACGAACGACCGGACGAAGGGCACGGTGATGCCCGCAGCAGGCATCCGCTTCCATCCGATGCTCGACGGCTACGTGAAAGGCGCGAGCGCCGTGCTGCTCACCGCGGTGGGCCTCGTCCTCGTGATTGCCTGCGCAAACGTCGCGAACATGCAGCTCGCCCGTGGCGCGTCGCGGACGCGCGAGCTCGCGCTGCGGGCTGCGGTCGGCGCGAGCCGCGCCAGGCTCGTGCGTCAGCTGTCGAGCGAGAGCCTGGTGCTGGCGGTGTCCGGGGGAGCCCTGGGGATCCTGGTGGCGCTCGGGGCGACCCGGCTCTTGGCCGGGCTTCCCGCGGACGCGCTGCCCTTGCCGCTCCACTTCGACCTTCGCGTGGACGGCACGGTGCTCGCGTTCGCGGCCCTCGTGTCGCTGGCCACGACGGCGCTCTTCGGGATCCTGCCCGCGTGGACTGCGTCGCGCCCGTCGCTCGTCCCCTCGCTGAAGGCCTCCGCGACGGGCGAGGGTCCGCTGCGACGCCGTGTCACGCTGAGCGACGCGCTCGTCGTGGCCCAGCTCGCGCTGTCGCTGGTGCTGCTCGTGGCGGGAGCGCTGCTGACGAGGGGTCTCCTGGCCGCGCGCGGCACCGACCTCGGCTTCGATCCGACGCCGTTGTCGTCGCTCCAGTTCAACCTGCAGATGAACGGCTACGACGAGGAGCGTGCGCTCGCCTTCCGCAAGCGCGTGGTCGCCGAGCTCGCGGCGCTGCCCGGCGTCGCCGCGGTGGCGCTCGCCTCGCGCCCGCCGCTCGCCCCCGACATCAACATGGAGGGCATTCGCATCCAGGGCCGGCACCAGGCGGACGAAGAGCCCACGCCGATCGACGCGGTCTCGGTGGGTCCCGACTACTTCACGACGATAGGCGTGCCGATCCTCGAGGGTCGCTCCTTCACGGACGACGACGTCCTGAGCTCGAAGAAGGTCGTGATCGTCAACCAGGCGTTCGCAAAGCGCTACTGGCCAGGGCGGAGCGCGCTCGGCCAGCTCGTCCACACGTCGGGCTTCGGCCAGCCGCCGCACGAGATCGTGGGCGTCGCTCGCGACCACAAGGTGCGCTCGGTCGGGGAGCAGGCGACGCCCTACATGCACCTGCCCGCGACGCGCTCGACTCGCGTGGCGCTGCTCGTGCGTACGCACGCGCCGTCGAAGGCGGCCTTGCCCTCGCTGCGCACGGCAGTGCTGAAGCTCGAGCCCGACGTCGTGTTTACGGAAGACGCTCCCGCGGCCGAGGTCGCGGCCACGACGCTCGCCCCCACGCGCATCGGTGCCGTGCTGCTCGCGGCGTTCGGGTCGCTCGCGCTGCTCTTGGCCGCGGTCGGCCTCTACGGGGTGATCTCGTACTCGGTCACGCTCAGGACGCGCGAGATGGGTGTGCGCATGGCCCTCGGGGCGCAGCGGGCGGACGTGCTGCGGCTCGTGCTGGGACAGGGCTCCCGGCTCGCCCTGGTCGGGGTCGGCGTCGGGGCCCTGCTCGCCGCGCTCGTGGGGAGCGTCTTCAGCGCCCTGCTCTACGGCGTCAGCGCTCTCGACCCGCTGGCCTACGCCGTGGCAGCGAGCGTGCTCCTGGCCGTGGCGGCGGCCGCAAACCTGGTGCCCGCGTTGACGGCCGCCAGGGTCGAGCCCATGCGGGCCCTGCGCAACGAGTAGCCGGGGGCCGGCGGCCGCGGCCGCCGGCCCACGCTCGTCTCACTGAATCGGGGGCGGTCCCTGCTGCTGCAGCGGCACGCTCACCGCGTTCTCGAGGCTCGCGGAGAGCAGGATCGGCAGGCGGAAGCTCGGCTGCGTGAAGTACAGGATCTCCGCGGTGCCGCCCTTCACGACGGCGCGTCCCACCGGCACCGGCTCGCCGCCGATGAGCTGCAGCGCGGTGAGCTCGGCGCCTTCGACGCCGTAGCGGGCCTGGATGCGGTCCTGCTGCACGGCCGCGATCACGTTGGTGTCGAGAGTGATGCGGTGCGGGTTGCGCGTCCACATCTCGAGCGTCGGGTCGCCGAACGCGTGCCACATGATCCACTGGCCGAGGACGCCGTCGAGGACGATCTCGCCCGCGGTCTGGGCGACGCCGAGCTGCGACAGCAGGTACAGCTTGCCGTGGTTCAGGATGTCGCCGAGCCGCCGCTGCGAGGCGCCGCTGCCGAAGCCGGGCGCGACCTCCGGCCAGGTCGCGTCGAAGAAGCCGCGCGAGAGGGCGCTGTTGGCCCAGGTGGGGCTGTTGCGGTTGTCGCCGAGGCCGCCCACCATCCCGCCGCCCGCGAGCAGCAGCAGCTGCTCCATGAACGACTCGGTGGTGCCGCTGCCGTCGGTCTCGCGGTCCCAGTTGCCGCTCGCGCAGTTGACGCTGTAGACGACCGGCAGCCGCGCGCCGTTGGTGAGGCTCGCGAAGTTGCCGGTGCTGAAGGCCGGGTCGCCCCAGCTGGTGTTGCCGCCGTGGTCGCGGTGGAACACGAGGAAGCGGCCGGCGTTGAAGGAAGCGATCACGTCGTTCGTGTCGCCGTCCCAGCCGAACCCGCTCGCCGGGTTGATGCCGGCGGGCAGCAGCGTGCCGTTGAAGAAGCGGCGCGGCGTGGTGTCTGCCACGAAATTGTCCTGGTAGTCCGTGTTCGTGTCGTAGATGCGGTCGACCGCGTACGAGCGGCCCAGCAGCACGTTGCGCAAGAGCTCGGACGTCTCCGCGAACGAGCGCATGTCGGTGCCCGCCTGCATCACGTCGGTGCGGCAGCACTGGAAGTAGGACGCGTGCGTTGCGGACGTGTAGAACGGGCCGCCCCCGAGCAAGCCCAGGAACGGCGGGGTCTGCTCGTAGCCGACGATCTTGTCCACCACGCGCTGGGCCTCGGTCAGGGTGTCCACCGGGATCCGCCCCACGCCGAAGTCGGCAAAGATGTCGAAGAGGAAATGCGGGTAGACCGCGTAGCCCCAGTCGGAGCCCGTGGTCGCGTCGCCGCAGCTGCTGCAGGTGTCCGGCATCGTGCTGTCCCAGTCGGTCCGCGACGGCGGCACGAACTCGGAGTCGCCGAGCAGCAGCACGTACGACGGGCGCACCTTGCAGGTGTCGTAGCGGCTCTGGATCAGCGCGTCGATCTGGGCGCCGGTGGTGAAGGCCGTCCCGGCGCCGACGTCGCGCACGGTCGTGGCGATCCCCTTCGACGTCTTCCACGTCGCGAGCGTGTCGGCTGCGGCCCGGAAGCTCGGGTGGGTGAGGATCAGCAGCTCCTCGCCGAGGCACGGCAGCACGGAAAGGTCGATCACGTCGAAGAAGCGCCTGACGGCCGACTCGTTCAGGACGAGGGCGGCGACGCCGCTCGACGCCGCCTCGAAGGGGCTCACGGTCTGGTTCGTGATGAAGGCGCCGGTGCCGCCCTCGAATCGCACCTCGAAGTCGATCGAGTCGTAGAGCTCGAGCGTGTCGCTCACGGGGTTGTAGCGCCCCGCGTTGCACTGGACCTGCGCGATCCGCAGGTCGCGCGCCTGGCCGAGCAGGCGGACGGCGCACGGGTTGGGAGGCAGAAAGGCGTTCGTCTCGTAGACCGTCGCGTCCTTCTGGAACGGCGGGTCCATGAAGGTTTCCCTGGGCGGGAAGGGCTCGTCGTCGAAGCGGGGATCGCGCCCCTGGTCCGCGGCCTGGAGCTGGAACGGGTAGACGTTGACGGCTATGCGCTCGCGCAGCACCGTCTGCACCGCGGGCACCCGCAGCTCCGAGCCCTGCGGGATGCCGATGAGCGCCTGCCAGGACGGCAGCGCCGGCTGGCCGGCCGGCCCGGCCACGTTGTCGATCCCGGGAAGGCCCAGCTGGGTCCAGGTCTCGTCGCCCGCCCGTGCCGGCGCGAGGTCGAGCGCGCCGAAGCGCACCCGCGCGCGAAAGACCTGGTTGTCCTGCGCCAGCACCTCCACCTCCGGCGGCCTCCCGATCGACGGGTCCGCGCACGAGCTCTCGGGCTTGGCCTTCTCGATCACGAGGCTGCGGACGTCGCGGCCGCTCGCGTACAGCTCTTCCGCGATCGCGACCCGCCGCCCGTCGCGGACCGCCTGCGTCTTGTCGAGGAACTTGTCCAGACGTCGAGCCGCCGTGCAGATCCTCTTGTCCTTGTAAGCGTGCCGGGCGCTCGCCACCTTCGCGTGGAGCACGTGCTTCAGGGAACGGCTCAGCTCGCGCTTCCGCGCGTCCTCGATCCGCTCGAGCAGGGCGTCGAAGGCGCGCAGCACGTCGCGGTCGGCCCGGGGCGGTCTCCCGTGGCCGTGACCGTGCCCGCTTCCGGTCCAGGCCGGCGCCGGGCCCGCTCCCAGCATCGCCACCACCGCCACCATCGGCAAGAGACACCTGCGGCCGGTATTCGTTCGCATGGCGTGTACCCCCTAAGGCCGGCACTGGTAAGGGCGGAGGGCGCCCCGTGCCGCGTCTCGTTCGCAATCTAGGTGCGTACACGAAAACCGGCAACATCTATTTGCGCCTGCGCGTTTCGATTGCGGGACGACGGCGTCCGCAATCGAACGAGCCAGCGCCGAGGGCTGCCTCCAAGTGATTGAGCGCTCTCGCACCAGGGCTGTGCGACGGGCTGGCACGCCTCTCGCCAAGTACCTTGGTTGGCGAACAGAGCGCCGCTCGGCTGCGCTTCACGGGGAGAACGGAATGAACGGACTCGGCCAGGACCTGAAAGTCGCGCTGCGCGTGTTCTGGAAGAACCCGGCCTTCGCGGCGATCGTGGTCCTCACGCTCGCCCTCGGCAGCGGCGCCAATACCGCGATTTTCACCCTGATCGACCAGGTGATGCTGCGCGCGCTGCCCGTCGAGCGGCCGGACCGGCTGGTGGTGCTCCACGCCCCGGGCCCATTCTCCGGTTGGTCCGAGGTGAACAGCGACACCGTGATGCCGATGTCGCACCCGATGTTCGAGGGGCTGCGCGATCGGACGCCGGCGTTTTCGGGTGCCCTGGCTCACTCCCCGGCCTCGGTACACCTCACGGTGGACGGCGCGACGGAGCGAGCCAACGGAGACCTGGTGTCCGGCGGCTTCTTCCAGCTGCTCGGCCTGCGCCCCGCGCACGGCCGCTTGTTCACGCCCGAGGACGACCGCGATCCGTCCGGCCACCCCGTGGTGGTGATCGGGCACGCCTTCTTCGAGCGGCGCTTCGGCGGCGACCCGTCGGTCGTCGGCCGCATCGTCAACGTCAACAACCACCCGATGACGATCGTCGGCGTGGCGCCCAGGGGATTCCACGGCATCGAGGTGGGCTCGGCCGTCGACGTCTATGCGCCGCTCGCGATGCAGCAGGAGCTTCAGCCCACCTGGGGCAAGCGCCTGGGCGACTGGCGCTCGCGCTGGCTCACGTCGATGGCCCGGCTGAAGGACGGCGTGTCGCAGGCCGAGGCGCAGGCCTCGGTGAACGTCGCGTACGCGCAGCTGCTGCAGGAGGACTGGGCGCACATCAAGGGGGGATCGGAGACGTTCAAGACGCGCTTCTTCAAGAAGACGCTCACGCTGCTGCCGGGCGGACGCGGCACCTCGGGCCTGCGCGACGAGTCGGGCACGCCGCTGCTCGTGCTCATGGGGATGGTCGGCCTGGTGCTGCTGATCGCGTGCGCCAACGTGGCGAGCCTGCTGCTGACGCGCGCCTCGTCGCGCCAGAAGGAGACCGCGGTGCGCCTGGCGCTCGGCGCGGGCCGCGGGCGGCTCGTCCGGCTCCACCTCGTGGAGAGCGTGCTGCTCTCGGTCGCGGGCGGGCTCGTCGGCCTCCAGCTCGCGTACTGGGTGGGGGAGGCGCTGATCCGTGCGCTGCCGTACACCGACGCGGTGCGAACGCTCAGCGCGACGCCCGACGCGCGCGTGGGCCTGTTCACGCTCCTGCTCGCGGTTGTCACCGGCATGGGCTTCGGCATCGTGCCCGCGATCCGCGCGAGCCAGGCCGACCTCACGCCGGCCCTCAAGAGCGAGGCCGCGGCCGTTGTCGGCGGCGGCGGCTACCGGCTGCGCAAGGGGCTGGTGGTGGCACAGGTGGCTTTGTCGCTGCTGCTGCTGGTCGGCGCCGGCCTCTTCACGCGCAGCCTGATGAACCTGCGCTCGCTCGACCCCGGCTTCAAGCCCGACCGCCTTTACGCGTTCGACGTCGACCCGGCGCGCAGCGGCCAGGACTTCACGCAGCGGCTCGCCACGCTGCGCCGGATTCAGGACGAGCTCACTGCGGAGCCAGGCGTCGCGTCCGCCTCGGCGGCGGCGGTCACGCTGATGAGCAACAGCAACTCGTCGAGCACGGTGCGCGTCGACGGCTACACGTCGAAGGAGGGGGAGGACATGAACCCCAACTTCAACTACGTGGCGCCCGGGTTCTTCGAGACGCTCGGGCTGCCGCTCGTGGCGGGCCGCGAGCTGGCCGAGGCCGACGTGCTGAAAGCTCCGCAGGTGGCGGTAGTCAACGAGGTCTTCGCGAAGTACTACTTCAAGGACGAAAACCCGATCGGCCGGCGCATGGGCCTGGGCCGGCGTGGCGAGGGCTACCCGATCGAGATCGTGGGCCTGGTGCGCGACGGCAAGGCCGCCTCGCTGCGCGAGGAGCCGCGCCGCTTCGTCTACATGCCCTACATGCAGGAGGAGAGCATCGGCTCGCTCACCTACTACGTTCGCTCGAGCGTGGACGCGGACAGCTTCGGCGCGCAGCTGCGCGCCGCGGTCGCCCGCGTCGATCCCACGCTGCCGCTCTCGCAGCTCAAGACCATGAGGGCGCAGATCGGAGAGTCGCTCTTCGTCGAGCGCATGGTCGCGGCGCTGTCGGGGGCCTTTGGCCTGCTCGCCACGGTCCTCGCCGCGATCGGCCTCTACGGCGTCATGAGCTACGCCGTCTCCCAGCGCACCCGCGAGATCGGCTTGCGCGTGGCGCTCGGCGCCGACAGCCGGAGCGTGCTGATGCTCGTCCTGAAGGAGGTGGCGGTCCTCGCCGCGATCGGCGTCGCCATCGGCCTCCCGGGCGGCTTCGGGCTCGGCAAGCTGATCGAGTCGCAGCT
>DATBSL010000108.1:0-2371 GCA_036559805.1 Vicinamibacteria bacterium
TCACTCCCTGCGCGTCGCAGCGCACCTGCCGCAGCGACGTCGCGTCGGTGCCTTGCAGGAAGTAGGCGTCGACCCCCTGCCGCGTCCAGGCGAGCGCCACCGGGTCGCCGTGAAAGCTCACTCCCTTCCACCCCTCGCGGCAGAGCGCCAGCATCTCCGCGAAGTCGCCGCGCGCCAGCACGGCCCCGCGCGCCGCCTGCGCGGCGAGGTCCGCCTGGTGCTGCTGCCGCGCCTGCTCGTTGTCGCGCCGGACCGTGTCGTAGATGAAGGCGCCCATCACGCCGACGGCGAGCAGCGTCAGGAAGGTCCCCCAGAGCGAGCCCTTCGACTGAGGGGTCACGCGCTCGGCCCGAAGCGCTCGGTCTTGATCCGGTCCGCGTCGTGGCCGAGCTCGATCAAGAGCTGCCCAGCCGACTCCACGAGCCCCGTCGGCCCGCAGATGAAGACGTGGGGACGAGACGCGGGCGGGATCCCCACGTCGGCCAGCATCGCCCGATCGATCCGCCGCGAAAGCCCCGTCCACGCCGGCGGCTGCGAGCGCGTGAGCGTCTGAACGACGCGCAGCCCGTCGCCCGCCGCGGCGAGGCGCACCAGCTCGTCGCGGTAGATGATCTCCTCGAAGCTCCGCGACGAGTAGACGAGCACGGCCGGCACGCGGCTCGCGGCAGCCGCCCGATGCCGCAGCATCGACATGAGCGGCACGACACCCGACCCGCCGCCGATCAGGAAGAGAGAACCCTCGAGATCCGCCGTCCAGACGAAGTGCCCCCCGATCGGCCCGCGCACTTCGAACCGGTCGCCCGCCCGCACCTCGCCGACGAAGTACGGCGACACCTCGCCGTCCTCGATCCGCTCGACCGTCAGCCAGACGAGCGGTGCCTCGGGCGCCGACGCGATCGAGTAGAGCCGCTGGGCCTGGTAGCCGTCCTCGCCGGTCAGCCGCACGTCCACGTGCTGTCCCGCGAGGTGGCCCGGCCAACCCGGGATGCGCAGCGCGAGCGACACCACGCGCGGCGTTTCGTGGACCACGTCCACGACCTCGGCCGCCCGCCACGGCAGCCGCGGCGCCGCGGCACCCGCAGCCTCGGTCGCCCGCGAGTCGAGTGGCTTGCTCATGGCGTCGCCCAGGGAAGATATCAGCTGACCGTCTCCCGCAGCACCTCCTCCAGGGTGGTGATCCCCTTTCGCACTTTCTCGAGACCGCTCATGCGAAGTGTCAGCATCCCCTCCGCGATGGCGGCCTTCCGGATCTCGATCGGGGTGGCGCCGATCATCACGAGATCGCGGATCCGCTCGCTGAGCTCGAGCGTCTCGTAGAGCCCGACCCTGCCCTTGTAGCCGCTGCCGCCGCACGCCGGGCACCCGCGCCCACGGCACACCTCGAGAGAGGCGAGCTCCTCCCGGCCGAAGCCGGCCCCGATCAGCGTCCGCTCGGGGATCTCGTCCGTGGCGTCCTGCTTGCACCCGGGGCAGATGCGGCGCACGAGGCGCTGCGCCTGGACGAGCTGGACCGCGGTCCCCACCAGGAACGGCTCGATGCCCATGTTCACGAGACGCGCGATGGTGGACGGTGCGTCGTTGGTGTGGAGCGTCGAGAGCACGAGGTGCCCGGTGAGCGCGGCCTTCACCGCGATCTCGGCCGTCTCGTAGTCGCGGATCTCCCCCACCATGATCACGTCCGGGTCCTGCCGCAGCAGCTCGCGCAGCGCCACCGCGAAGCTGAGGCCGACCGAATCGCGGATCTGCACCTGGTTGACGCCGCGCAGGTTCAGCTCGACCGGGTCCTCGGCGGTCACGATGTGGGTGTCGCGCCGGTTCAGCGACGCGAGCGCCGAGTAGAGCGTGTTCGTCTTGCCGGACCCCGTCGGGCCGGTGACGAGCACGATGCCGTACGGCCGCGCGATCGCGGCCGCGAAGCGTTCGAGCGACGCCGGCTCGAAGCCCAGCTCGATCAGGTCCAGCATCACCCGGGCCTGATCCAGGAGGCGCAGCGCGATCTTCTCGCCCCAGACTGTCGGGAGGCACGAGACGCGGAAGTCCAGGTCCCGCGCCTTGTCGTGCTGGCGGATGCGGATCCGGATCCGGCCGCCCTGCGGCAGCCGCCGCTCGGCGATGTCGAGGCCCGCCAGGATCTTGACGCGCGTGCTGACGCTTTCGCGGACGCGAAGCGGCAGGCTGCCGAAGTCGGAGAGCAGCCCGTCGACGCGGAAGCGCACGGCGACCTCCCGCTCACAGGGCTCGATGTGGATGTCGGAAGCCCCGCGCCTGTAGGCCTCGACCAGCAGGCGGTTGACGAGCCCGACCACTGGGCGGTCGGTGCCGCCGCGCGCCAGGACCGAAAGGTCGATCTCCTCGGGACCGAGCCTCACCG
>DATBSL010000109.1:0-8507 GCA_036559805.1 Vicinamibacteria bacterium
CAACAGGTTGAAGAACGCGTAGTTGCCGGTGGCCGCGATCAGGAGCTGCAGGCCGGCCAGGGGGAAGAAGGCGACCAGGCGGGCCCGGCGTCCGGCGAACACGAGCCAGGGCGCCAGGAGCTCGATGCCGAACATCGCGGCGACCGAGGCGTGCTGGAACCACGAGGGGAGCTGGTGCGCGTACCAGCCCAGCCAGGTGGGCAGGGGCTGGGTCCAGTAGTGATAGTCGAGCGCGCTGAAGCTGCGCCAGGTCGGGTCGCCGCTGGCCAGCTTCACGAGGCCCGACCCGAACATCAGCCGGAACAACAGCCAGCGCAGCAGCCAGAGCGGGAGCCGCGGCGGCTCGCCGGCCACTCCCGGACGCAGGCCGCCCGGCGCGAAGAAAACGGCGAGCAGTCCGGTCTCGAGCAGCAGGGCGTCCCACTGGTAGCCGAGGAAGACCTGGCCGACGCCGGCGAGCGAAAGGGTGAGCGCCCACAGCAGCGCCAGCACCGGCACCGGGACCAGGCCCGCCAGCAGCGCGAGCGAAAGCGCGGCGCCGCCGCCGCACGCCAGCAGCAGCGCGCCGTCGCTTGCGTCGAGCCAGAAAAGCGTGGGAAGCAGCCAGTAGCGCTCGATCCCGGTCCGCTCGCGCACGTAGCCCAGCAGCTCCTGCGCGGGCAAGATGCCGCGCGAGCCGATCAGGCCATCCACCTGAACGGCCAGCGACAGGAACGCGCAGAGGTAGACGAGCGCCAGCGCGCGTACGAACAGCCAGCGGACCTGGCCGTGTGTCGGTTTCATTGGAGTTACACTCGCCCGGCGCCCGCGCGATGCCCTTCGCCTACTACGAACGCCTTTCCGCGCGCGACAAGGCCACCTATCGGCGCAGCGACGAGATCGTCACGATCGTCCTGCCCCACGCCGAAGCGCTGATGCCGTTCGTCCAGGTCGTCCGGGAGGCGCTGGCTCAGGACGATCGCTCGGCCTTGGCGGCCGCAGCCACGCGCCTGACGCAGGGCCTGCTGGTGATGCTGGACGCTCCGCCCGTGCGTGTGGAGGTGCTGGCGGTGCGGCCGACGCTGCGGGAGAGCGAGCTGCACGGCCTCTACACGAACCATCCGGGCCGGCCGCCCCGCATCCGCGTCTGGATGCGCACGGCCCGCCTTTCGCGCGTGGTTGCCTTCCGGACCTTCCTGCGCACGCTGCTCCACGAGATCGGGCACCATCTCGACTACACGCACCTGAAGCTGGCCGAGTCGTTCCACACCGAAGGCTTCTTCCGCCGCGAGTCGAGCCTGTTCCACCAGCTCGTCCCGGACGCGAAGCGACCGTTGCAGCCGAGCGCCCCGCAGTGAGGCGGCGAGAGGTCGACGAGGCCGACCGCGGCGTCGCGATGCCGGCACGGCTGCTCGAACGGCGGGTCGCGGAGGTCGAGACCGGCGCCCGGCTCGTCGACGCGCTGCAGGGGTGGCTCGGCGAGATGCTCGGCGAGCCCGTCCCGATGGCGCGCGTGCGGGCGCTCGTGAGCGCAGGCGCCGCCCGCGTCGACGGGCAGACCGCGCGGGCTCCGGGCCGCGTGCTCCGGCGCGGCGAGCACGTCGCGGCCGACGTCGTGCCCGAGCGGCTCCGCAGCCGGGCGCGCGCGCTCGACCGCCCCTTCGTCCTCACGCCGGAGCGCGTGCTGTACGACGACGGCTTCGTGCTCGCCGTGGACAAGCCGCCCGGCCTGCCGACGCACGCGACGGCCGACCCCTCGCGCCCGAGCCTGGCCGGCCACGTCGAGGGCTTCCTTCGCGAACGGGGCAGCGACGCCGTGCCGGCGGTCCACCAGCGCCTCGACCGGGACACATCAGGCGTCGTGCTGTTCGGCGTCGACGCCGCCGCGAACGCGGGCCTCGCCCGAGCGTTCGCCGGCCGCCGCGCGGAGAAGACCTATCTCGCGATCACCGCGCGCCCGACCCGGCAGCCCCGCAGCTACTACCGGGTCGAGGCGCCGCTCGACGCCGCCGGGCCCGGCTCTGAAGGCGTGCGCGTCGGCGGCCGCGACGCGAAGCCGGCCGTGACCGACGTGGTCGTGCGCGAGGTGCTCGAGGAGGCGCTGCTCGTCGAGGCGCGGCCGCTAACGGGCCGCCGCCACCAGGTGCGCGCGCACCTGGCGCACGCGGGCGTGCCGATCCTGGGCGACCGCGTCTACAGCCGCTGGGCAGGTCCGTCGGGATTGAACGTGCCGCGCCTCATGCTGCACGCGCGCCGCCTCGCGCTGCCGCACCCGACGACGGGCGAGCCGCTCGTGATCGAGAGCCCGATCCCGGAGGACTTCGCGGCGGTGCTGGCCAGTCTGCGCAGGCGCTGGGAGTAGATCTACTCGTCCCCGAACCGCCACGGCCCGAGCCGCGTCGGCCGGTCGAGCGCGGCCTTGAGCGCGGACAGGAAGTCCTCCCGCGGCCACTCGCGGGCGCCGAAATGCTCGAGGTGCGGCGTGTGGACCTGGCAGTCGACCATCGGGATGTTCCACTGCTCGAGCTGCTCGACGAGGGCGACGAACGCGAGCTTCGAGGCGTCGGGCTCGTGCGCGAACATCGACTCGCCGAAGAAGCACGCGCCGAGCGAGACGCCGTAGAGCCCGCCCACGAGCCTTTCGCCGAGCCAGGCCTCGACGGAGTGGGCGACGCCGCGGCGGTGGAGCTCGGCGTAGGCGTCGACCATCGCCGGTGTGATCCAGGTGCCCTCCTGGCCGGGCCGCGGTGTCGCCGCGCACTCCGTCATCACGTCGGTGAAGGCCGTGTCGAGCGTCAGGCGGTAGGGTTCCTTCTTCTGCACGCGGCGCAGGCTGCGCGTGACGTGCAGCTGGTCGGTCAGCAGCACCATGCGCGGGTCGGGCGAGTGCCAGTGCAGCGGCTCGCCCTGCCACGGGAAGATGCCCATCGAGTAGGCGAGCAGCAGGCGCGCGGGGCGCAGGTCGCCGCCGACCGCGATCGGGCCGCGGCTCGGGCCCTTCTCGGGCGGGGGGAAGACCAGCCGGTCGTCGAGGCGGTAGACCGGCATCGTCAGGCGGGACTGCCGGCGGCCCGCCCGCCGGTCGCCTGGCGCAGGGCGGCCAGGCACGAAGCACCGTCCGATGCCGCGTCCGTAGCGAGCGCCGACCACGCGAGGGCACCCGAGTAGCCGGCCTCTTCGGCGATCTCGAACAGGCGCTCGGGCGGAAGCGACGCGCCACGAGTCGGGAACTCGCCGAGCAGCGGCGCCCGTCCACCCGGCACGGACGGCGCGACCGGTCGCGCGAGCACTGCCAGGCTGTCGAGGCTCTCGTACCAGTGGTGCTGCTCGAAGTCGACGCCCACGCCGTCGAGGAGCGAGCGCCAGCGGACGCTCGCGAGGCCCACGCAGACGGGCTGGGGCGCGCGCGCCTTGAAGACGCCGGCGAGGCCGGCCAGGAAGCTCCGCATCTCGCGGCGCGAGATCGCACGCCGCGGGTCGAGCGTGCCCGTGCCGAGCGTCGCCCACTCGGGCTCGTTCATCAGGTCGACGCAGGCGACCTCCGGCGCCTGGGCGCAGCGCTCGGCGATCCGTGCGAACACCCGCTCGAAGAGCCGCTCGCGCCGGTCCGCGTCGCGCACGAGCTCGCGCCGGCCGAACAGCTGCACGCCGGCCTCGTGGCGCGCCGGCGCGAACCAGAGGAAATCCATGAGCACGAGCATCGCGCGCAGGCCGGCCTCGCGCAGCGCGTCGAGCGCCGCGTCGAGGTCGGGCAGGAAGCGCTCGTCGAGCCCGTCGAGCCGGCCGGAGGAATCGAGCTTCAAGCCCGAGCGGCCGTCGCCGAGCAGCCACAGCCGCACGAGCCGCGCCCCCGACTCTGCCAGCCGGCCGAGCTCACGCCGCAGCCGCTCGCGCCGGCCGGGCACCGCGAGGCCGCCCTCGGGCCGCCAGGCGCTCGTCCCGAAGTCGAGCCCGTAGTCGAGCCAGGGCAGGTTCGCCCCGACAAAGCACTCATCCATTCCGCTTGAGCGAGCCCACGATCTCGGCGATCTGCGCGTCGGCGGTCGCGGGTTGGAGCAGGCACGCCCCCGCGCCCACGTGGCCGCCGCCGCCGAAGAGCGACATCAGCACGCCGATGTTCGCGCGCGAGCTCTTGTTCAGGATCGAGCGGCCGGCCGACACGGCGATCCGCTCGCGCTCGGGGCCCCACTGCACCCGCACGGCGGCGCTCGCCTCCGGGAAGAGCGTGAAGACCAGGAAGCGGTTGCCGGCCGGGATCGGGTCGAGGTCGCGGAAGTCCGTCACCACCACGCTGCCGTCGAGGCGCGAGCGGGCGCGGGCCGCGTCCTTGAAGGCCTGGTCCTGCTCGCGCAGGCGCTGAGCGCGCTCGCGGACCGAAGCCAGCGCCAGCACCTCGTCGAGCGGGCGGTCGCGCACCGCCGGCAGCAGCTCGTCGAAGTACTCGCGCACGCGGCCGAGCCCGGAGCGCGCGTCGAGCGTCAGGCCGATCAGCATGTAGCCCTCGGGCGAGACGACGTCGTCGAGCGTGAGCTGGGCGGAATCGAGGCGGTCGGTCTCGGCGACGAGCGCCTCGTGCCGCGCGAGCGCCGGCTTCTGCGTGACGTAGTGCTCGTAGACCAGGCGCGCCGCGCTCGGGGCCTTGCCGTAGCGGCCCTTGAAGCCGGTGGGCGGCATCGACTTCGCGTCGGTCAGCAGGTGGTTGTCGAACCACATGCCGCACGCCGGGTGGTAGGGCAGGTTGGCGATCACGTCGGCCGGGCCGATCGGGACGCGCCGGTCGCTCACGTCCTGCGGCTGGACGAGCTCGATGCGGTCGATCGCCTCGCACTGCGTGAGCAGCACCGCGCAGGTGAGCCCGTCGAGGTCTGAGCGCGTGACGAGACGCATCGCGAGCCAGTGAACCACGACGGCCATTCCGAGACAAGCTCACGCGGCGCGTTCGACGAGCGGAGCCCCCTTGCTGCGGCCGAGGCTCAGCAGCACGTAGCCCGCGGCGATCCAGAACACGTCCTTGCCGCGCTTCAGCAGCACGAACGCGGCGCCGACCGTGGTCGGATCGGGGACGGAGAGCGCCTTGAGGCTCAGCACGTAGCCCAGGTCCTGCACCCCGATGCCCGCGGGCACGGGCACCGCCAGCGCGCGCACCAGGATGAGCGCCGTTTCGATCACCATCGCCGCCGCGAGCGGGACGCTGACGCCGACGAGCCGCAGAAACAGCAGCGTCTCGAGGGCGCGCACCAGCCAGCCCAGCGTGTAGAGCAGGACGGAGGGCACGAGCCCCGCGGGCTTGCGGAAGAAGCGCGCGAGCGCGTCGTCGGTGCGCTGGAAGCGCAGCGCGTTGCGCTCGAGCCACGCGCCCATCCAGCGCCCGACGTAGCGGTCGAGCACGCGGTGCAGCCGATCGGCCACCTGTCCCATCGCCGTGGCGGTGACGAGCAGCAGCGCGACGGCGACGAGCGTGAGCGCGGTCGTGAGCAGGAGCATGGGCAGGCCGACGCGGCCGATCGCGGTGCGCGAGGCGCGCTCGAGGAGCGGCCAGGCCAGGAGCGTCGCCGCGGCCAGGAAGAGGCCGTGCGACACCACTACGAAGAACTTGCGGGCGACCGTGGCGACGATCCCGTCCTCGGTGGGGACGCCGCAGCGGCGCTTCAGCAGCCAGGGCTGGACCGTCTCGGAGAGGACACCGCCCGAAGGCAGCCCGAGCATCAGCGCGTCGCCGATGACGCGGACCTCCACGAGCGAGCGGAAGCGCGGCCGCCGTCCGAAGCGGTCGAACGTGAGCCACCAGCCGAGGGTCTCGGCCAGCACCGCGACGAAGTTCGGCAGCAGCAGCAGCGGCAGCCACGGCCCCAGCGAGCGCACGAGCGCGAGCGAGCGCTCGAGGTCGGCGGTGCGCAGCGTCCAGGCCAGGAGGGCCAGCGAGAGGAGCGCCGGCACCAGCCGCAGGCCGTGGCGCGCGAGCCGCTTCATTGCCGAGGATTATGGCCTGCGTTGCCCTGCCGGGCGCCCCGCGCATACACTGCGCCGGAAGGAGGCACGCGATTCCGGATCCGCCCAGCGAGGATACGTTCGACTCGGCGTTCCTCTCGGAGCTCGAAGGGCTGGTCAGTGACTCCGGGCTCAAGGTGTCCGGGGTCGCCGCGAGCGACACCGCACGCGGCTACCTCGAGGCTCTCGCCGCGTTCCTGGCCCCGGTCGTCCCGGGCGGCGCGCCGCTCAACGAGGCCTCGTTCCTCGAACTGCCGCCCACCGTGCTCGGCGAGCGCTGCAGCGCGCTCGTCGAGTCGTGCCGGCGCAGCCCGCGCCGCGAGGCGGCCCAGGCCACCGAGAGCTTCGTGGTCTTCTTCCAGGCGCTCGTGCCGACGCTTCGGCCCGAGCCCGCGCGCGAGGTGAAGGCGACCTTCTTCCGGCTGGTGCCGACGCTCGTGCAGATGGCCTGGGAGGAGGCGGGCGAGGGCGACTACCGGATCGAGTCGAAGGCGACGATGGCGCTCATCGAGACGATCCTGCTCGAGGTCTCGAGCGTGCGCCTGGCACCCGTCGAGAGCGGCCTCCTGTTCAAGAGCCTCGACCAGCTCGCGACGCTCATCGCCGCCGGCGAGTGGACGCTCGCGCGCGACGTGGTCGCGGGCCCGCTGCTCCAGATCCTGCGCAAGAACCGCGTGGCGCGTTCGCTGTTCCGGCTGATGGAGGTCGAGGTCGCGCTGCAGGGGTACCTGCGCGAGCGGCTCGGCCACGAGACGCCGCACATCCGGATCCCGGACGACATCCAGGGGCTCGACGAGTTCGGGCCGCTGCGCGTCTTCGAGGAGGAAGGCTCGGACGGCCAGTACCAGGTGTACCTGCAGGTGCAGCTTCCCGACATCCCGATCCTGAGCGACATCGTCGTGCACCTCTCCGGGACGGGCGGCGACGACTATCGGCTGCGGCTCGACGGGCTCGGCAGCGTGCCGCTCGACCTGCCCGCGGGGCTCTACCAGATCGGATTGCTCTACGAGCCCGAGGCTTCGCGCGCCTGATCGTGCGTTAACGCGACGGCGGCGGAAGCAGGGGCTGGCTCGGGGGTACGGGGGGCTGGGGCAGCGGGGGATCGCCGGCGCCGCGCGTCGCGAACATCACCGCGAGCGTCCAGGTCGGCACGAGGTCCACGAACGGCACGAGCTCCGCGAGGAACGTCGGCAGGAACGCCCAGTGCCAGCCGACGAGCCAGATCAGCAGCAGGCCCGTCGCCACGTCGATCACGTTGTTGAGCGGCGTGAGCGTCGCGGGCAAGAGCGCGAACTGCGCGAGGTCGACCACGATCGCGATCACGCGCGCCGCCAGGATGCGCCGCGGCGTGACGAGCGGCATCAGGCGGGGACGCGCGCGCGCGCGATGCGGCCTTCGCCCTGGAGCACGTACGACGGGACGGCCGCCGGCACGAGCACGCTGCAGCCGCGCTTGAGCGTGACGACCGAGCCCTGGCTCTCGAGCCGGCTGGCGCCTTCGAGCTGGAGCAGGATTTCGACGCCGCGGCCGGCGGGAGAGGTGAACGGCCGGGACTTCGTGAGCTCCACGAACCCGAGCTCGAACTCGCGGGCGGGCGTCTTGAAGCTCGAGGCGCCCGCCGCCTCGGGCTCGGGCACGAGCACCTCGAGCGGCGGCGCGTCGAACAGCAGCACCGCCATCAGCTCCTGCACGTCCACGTGCTTCGGCGTGAGCCCGCCGCGCAGCACGTTGTCGGAGTTGGCCATGATCTCGAGCGCCGTGCCCTCGAGGTACGCGTGCAGCTCGCCCGCGGGGAGGTACATTCCCTCGCCCGGGTCGAGCGTCACGAGGTTCAAGTAGAGCGGCGCGAGCACCGAGACGTCGTCGGGATGCGCGGCGAGCAGCCGCTTGACCCAGCGCCAGGCCGCGTCCCCGGGCTTGCGCGCGGCTTCGGCGGCGGCGCGCTTCAGCAGCGGCGTGCGCTCCTCGGTCTCGAGCGTCATCAGGCGTGCGAAGAGCGCGCGCAGCGCCTGCGGCGTCGCCTCCCGCGCGAGCCGGTCGGTCTCGGCGCCGAGCTCGGGCCGCGCGATCGGGCGCAGGCCGTTCGCGACGTCGTCGAACGGGCGGAAGCCCTTGAGCGCAGTGAACGCCGAGAGCGCGCACACCAGCTCGGGCTTGTGGTTCACGTCGCGATAGTTGCGCCGCGCCGCTTCGAGGGGGATGCCCTCGGCGTTCTCGCGCGCCCAGCCGCCGCGCGCCTGCTCCTGGTTGGGGTGGGCCTGGATCGAGAGCGGCTCGCCGGCCGCCAGCACCTTGAACAGGAACGGCAGCTCGTTGCCGAAGCGATCGCAGACCTCCGAGCCCAGGAGCGCCACCGGGTCGTCCTGGATCGCGCGGTCGAGCGTGCCCCTGCCCCTGGGCTCGGCGATGCGCGAGGGGGCCTTCGGGTGCGCGCCGATCCACAGCTCGGCCTCGGGCTCCGGCGACGGCGTGGGCCGGCCCAAGAGCTCGGCGATCGCGGTGCGCGAGCCCCACGCGTAGTTCTGGATCGGATTGTCGAG
>DATBSL010000110.1:0-4867 GCA_036559805.1 Vicinamibacteria bacterium
CCCACGTCGCGATTGGGCACGAGCGCCGTCGGGAACGCGCGTTCGACGAAGCTCGTCGCCGTCGCCGACTGCAGCCGTTCGAGGCCGACCGGCGCCTTGTACTTGCCGACGCGCACCCTGAGCTTCGGCGACGGCTTGAACTCGAGGTAGGCGTCCTGCAGCACCGCCACGCCGCCGCCGAAATCGGGCATCAGGCTGAAGTCGAAATAGCGGCCGAGCGAGCCCTGCAGGATCGGCCGCACGCGGCGGAGCAGGAACGTGTCCACCGCCAGGGCGCCCTCGTCGCCGGAAAAGAAACGGCCGTCGAACTGCGCGTATCCGCGCAGCTGCAGGCGAAAGTCGCCGCTCTCGTTCTGGAGCACGAAGCCGTCGGGGCCGGCGCTCGCGGGCGCGAGCTTCTTCTCGGCGGGCTCCTGCGCGCGAAGCGGTGATGCGGTCAGGGCCAGGGTCGCGGCCGCCGCCAGGGTCGCCGTTCTCATCAGCTCGTCTCCTCTTCCGACCCCTCTGAGACTACAGTCTTGATAGACATTGCTGCGTTCTAGCGCTTCGGCCGGGCGGCGGGGCGGGCGCGCGCGGCAAGCAGGCGCCGGTTGCGCCCGACGAGGTCCGCGAGGCTCGTGTGGTCGAGGATCCGCGCGGCCGCGTTGCGCACGTCCAGGAAGAGGTCGAAGAGGCCCGCGTGGCGCGGCTCGGTCTTCACGCGGTAGGCGAGCTCGACGGCGTCGCCGAAAGGCGCCAGCGGGCCGTCCACGATCCGAACCACCTCTCCGAGAAAGACTTCCGCCGGAGGCCGGCGCAGCCGATATCCCCCCTCCCGGCCCCGCTGGCTCGCCACGATGCGCGCGTTCTTGAGCGTCACCAGGATCCCCTCCAGGAACTTCTCGGGGATCTGCTCCTCCTCGGCGATCTCGTGGATCTTCACGAGACCCCGCGCGTAGGCCTCGGCGAGGTGCGTGAGCGCCTTCAGCGCGTACAGCCCGCGGCTGGATACCTTCATGTCTACCGACATGATAGAGATAAAACCATCGCTGTCAAGGGGCCACCGCGCCCTTCGTTTCGGCCCCTTCCGCCGTGAGAAGATCCGGCGGCTCGACCACCAAAAAAAGGCAGCTCATGAGAAATTTCGGCGGCTCGACGTCGATCCTGTGTGTGCGCGCGAGCCGACTGCTGTTCACAGCGATCCTGGCGGCAGCGGGCTCCCCCGCCTCGGCCCAGGCTCCCGCGTCCAGGCCCGCGATCATCGGCTACGTCTTCCCGCAGGAGCGCGAGCTTTCGCCTTCCGAGATCGACGCCGCGAAGCTCACGCACATCAACTACGCCTTCGCGAACGTGAAGGACGGGCGCCTCGTCGAGGGCTTCACGCACGACGCCTTCAACCTGCACGTGCTGACCGGCCTGCGGCTCGTGAACCCGCAGCTGCGGATCCTCGTGTCCGTCGGTGGCTGGACCTGGTCGAAGGGCTTCTCCGAGATGGCCCTCACGCCGGAGGCGCGCCGTCGCTTCTGCGAGAGTGCAGTCGCGTACGTGCGCCGGTACGACCTCGACGGCGTCGACGTGGACTGGGAGTACCCCGGCCTGCCCGGCGACGGCAACCCGCACCGGCCGGAGGACCGCGAGAACTTCACGGCCCTGATGACCGAGCTCCGCGCGGCGCTCGATCGCACGGCGGCCGGCAGCACGCGCCGCCTGCTGCTCACGTTCGCAGCGGGCGCCTTCCCCGACTTCATTGCGAAGACCGAGATGCCGAAGGTCCAGGCCGTCGTGGACTTCGTCAACCTGATGACCTACGACTTCGGCGTGCCGGGCGACGCCGAGCGCACGCGCCACAACGCCGCCCTCCGCGCGGGCACGGACGACCCGGACGCGCTCTCGGCGGAGCGCGCCGTCCGCGAATTCCTCGCGGCGGGAGTCCCAGCCGGCAAGCTCGTCCTGGGCGTGCCGTTTTACGGACGCGCCTGGGAAGTCGAGGGCGAGTACGGCCCGCTCCACGCCCCCGGCAAGAGAACGGCGGCGCTCGCCGACACCGACTACCAGACACTGCGCGCGCTGCCGGGACGCGACGGCTGGCTGCGACTCTGGGACGACGCCGCGCAGGCGCCGTGGCTGTGGCATCCGGCGCGGAGGCTCTTCGTGAGCTACGAGGACCCGCGCTCGCTCCGGCTCAAGGCACGGCTCATCCGCGACCACGGGCTCGGCGGCGTGATGTTCTGGGAGTACTTCGCCGACAGGAGCGGCGAGCTGATCGGCACGCTCCACGACGAGCTCAAGGCAAAGCCTCGCTGAGGATCAGGCTCAGGTCGCCGAACTCGTGGCCGCGGTAACCGGAAGTCGCCGCGTGGTCGAGCGCGGCCTCGAGCAGGCTGCGCGGGGCGAAGGCCTGCAGCAGCTCGAAGTGACTCTCACCCGGGGCGTGCAGGCCCGTCAGCAGGCCGGAGACGACGCGGGGCGCGAAGCCCGGACCGATCCGCAGCGCGGTGATCGCCGCGCCCGCCTGCAGGCCGCCGTCCCGCCACGCGCCTTCGAGGGCCCGCACCACCGTCGTCCCACCGGCCACGACGCGAGTGCCCGCCGCTTTCGCGTGCTCCACGGCCGCGACGGTCTCGGACGGCACCAGCGACAGCTCCGGCAGCGGCAGCGCGGCGTCGAGCGCGGGGTCGCCGGTCGAAGACAGCCCTGCGGCGTGCGTGACTACGGCCAGCACGACGCCTCGAGCCCGCAGCCCGCGCAGCTGCGAAACGCGCAGCGGGCGTCCCGCCGAAGGCATCTCGGCGGCGAGCGGCCGGCCTGCGAACGCGGTCTGCGCGTGCCAGAACGGCAACGTTGCGCGGAGGTAGGAGTACTGCACCGGTTGTCCGATGCGGTAGAGCGCCGACCAGAGCGCCGAGCCTTCTCGGTCGAAGCGAAGCCCGACGAGGCGTGGCGAGACGCTCGATACCGAGACGATCTCGGCCTGGAGCCCACGGTCCGGCCCCGGCGCTTCGAGCTGGATCCGCTCGCCCGTCCCGAGCTCGGGCGGGGGCCGGCGGTCCTCGGTGCGGTCGCGCCAGCTTCCGGCGCCAAACAGCACCGCGGGCCACTCGCCCGAGCCGCCCGGCGGGCCGGCGAGCCGCGCCTCGATCAGGCCCAGGCGCGACCAGCCTGGGAGCGAGGCCGGCAGCGTGCCCGCGTCGTTCAGGACCAGCAGATCGCCGGGGCGGAGCAGCGTCTCGAGGTCCGTGATGCGCGCGTCGCGGTACGTCCCGCGGGTCGGATCGACGTGCAGCAGGCGCGTGAGCGACGCTTCCGCGACCGGCCACGCCGCAGGCGCGAGCGCGCTCACGCGACCGGCTCGAGGGCGGTCGCCTCGAGCCTCGCGCCGCTCGGCGGCGACGCATCCGCCTCCAGCAGGGATGCGATGCGGCGCGCGACGTCCTCCGGCCGCGCGAGCGCCCCGCGATCGGCATCCGGCATCGCCTCGGCGTGCATGCGGGTATCCATCTCGCCGGGATCGACGCTCAGGAAGCGGACGCCGCCCGCGGCGAGCTCCGCGGCCCAGCTGCGCAGCAGGTGGTCGAGCGCCGCCTTCGAGACGCCGTAGGCGCCCCAGCCGGGATAGCCGTTCACGGCGGCATCCGAGCTGATGCCGACGACCGTCCCGCTCCCCCGCAGCACCATCGAGCCGACCACCGCCTTGATCAGCCGGAACGGGCCCAGCAGGTTGACCTCGAGCACGCGGGCGAAGTCCTCGCACTCGGTGTCCACGAGCTCGCGCAGCGGGATCGGGCCCAGCGTGCTCGCGTTCAGCACCAGCAGGTCGATCGGGCCCACGAGCCCCGTCGCCGCCCCGACGAGAGGGTAGACCGCGTCCTTGTCGCCCTGATCCGCCGCGAGGGCGTGCGCTTCCCCGCCGAGCCCGCGGATGCGCGCGACCTCCCCTTCGAGCGGGCGCGCGTCGCGCGCTACGGCGATTACGCGCGCCCCTCGAAGCGCGAGCTCCCCGGCGAGCGCGGCGCCCAGCCCGCGGCTCGCCCCCGTCACGAGCGCCGCCTTGCCCGATAGCTGCACCGCCCACCTCCACCCGCAGCATCGGCCGCAGCTGCCAGTACTCCAACGGGATTGCCAATCCATTGGCATCTGGCTATCGTGTTGCCGTGGGCGACTCGCTCCCGATCCGCCTCGGCCGGAACGTCCGCCAGCTGCGCGAGGCCCGCGGCCTCACACAGCAGCAGCTGGCCCGGCTCGCGCGGCTGCCCCGCGCCACCTGGAGCCACGTCGAGTCGGGCGCCGGCAACCCGACGCTCGCGGTGCTCGACAAGGTGGCGAGCGCGCTGCAGGTGCCGATCGAGGAGCTGACGGCGGCGCCGCGCGCCACCGGGCGGCTTCACGTGCGCGACGCGCTGCGCGTCCGCCGCCAGGGCGACGGCAGCATCCGCCAGCTGCTGCCCGACCCGATCCCCGGCGTGCTGATCGACCGCATGGAGCTGCCGCCGGGCGGCCGCATTCCCGGCGTGCCGCACATGCCCGGGACGCGTGAGTACTTCACCTGCGAGCGCGGCTCGGTCGTCGTCGCCGTGGCGGGCGAGCAGTGGAGCGTGGGCCCAGGCGACGTGCTCGTGTTCCGCGGCGACCAGCGCCACTCGTACCGGAACGCCGGCCGCGAGATGGCCGTCGGCTACTCTGTGGTCCTGCTCGCGCGTTAGGCTCCCACATGCGCACGATCCAACCCGACGAGCTTCGATCCGACGCTCCCCACGGGCCGTGGTCCTGCCGCGGCCGCGACATCTGGGACGCGTTCTGCGCCGCCGCGGACGGCGACGCGGCGACGCTGCGCGACGTCCTGGCGCGCGACCCGAACCTCTACCGCGCCGAGTACTGGTACACGCAGCCG
>DATBSL010000111.1:0-7702 GCA_036559805.1 Vicinamibacteria bacterium
CGCACTGCGAGTGCGTCATGGACGGCGACCGCAACCCGATCCGGCAGTGGAGGGCAGACGACGAGCTCGAGGCCGTGGAGTACTCCGCGTTCGCCCTGTGCGTCGAATGCGAGCCCATCCCCGCGAACTGACCGCGCGCACGCACACCCCGTCGAAATAGCCGCTACGATTCCCGAGTCTCGTTGGACAATAAGAGTCCCGGGAGGTCAGCCGTGCGCAGGTTCGAGCTCGGCGTTCTGGCGGCGGTTTTTCTGGGCGGCTCGATGGCTCAAGCGGACGGACTTCCCACCTGCCGCGTGCGAGTGGTGAGCACGGCCGCGGGCGTGTCGCCGCAGAGCCTCCGCGAGGTCGAGGCGTGGGCTCACGTTCGCGATCGCGGCAGCGTGGTGGTCCCGAGCATCGCCCACGCCGACGTCGTCCTGGAGTTGAGCCGGCACAGCTTCAAGATCGGGAACGACGGGACGCCCATGCAGCAGTGGTGGTTCGTGGCTCGGCGGCTCGGTGGGCCGAGTCCCGACGAGAGCACATATCGCTTCGGCCTCATGGCTCTCTACGATCGCGAGAGCACGCGCCGCATTTCGAAGCGGCTGCCCACGATCCTGAACGACGTGTGCCTGGGGTTCCTGCCCGCCTCCCGCCGCTCGGCGCTCGATCGCTAGCGCAGGGTTGTCGGAACCCATGTGGAACTCCGAAGGCTGGCTGGTCGACTCCCACTGCCACATCGACATGCCGCAGTTCGACGCCGATCGCGACGAGGTGGTTGCGCGGGCGCGCGCGGCCGGGCTCGCGGAGATGCTGGTCGTCGGTGAAGTGGACGAGGGCGAGGCGCTCGCGCGCTCGCTGCGCGTGGCCGAGAGCTACGGGCTGCCGGTCACGGCGGGCGTCCACCCGCACCAGGCCCGGCTGGCCGACGAGAGCACGTGGGACGAGATCGGCGGCCTCGCACGCGAGGGCCGGATCGTGGCGATCGGCGAGATCGGGCTCGACTTCCACTACGACTACTCGCCGCGCGAGACGCAGCGCGAGGTGTTCCGGCGCCAGGTGCGGCTCGCGCGTGAGGTGGGCCTTCCGATCGTCGTTCACACGCGCGAGGCCGACGGCGAAACCGCCGCGATCCTGGAAGAGGAGAGCGCGCGGGAAACCGGCGGGGTGATCCACTGCTTCACGGGCGGGCACGAGCTGGCGCGGCGCGCGCTGGCGCTCGGGTTCTACATCTCGTTCTCGGGGATCCTGGCGTTCCCGCGCGCCGAGGTGATCCAGGAGGTCGCGCGCGACGTGCCCGAGGACCGGCTGCTGGTGGAGACGGACGCGCCCTTCCTCGCGCCGCCGCCGCACCGCGGGAAGCGCAACGAACCGGCGTTCGTGGTCGAGGTCGCGCGCAAGCTCGGGGCGCTTCGGGGGGCGAGCGAACAGGCGATCGGGGCCGCGGCGCGTCGCAACTACGCGCGGCTCTTCCGGCGCTCGTCGTGACGCGACTACAGGCGTCCCGTTCTGCAAGAGCGGCGTTTGACATGCAGGCGTGAATCCGTCACTTTAGCTGCCGGTCGCCCCCCGGATGGCCCTTAGCCCCTGTAAAGAGAAGCGAAATCGATGGCCGACAGCTCGTTCGACATCGTGAGCAGCGTCAACCTCCAGGAGGTCAAGAACGCGATCGCCCAGGCCACCAAGGAGATCCAGACCCGCTTCGACCTGAAGGCCAGCAACTCGTCGATCGAGCTTCAGGGGGAGGAGATCGCGCTCGCGTCGGCCGACGAGTACAAGCTCAAGGCGGTGCGCGAGGTGCTCGAGGAGCGGCTCGTGAAGCGCGGCGTGCCGCTCAAGGCGCTCACCTGGGGCAACGTGGACCAGGCGCTCGGCCAGACGGTGCGCCAGCGCATCACGCTGCAGAAGGGGATTCCAAGCGAGAAGGCCCGCGAGATCGTCAAGGTGATCAAGGGCGCGAAGCTCAAGGTGCAGGCGGCGATCCAGGGCGACCAGCTGCGGGTCTCGGGCAAGAACCGGGACGACCTGCAGGGGGTGATCCGGCTGCTGAAGGGCACCGATCTCGGCATCGACATGCAGTTCACGAACTACCGGTAGCCGTGGCCGCGGTGAACCCCCTCGGTCGAGCGAGCGTCCTGGGCCTGAAGGACATCGTGCGCCTGGTCGAGGACGACCTCGGCCGCGTCGAGGAGGTGTTCCGGACCCAGGTGCGGTCCGACGTGCGCCTCGTCGGCGAGATCGGCCAGTACGTGCAGGAAGGCGGCGGCAAGCGCGTGCGTCCGGCGCTGCTCTTGCTCGCGAGCCGGCTGTGCGGGTACCGGGGCGAGCGCGCCGTGACACTCGCCTCCACCGTCGAGTTCATCCACACGGCGAGCCTGCTCCACGACGACATCATCGACGAGGCCACCACGCGCCGCGGCCGCCGCAGCGTGAACAGCCGCTGGGGCAACGACATCACGGTCCTGCTCGGCGACTTCCTCTACACCAAGGCGATGGCCATGGCGCTGTCGCAGGACAACCTGCGGATCCTGCGCCTGCTGTCGGACGTGACGCTGCGCCTGATCGAGGGCGAGATCCTCGAGATCGAGCGCAACGGCAACATGCGCGTGACCGCCTCCGACCACGTCGACACGATCCGCCGCAAGACGGCCGACCTGTTCGCCGCCTGCACCCGGATCGGCGCGATCCTCGGCGACGTGGGCGAGGCGCGCGAGGCGGCGCTCGCGGCCTACGGGCTCAACCTGGGCTTGTGCTTCCAGATGGTGGACGACCTCCTGGACTTCACCGCCGAGGAGAAGACGCTCGGCAAGCCGGTGGCGAACGACCTGCGCGAGGGCAAGGTCACGCTGCCGATGATCTTCCTGCTGCAGCGCGGCGGGCGCGTCGCCGAGGACAAGGTGAAGGCCGTGCTCGACGACCGCGCCTTCGCGCGCGTGACGCGCGACGACCTGGTGCGGCTCGCGCGCGACTGCGGCGCGCTCGACGAGGCGCGCGGGATGGCCGAGCGCTACGCCGACCAGGCGCGCGCCAGCTTGATCGCGTTCGAGCCGTCGGAGTACCGCGAGGCGCTCGAGGCCCTGCCGGGCTTCATCCTGGCCCGCGACCACTGAGCCTCGGCCGGCCTGGTGCGCCGCGCATGACCACGCGCCGGGAAGCCGAGAAACGGGTGGCCCGGCTGCGCGACGAGATCCGGCGCCACGAGCACCGCTACTACGTGCTCGCCCTTCCCGAGATCGGCGACCAGGAGTACGACGCGCTCGAGCGCGAGCTGCGCGAGCTCGAGGCCGAGTTCCCGGAGCTCGTGACGCCCACGAGCCCGACGCAGCGCGTGGGCGAGACGCCCTCGTCCGAGTTCACGAGCTTCGCGCACCGCGTGCCGATGCTGAGCCTCGACAACACCTACTCCGAGGAGGAGCTGCACGAGTTCGAGGAGCGCGTGTTTCGCGGCGTCGGCAGGCGCGAGATCGCGTACACCGCCGAGCTCAAGATCGACGGGCTCTCGGTGGCGCTCCACTACGAGGGCGGGCGCCTGGTGCGCGCGGTGACGCGCGGCGACGGCGTGCGCGGGGACGACGTCACGCCGAACGCGCGCGCGATCCGCGCGATCCCGCTCGAGCTCGACGGCCAGGACGTCCCCGCCGAGCTCGAGGTGCGCGGCGAGGTCTACCTGCCGCGCTCGCGCTTCGCCGCGATCAACCGCGAGCGCGAGGAAGCGGAGGAGGAGCCGTTCGCGAACCCCAGGAACGCCGCCGCCGGCACGATGAAGAGCCTCGACGCGCGCGTGGTGGGGAAGCGCGGCCTCGGGGTGTTCCTCTACAGCGTGGCGCACGTGCGGGGCGCCGAGCTCAGGAGCCAGTGGCAGGCGCTCGAGCGGATGCGCGCGTGGGGCCTGCGCACGAACCCGGAGTCGCGGCGCTGCGCCGGCATCGGCGAGGTGCTGGAGGTGGCGCACGCCTGGCGCGACAGGCGCGACGCGTTCGAGTACGAGATCGACGGGGTCGTGGTGAAGGTCGACGACTTCGCGCTGCAGCAGGAGCTCGGCTATACGTCGAAGTTCCCGCGCTGGGCGATCGCCTACAAGTACCCGGCCGTCCAGGCCGAGACGGTCGTGCAGGCGATCGAGGTGTACGTGGGCCGCACCGGACGCTTGACACCGGTCGCGAGCCTCGCGCCCGTCTTCCTCTCCGGGACCACGGTGAGCCGGGCGACGCTCCACAACGAAGAGGAGATCGCGCGCAAGGACGTGCGCGTCGGTGACACCGTGCGGATCGAGCGCGGCGGCGAGGTGATCCCGAAGGTGGTCGAGGTGGTGCTGGACAAGCGGGGTCCGGGCGCTTCGGCTTGGACCCCGCCCGAGACCTGTCCGGCCTGCGGCACGGCGGCCGTGCGCGCCGAGGGCGAGGTGGACAGGCGCTGCCCGAACGTCTCGTGCCCCGCGCAGGTCGAGGAACGCCTCAAGCACTTCGCCCGGCGCGAGGCTCTGGACATCGAGGGGCTCGGCAACGTCGTGGTCCACGAGCTCCTCGCGCGCGGGCTGGTCCATGACTTCGCCGACCTCTACGCGCTCACGTTCGAGGACCTGGCGCCGCTCTTCGCGCCCAAGGCGAAGACGGGCGAGTCGCTGGGCGCGCGCAACCTGCTCGAGGCGATCGCGGCAAGCCGCTCCCGCGAGCTGCGTCGCCTCATCTTCGGCCTCGGGATCCGTTTCGTGGGCGAGCGGGCCGCGATGTTGCTGGCGCGCCACTTCCGGAGCCTGCGCGCCATCGGCGAGGCCTCGGTCGAGGAGATCGACTCGATCTACGAGATCGGGCCGGCCGTGGCCGGGTCGGTCCACGCCTGGTTCCGCGACCCCGTCAACCAGAAGCTCGCAGAAAGGCTCGAGGCGGCGGGCCTGCGCGTCGAGGAGGAGGGCGCCGGCGAGCCGCGCTCGCTCGCGTTCCAGGGCCAGCAGTTCGTCCTGACCGGGACACTCGAGTCGATGACGCGGGACGAAGCGAAAGCGGCGATCGAGGCGCGCGGCGGCCGCGTCACCGGCAGCGTCTCGAAGAAGACGTCTGCCGTCGTCGCCGGCCGCGACGCGGGCACGAAGCTCGAGCGCGCGCGCGAGCTGGGCGTGAGCGTGATCGACGAGGCCGAGCTCCGGAAGCGGCTCGCGGACGCCTGATTGCTATACTGACCTCATGACCCGCGCCGGCTTCGTGTTCGGGCTGGTTCTCGCGGCCTTCCTGGCCGGCTCGATCGGCTACCTGGCGGGCGGCGGCGGCCGGCTCGGCGCGCCGTTCGCGCCGCCCGGGCTCTTCGGCTCGGCGCCGTCCTTCGCCGACGTCGTGGCGCAGGTCAACCCGGCGGTCGTCCACGTGGACGTGATCGAGGACGGCGCCCAGCCCGAGGAAGGCCAGGTCGACGCGCCGGCGCTCGACTTGCCGCGCCGCGGCGAGGGCTCGGGCTTCATCGTCGACCCGAGCGGGTACATCCTCACGAACCACCACCTGGTGCCCGGCCCGGGGCGGATCCGTGTGCGCCTCGCCGACCGGCGCGAGCTGCCCGCGCGCCTGGTCGGCTCGGACCCGAGCACCGACCTGGCGCTGCTGAAGCTCGAGGCGAAGGGCCTGCCGACCGTGCGGCTCGGCGACTCAGACCGGCTGCGCGTCGGCGACTGGGTGTGCGCGATCGGCAACCCGCTCGAGTTCGACCACACGGTCACGGTCGGGGTCGTGTCCTCGCTCGGGCGCAAGATCTGGAACCAGTCGTTCGACGCCTACATCCAGACCGACGCCGCCATCAACCCCGGCAACTCCGGCGGGCCGCTCGTCAACCGCCACGGCGAGGCCGTCGGGATCAGCGCCGCGGTGAGCAGCGAGGCGCAGGGCATCGGCTTCGCCGTTCCGATCAACGTCGCGCGCTCCGTGCTCGGCCAGCTCCGCGACCGGGGGCACGTCGAGCGGGGCTATCTGGGCATCGAGCTGCACGAGCTCGATCCCGACCTCGCGCGCATGATGGGCCTCGCCGACACGCGGGGCGCGCTGGTGCTCGACGTGTTCGCCGGGGAGCCCGCCGCGAAAGCCGGACTGCGGCGCTGGGACGTGATCCGGAGCGTCTCCGGGCAGCCCGTCGAGGACGGCGACGGGCTGGTGCGCACGATCGCGGCGCTGCGTCCCGGCACGGAGGTGCGCCTTGGCGTGATCCGCGAGGGCCGTTCGCTCGCGCTGCAGGCGCTGCTCGAGGCGCGCGGGGCCGAGGAAGACGGCGACGACACGCCGGCGCCGGCGCCGAAGGCCCTGCCAGCGCGCAAGGGCGACGCGCTCGGGCTGCTGGTCGGCAACCTGGCCGCCGCCACGCGCGTCGAGCTGCGCGTCCCCTCGGACCGCGTGGGCGTCGTCGTGCGCGACGTGCTCGGCGCCGACCCCGGCGTGGACGCGATCGAGGAAGGCGACCTGATCGTCGAGATCAACCGCCGGCCGACTCCCGACGTGGCCGCCTACCGCCGCGTGCTCGGCGGGCTCGAGGCCGGCGCGCCCGCCTGGCTCTACGTGTTCCGTCCACGGCCGCAGCGCTCGCTGCTGACGCGCGTCTACGTGGAACGGCGGCCTTGAAGCCGCGCGTCCTGATCATCGACGACGAGGACGCGGTTCGCTCGTCGCTCAAGATGATCTTCGAGTACGAGGGCTACGAGACGCTGCTCGCCGCGAACGGCCCGGTCGGCCTGAAGCTCGCCGAGCAGGAAGCCCCCGACCTCGTGTTCCTCGACGTGCGCATGCCGCAGCTGGACGGCCTCGAGGTGCTGAGGAAGCTCAAGGAGAAGGACAAGGCGCTGCCCGTCGTGATCCTCTCGGGCCACGGCACGGTGAAGACCGCGGTCGAGGCCGTGAAGCTCGGCGCCTTCGACTTCATCGAGAAGCCTCCCGACAGCGAGCGGATCCTGATCGCCGCGCGCAACGCGCTCGGCCACAAGCGCCTCGCGGAGGAGAACCGAAGGCTGCGGCTCGTGTTCGACGACCGCTACCGCATGGTCGGGGAGAGCCGGGCGCTCGAGAAGGTCTGGGAGGACGTGCGCCGCGCCGCGCCCACGAGCGCCACCGTGCTGATCACCGGCGAGAGCGGCGTCGGCAAGGAGCTCGTGGCGCGGGCGATCCACCGCAACTCGCTGCGCGCCGACGAGGCCTTCGTACAGGTGAACTGCGCAGCGATCCCGGAGGAGCTGATCGAGAGCGAGCTCTTTGGCCACGAGAAGGGCTCGTTCACCGGCGCTACCGAGAAGCAGATCGGCAAGTTCGAGCTGGCGCACAAGGGCACGATCTTCCTCGACGAGGTGGGCGACATGAGCCTGCGCACGCAGGCGAAAGTGCTGCGCGTGCTGCAGGAAGGCGAGGTCGAGAGGATCGGCTCGCAGAAGACGCTCGAGGTCGACGTGCGCGTGATCGCCGCCACCAACAAGAACCTCGAGGACGAGATCGCGAAGGATCGCTTCCGCGAGGACCTGTTCTTCCGGCTCTCGGTGGTGCCGATCGCCGTGCCGCCGCTGCGCGAGCGGCCGGAGGACATCGCACCGCTCGTCGAGCACTTCTCGCGCCAGTTCCGCGCGGAGAACAACGTCAGGCCGCGCGGCTTCTCGGCCGAGGCGACGGCCGCGCTGTCACGCCACGCCTGGCGCGGCAACGTGCGCGAGCTGAAGAACGCCGTGGAGCGGCTGCTGATCATGGTGGAGGACGACGAGGTGGGA
>DATBSL010000112.1:0-25611 GCA_036559805.1 Vicinamibacteria bacterium
GCTCCGCTACGCCCAGTCCTTCTTCAGCAGGCACTCTTCGATCCGATAGGCGTGGAGCATGTCGTGCATCACGACGTGCCGAAACAGGATGAAGAGCGAGTAGTGGCTGTACTCCTCGTGCTCGGCGGTGCGCTGCCAGTCGCCGGGAGCGAGCTGACGAAGGCGCGCCACGAGCTCGGCTCGCTCGCGCCGAAACCGGCCCAGCGCCTCGTCGAGGTCCACCGCCAAGAGCGCGTCGGCAGCGTGCTCTCGGTCAGGCAGGTACGCACGGATCGACGGATGCTCCTCCCTGAGCAGCAGGTCGAGGCGCTCGAAGAACAT
This sequence comes from Vicinamibacteria bacterium, assembly GCA_036559805.1. GTDB lineage: Bacteria > Acidobacteriota > Vicinamibacteria > Fen-336 > Fen-336 > DATBSL01. Next base: position 322 of record DATBSL010000112.1, read on the forward strand.
CGGCTGTACGGACGCCAAGTGACAGGCGTGCTCGTGGGCGGACCACTTGTCGGGGCTCGGGCGCCGCTTGCGGAGGGCCTCGGGGACCTCGCGAACCAGGGGAACGATGACGGCGGGCGCTCGTTCGAGCGCGTCGACCACCTCGCGATACGCCGGGTCACTCAACTCGTGGCCTCCTCTTCCAGCCAGCCGGCCTCCCGCAAGGCCGCCAGCAGCGCCGGGACCGTTCGGCACTCTCGTAGCCTAAAGACACTGTTGTCACCTGGGATACGTGGGATTGCTGGGGTGGAAGCGAGCGGCCTCGCCGCGCGTCGTGCGGTAGAGGTTGCGCAACGTGCGGATCTGCCCCAGGTGGCCCGCCAGGTGCGTCGCCTGATGAAAGCCCAGGAAGTGAGGCGGTATCGAGGGGGCACGGCTGTCCGCACCGTAGGCCAGCGCGGTCTGCGCCCGGAGCTTTGCGAGCGGAGTCTGCCGCAGTACCGCCAGAAAGCGCGCGACCAGGCGGGCAAGGTCCTTGGAGTTCTGCTCGAAGTCGATCGGCACGGAGTCGATCTGCCGCTGCAGCTCGGGCGGAATGCTCTCGGGCATCGCGGCGCCGTGCTCGAGGCTGGCCAGGTGCCATTCGGCCTCGATGCGCACGTGCCGCAGGATGACGTTGATGCTGTTGGCTTGCGGCAGCGGCCGCCAGTCGGCCTCCTCGGGCGTCACGTCGCTGATGTCCGCCGCGAAGCGCGCCCAGACCGCCTCGCTCACCTCGACGACGAACGACGACCCGTCGTCCACGTCAGTCCCCTTGCTCCAGTAGCAGGCGCATCTCGTTCGTTGGCTCGAATCCCAGCTTGACCCGGTTTGGGCCAGCCGGTGCTCACGAGGGCAGTCCTACAACTCGGCGAATTCCGGCGGGTACTCTACCTCGCCGCGGGTACCCGCGAGCGCATGGGGTTGCAGCTCGAGCACCATGAACGCCCCGGGCGAGACCTCGAATTGCAGCCGAATGCCGAATGTCTCACCTGGGACGAACCCGAAGCGCGGGTAGTACTCGGGGTGGCCCACCACAACGACGACACGATGTCCCAGGCGGCGCGCGTCCGCGAGGCTCTGCCTGACGAGGGCTGACCCGATGCCAGCTCGCTGACGCTCAGGCAGGACGGCCATGGGTGCGAGAGCGAGAGCCTCGCGGACTGTGGCTCCACTCCGGACGGCGATGCGGCTGAAGAGGATGTGGCCCACGACCCGCTCGTGCTCCGTGGCGACCAGGCTCAGCTCCGGGATGAAAGCGGGCGACCGGCGCAACGCTTCGACGAGCCGCGCCTCGGCAGGCTGGCCAAAGGCCAGCTCGACGAGCTTGAAGACTTGCGAGTGGTCCGTGGGCTGCTCCGGCCTGATCGTCAGCACGCGGTGTGCCCGATTAGCCGATCGCCATCCCGTCCAGGAAGTCCTTGTTGCCTTTCGTCTTTGCGAGCTTGTCGAGGATCAGCTCCATCGCCTCGACCTGCGATAGGGGAGAGAGGACCTTGCGCAGGATCCAGACGCGCTGGAGCTCGTCGCGCTGCAGCAGCAGCTCCTCCTTGCGCGTGCCGGACTTGTTGATGTCGACGGCGGGGTAGATGCGGCGGTCGGACATCTTGCGGTCGAGCACGATCTCGGAGTTGCCGGTGCCCTTGAACTCCTCGAAGATCACGTCGTCCATGCGCGAGCCGGTCTCGATCAGGGCGGTCGCGATGATCGAGAGCGAGCCGCCGTCCTCGATGTTGCGCGCGGCGCCGAAGAAGCGCTTGGGCCGCTGCAGCGCGTTGGCGTCGACGCCGCCCGAGAGCACCTTGCCGGACGACGGCTGGATCGCGTTGTAGGCGCGCGCCAGGCGCGTGATCGAGTCGAGCAGGATCACGACGTCCTTCTTGTGCTCGACGAGGCGCTTCGCCTTCTCGATCACCATCTCGGCCACCTGCACGTGGCGCGTGGGCGGCTCGTCGAAGGTCGAGGAGATCACCTCGCCCTTCACGGTGCGCTGCATGTCGGTGACCTCCTCGGGCCGCTCGTCCACCAGCAGCACGATCAGGATCACCTCGGGGTGGTTGACCGCGATCGAGTTCGCGATGCTCTGCAGGATCAGGGTCTTGCCGGTGCGGGGCGCCGCGACGATCAGGCCGCGCTGGCCCTTGCCGAGCGGCGTCATCATGTCGAGCACGCGCGCCGTCATGTTGTCGGGGCTGGTCTCGAGCCGGAGCCGCTCGCGCGGGTAGAGCGGCGTCAGGTTGTCGAACAGCACCTTGTCCTTCGCCAGCTCGGGCGGGTCGAAGTTGACGGCTTCGACCTTGATGAGCGCGAAGTAGCGCTCGCCCTCGCGCGGCGGGCGCACCTGGCCGCTCACCGTGTCGCCGGTGCGCAGGTCGAAGCGCCGGATCTGGGAGGGCGAGACGTAGATGTCGTCGGGACCGGCGAGGTAGCTCGACTCCGGCGCGCGCAGGAAGCCGTAGCCGTCCGGCATGATCTCGAGGACGCCCTCTGCGAACAGCAGGCCGCTGCGCTGCGCTTGCGCGTGCAGCATGCGGAAGATCAGGTCGTGCTTCTTGGATCCGGGCGCGTCCTCGAGCCCCGCCGCGACCGCGGCGGCGGTGAGCTCGTGGATGTCCATCTCCTTGAGCGCCGACAGCGCCATCGGCGCAGGCGCGCCGGGTGGCGCTTCCAGGTCGAGCGCGGCGTCGTCCGGCAGCTGGGGGTTGTCTTCAGAGTCCATCGGGTCCTCGAGTGACGAACGCGGAATCGGCCGCGGAAGGCTCCGCCGAAGCGGCTGCGCGGATCAGGTTCCAGAGCTCGTCCAGTCCGGTGCGCCGCTCGGCGCTCACCGGCAGCACGAAAAGGGCGCCCTGGCCGAGGCCGGCTTCGAGCGCGCGCAGGCGCAGCTGCGCGTCGGAGCGGGAGAGCGCGTCCACCTTGTTGGCGACCAGGCCCCAGGCGAGGCCGTGGTGGTCGAGCCAGGCGCGCAGCGCCAGGTCGCGATCGCCGGGCTCGTGGCGCGCGTCGACGATGAAGACGCACAGCCGGAGCGGCTCGCGCTCGGCGAGATACGAGACCGCGATGCGCTCGAAGCTCTCGCGCACGTCGCGTGCCGCCTTCGCGTAGCCGTAGCCGGGCAGGTCGACGAGGTAGAGGTCGAAGCTGCCGCGGCCTCCCGGCCGCGCGGCGCCCTTCACGCGGAAGAAGTTGACGAGCCGCGTGCGGCCCGGCGCCGAGGAGACGCGCGCCAGGCCGTGGGTGCCGGCGAGCGCGTTCAGCAGGCTGCTCTTGCCGACGTTCGAGCGCCCCAGGAAAGCGACCTCGGGCAGCCCGTCCCGCGGAAATTGCCCGGGGTCGGCTGCGCTGCCGGCGAAAACGGCTTCGACGCGGGTCCGGGATGCCCCGGACGAGCTCTTGTGCTTCACAAACAGGGTCGAACCAGGGCGCCGCGGGCGTTTCGGCCCCGCGCGCTTCAGTGGGTCATGCCGTCCGACAAACCGCCCAGCGCCTCCGCGGAGCCTTCGACCGCGACCTGCGCGGGCGGGACCTCCGGCGGAACCAGGGCCAGCTTCAGCACCTGGTCGACGTGCTCGACGAGGTGGACCTCGAGCGCGTCCAGCACGTTCTTGGGCACCTCGGCGAGGTCCTTCTCGTTCTCGCGCGGGAGGATAACGCTCGTCACTCCGATGCGGTGCGCGGCCAGCAGCTTCTCCTTCACGCCGCCGATCGGCAGCACCTTGCCGCGCAGCGTGATCTCGCCGGTCATCGCCACGTCGCGCCGCACCGGCACGCGCGTGAGCGCCGAGGCGAGCGCCGTGCACATCGTGATGCCCGCCGAGGGGCCGTCCTTGGGGATGGCGCCCTCGGGCACGTGGATGTGGACGTCGACCTTGCGGCTGAAGTCGCGGGGGATCCCGAACTGCTCGGCGCGCGAGCGCACGAACGACATCGCCGCGTGCGCCGACTCCTGCATCACGTCGCCCAGCTTTCCGGTGAGGCGCAGGGCGCCCTTGCCCGGCATCAGCGTCACCTCGATCGGCAGGATCTCGCCGCCCACCTCGGTCCAGGCGAGGCCGGTCGCGAGGCCCACCTCGTGGCGCTCTTCCTGCTGCGCCGTGCGGTAGCGCGGCACGCCGAGGTAGTCGGCCAGGTTCGCGGACGTCACGGAGGCCGAGTAGTCCTTGCCGTCGAGCACCACCTTGCGCGCGACCTTGCGCAGGATCGTGGACATCTCGCGCTCCATGTTGCGCACGCCGGCCTCGCGCGTGTAGCGCCGCACCAGCTCCGAGAGCGCCGCTGCCTCGAAGGAGACGTTCTTCTCGGCGAGGCCGTGCGACTTGATCTGCTTCGGGAGCAAGTGGCGCTGCGAGATCTCGATCTTCTCGTGCTCGGTGTAGCCGGGCAGGCGGATCACCTCGAGCCGGTCCTGCAGCGCCTGCGGGATCGTGTGCAGCACGTTCGCCGTCGCGATGAAGAAGACCGAGGACAGGTCGAACTCGACGTCGAGGTAGTGGTCGGAGAAGGTGTGGTTCTGCTCGGGGTCGAGCACTTCCAGGAGCGCCGCGGAGGGGTCGCCGCGGAAGTCCATCGACATCTTGTCGACCTCGTCGAGCAGGAACACCGGGTTGCGCGAGCCGGCCTTCTTCATCATCTGGATGATCTGGCCGGGAAAGGCGCCGATGTAGGTGCGGCGGTGGCCGCGAATCTCGGCCTCGTCGCGCACGCCGCCGAGCGACAGCCGCACGAACTTGCGGTTCGTGGCGCGCGCGATCGAGCGGGCGAGCGAGGTCTTGCCGACGCCCGGGGGGCCGACGAAGCACAGGATCGGGCCCTTGGGATTGGTCACGAGCTGGCGCACGGCCAGGAACTCGACGATGCGCTCCTTCACCTTGTCGAGGCCGTAGTGGTCCTCGTTCAGGATCCGCTCGGCGCCGGCCAGGTCCTTGCGCTCGCGGGTCTTCTTCTGCCAGGGCACCGCGATCAGCCAGTCGAGGTAGTTGCGCGAGACGGTGGCCTCGGCCGACATCGGCGGCATCGACTCGAGCCGCTTCAGCTCCTGGAGCGCCTTCTCCTCGGCGTCCTTCGTCATGCGCGCCTGCTCGATCTTGCGACGCAGCTCGTCCACCTCGCTGGTGCGGTCGTCCTTGCGGCCGAGCTCCTTCTGGATCGCCTTCATCTTCTCGTTGAGGTAGTACTCCTTCTGCGCCCGCTCCATCTGCTTCTTGACCCGGCCCTGGATGCGGCGGTCGACGTTGAGCTTGTCGACCTCGGCTTCCAGGATCGAGGCGATGCGCGTCAGCCTCTCCTGGGCGGTGAAGATCTCCAGCAGGTTCTGCTTCTCCTCGACCGGCACCACCAGGTGCGAGGAGATCGTGTCGGCGAGGCGGCCCGGGTCCTCGACGCGCACCGCGGCGAGCATCGCGTCGTAGTGGAGGTTGTTCGAGAGCTTGACGTACTGCTCGAACAGGCCGATCACCTTGGAGATCAGGCTCTCGAGCCCCGTGGGCGGCTCCTCCTGCGCGGGCACGAGCTTCACCACCACGCGCAGGGCGCCCGACTCCTCGCGGTACTCGAGCGCGCGCGCCCGCTCGAGGCCCTCGACCAGCACCTTCACGTTGCCGTCGGGCAGCTTCAGGCTCTGCACGATGCTGCAGACCGTCCCGACGCTATGGATCTCCTCGGGGCCGGGGTTGTCGTGCGTGGCGTCGTGCTGCGCGGACAGGAAGATGCGCTTGCCGCGCGAGAGCGCCTGCTCGAGCGCGCGGATCGAGCTCTTGCGGCCGATCACGAACGGGATCATCAGGTGCGGGAACACCACCAGGTCCCGCATCGGGACCATCGGCAGGTTCTCGATCAAGTCCGACTTGTCACGCCCGAACATGAGGGTCTCGCTCCACCCACGGCACGAACACAGAGTACGCCCCAGCGGCCTGCTTCAACGCTAGCACGCGCCTCGGGCGAAAGGGACTAGCCCGCCTTCTCGATGAGCGCGGCTGCCTTCTCGCGATCGAGGACCATCTCGCGCGTCACCACGCACTCCCGCACCTTGCGCATCGAAGGCAGGTTGTACATGAGCTCGAGCATCAGGTCCTCGATGATCATGCGCAGCCCGCGCGCCCCGATCTTGCGCTGGATCGCGAGCTCCGCGATCGCCTCGAGCGCCTCCTGCTCGAAGCGCAGCTTGACGTTCTCGTACTCGAACAGCCGCTGGTACTGGCGCGTGATCGCGTTCTTCGGCTGGGTGAGGATCTCGACGAGCGCGGCCTGGCCCAGGTCGTGGAGCGTCGCCACGACGGGCAGGCGCCCGACGAACTCCGGGATCAGGCCGTACTTGATGAGGTCGGTCGGCTGCACCTGGCCGAGGAGAGTCGCCTTGTCGACGGGCTGGCCCTTCGGCTGGCTCTTGGCGTCGGTGCGGAAGCCGAGCGTCTTCTTTCCGACGCGGCGCTCGATCACCTTGTCGAGCCCGACGAAGGCGCCGCCGCAGATGAACAGGATGTTCGTGGTGTCGATCTGGTAGAACTCCTGGTGCGGGTGCTTGCGGCCGCCCTGCGGCGGCACGTTGGCGACGGTGCCCTCGAGGATCTTCAGCAGCGCCTGCTGCACGCCCTCGCCCGAGACGTCGCGGGTGATCGACGGGTTCTCGTCCTTGCGCGAGATCTTGTCGATCTCGTCGATGTAGATGATGCCTTCCTGGCACTTCTCGATGTCGCCGCCGGCGGCCTGCAGCAGCTTGAGGATGATGTTCTCGACGTCCTCGCCGACGTAGCCCGCCTCGGTGAGCGTCGTAGCGTCGACGATCGTGAAGGGGACGGAGAGCAGGCGCGCGAGCGTCTGGGCCAGGAGCGTCTTGCCGGTGCCGGTCGGCCCGATCAGCAGGATGTTCGACTTGGTGAGCTCGACCTCGTTGCGGCCGCGCTGCTTGCTGATCTCGATCCGCTTGTAGTGGTTGTAGACCGCGACCGCGAGCTTCTTCTTGGCCTGCTCCTGTCCGATCACGTACTCGTCGAGGAACTTCTTGATCTCCTGCGGGGTCGGCAGGCCGCTGCGGCTCTTGTGACCCTCGGAGCGGCGGTCGTCCGCGATGATGTCGTTGCAGACGTCGACGCACTCGTCGCAGATGAAGACCGTCGGACCCGCGATCAGCTTGCGGACGTCGTTCTGGTCCTTGTTGCAGAACGAGCAGCGAAGGATCTCGCCCTCGGTGCCGGCCTTGCGCGTGGTTGTCATCGTTCGCGCCTCGAGATCACGTGGTCCACGATGCCGTAGGCCTTCGCCTGCTCGGCGTCCATGATGAAGTCGCGGTCCGAGTCGGCCACGACCTTCTCCAGCGGCTGCTTCGTGTGGGCGGAGAGGATCTGGTTCAAGCGGTCCTTGGTGCGCAGGATCTCCTTCGCCTGGATGGCGATGTCGGAGGCCTGGCCCTGGGCGCCGCCCCACGGCTGGTGGATCAGGATTCGCGAGTTCGGCAACCCGAAGCGCTTGCCCGCGGTGCCCGCGGCCAGGAGCACGGCGCCCATGGAAGCGGCCTGCCCGACGCAGATCGTCTGGACGTCGGGGCGGATGAGCTGCATCGTGTCGTAGATCGCGAGCCCGGCGGTCGTGACCCCCCCGGGGCTGTTGATGTAGATGTGGATGTCCTTCTCCGGGTCCTCGGCCTCGAGGAAGAGGAGCTGGGCGATGATCAGGTTGGCCACCAGGTCGTCGATGGCCGTCCCGATGAAGACGATATTGTCCTTGAGGAGGCGGGAATAGATGTCGTACGCCCGCTCGCCCCGGGCCGTCTGCTCGACCACCATCGGCACGAGCACGCCCGCGAAGGCGTTGCCTCCACTCATGTTAGCTCGATACTAGCATTGGACTTGAGCAAGTCAAGGGTCTTCTCCTCGCGGATTTTCGACGCGAGCGCGCCCAGGTCGCCATCTTTCGTCATCTGCGCGCGCACTTGCTCGCGGGAGCGTCCCGTGCGGTCCGCAATTCGAGTCACCTCGGCGTCGAGCTCGGCATCCCGGACCTCGATGCCCTCCCGACGCGCGATCTCGTCCAGCAGGATGTCGGCCCGGGCGGCCTTGACCGAGTCCTCGCGGGTGGACTCGCGGTACTGCTTCCAGTCGACGCCCATCTTGCGGGGGTCGATGCCCTGGTAGGCCAGGCCGCGAACCAGGCTCTCGGTCCTCGCGGACATGTGCCGCTCGACGAGCGCCTCCGGCACCTCGAAGCTCGCCTTCGCGATCAGCGCCTCGACGAGCGCGCCCTTGACGTCGCGGTCGGAGCGGCGCTCCTCGGCCGTCTGCAGCTGCTGGCGGATCTTGTCCTCGAGCGCCTTCAGGCTGTCGAACTCGCCGAGGTCCTTCGCGAACTCGTCGTCGCGCTCGGGCACCACCTTCTTCTTGACGCCCTTGAGCGTGACGGTGTAGCGGACCGTCTTGCCGGCGATCTGCGGCGCGGCGTCCTCGCCCCAGGCGACCTCGATCTCCTTCGTCTCGGACACGCGCAGGCCCTCGAGGCCCTTGTTCATGTCGGCGTGGTTGCCGGCGTTGCCGATCTCGATGAGCGCGTTCTCGTCGCGCCCGCCCTTGCCGCCGTCGTTCGGCTTCCACACCAGGTCGAGCAGCACGAAGTCGCCCGAGCGCGTCTCGCGATCCTCGTCGACCGCGTCGTAGCGCGCCGCATCTTCGCGCAGACGGTCGACCTCCTTCTGCACGTCTTCGTCGTTCACGCTCGCGGCCTTCGCCGACACGCGCAGGCCCTTCCAGTCGGGCAGCTCGACGAGCGGCAGCGTCTCGAAGACGGCCTTGAAGCTCATCGGCTGGCCTTCCTCGAGCTTCACCTCCTCGACGCGCGGCGGGGCCAGCGGCTTCAGGCCGCGGCCGTCGATCTCGTCGAAGACGACCTTGTTGACGATCGCCTCGGCCGCTTCGCCGAGGATCTCGTCCTTGAAGCGCTTCTTCACGACCTCGAGGGGCACCTTGCCGGGGCGGAAGCCGGGCAGCTTCACGCGGCGGGCGAGCTCCTTCGCGCGGGCGTCGATCTCCGCCTGGACCTTCTCGGGCTCGACCTCGAAGGCCAGAGCCTTGCGGACCGACGATTCCTCTACGTAGTCGACTTTCAACGGGGGGCCTCGGGAAAGGGGGAAACGGACAAGAGAAACGAACAACGGACAACAGAAACGGACAACGGACCGACGAACCGAAAGGATAACACGCAAGCAACGGACAAGAATCGGCGATGCTTCGCATCGCCGATGACATGCGGAAGGAGGGACTCGAACCCCCATGCCCTTTCGGGCACACGCTCCTAAGGCGTGCGCGTCTGCCAGTTCCGCCACTCCCGCGCCGGCGATAGCCAGTGTAGCGCACGGCCCGTATACTTGGCGCCTTCGAGAGAGGGTCATGGCGAGCGAAAAGGCGTTGAGCGTGGCGATCCAGGGCGAGCGCGGGGCGTTCAGCCACCAGGCTGCGGTCGAGACGCTCGGGGCCGGCGTGGAGGTGCTGACGCGCGCCACCTTCGACGAGCTGTTCGACTCGGTCGTCGAGGGCAAGGCCGACCGGGCGCTCGTGCCGATCGAGAACTCCCTGCATGGCTCGATCCACGAGAACTACGACCGGCTCAAGAGCCGGCCGCTGCACATCGTGGGCGAGACCCAGCTGCGCATACGGCAGTGCCTGATCGCGCGGCCCGGCTCGTCGATCGCCATGATCCGCCGCGTCGCGTCGCACCCGGTGGCGCTCGCGCAGTGCCGGCGCTTCTTCGCCGAGCGGCCGCAGGTCGAGGCCGTCTCGGCCTACGACACCGCGGGCGCTGTCCAGGACCTGATGAAGGGCGGGCTCGCCACCCAGGGTGCGATCGCCTCGCGCCTGGCGGCCGAGCTCTACGGGGCCCATGTGCTCCTCGACGGCATCGAGGACGACCCGGAGAACTACACGCGCTTCCTGCTGCTCGCGCGCGAGGCGGCGAGCTCCGAGGCGGCGAACAAGACGTCGATCGTGTTCGTGCTCGACAATCGGCCCGGGGCGCTCTACCGCGCGCTCGGCGTGTTCGCCTCGCGCGACCTGGACCTGTGCAAGCTCGAGTCGCGGCCGCTGCGCGGCCACCCGTGGGAGCACTCCTTCTACCTGGACGTGCTCGGCGACCCGAACGGCAGCGTGGGCCAGGCGATCGACGAGCTGGGCCGCAGCTGCCGCGAGCTGCGGATCCTCGGGTCCTACCCGGAAGGCCTGAACCGGACGAGTGCGTAGGCCGTGATCGCCGCCCTGCTCCTGGCCGCCGGCCTGGGCCCGTCCGATCCCGCTCCCGCCACCGCCCGCGAGGCCGTGGTCGTGGTGGCGGTCGAGAACATGTACTCGGCTGCTGACGAGACCGTCGACGTGGTGAGCCAGGCCACGCTGGGACAGCTCGTCGAGGTGCTCGAGACGAGCGGGCCGTTCGTGCGCGTGCGCACGCCGGATCGCTACCTTGGCTGGCTCCTGAACACGGCGATCCGCGAGTACGAGGATCCCGCGGCGCCTCGCTATGCGCGGACGGGCCCCGTGGTCGAGGTCGCGAGCCTGATGGCCAACGTGTACCGCGAGCCGAGCGTCACGAAGGCGCGCCCGCGCGTCCAGGCACCGCTCGCGACGCGCCTGGAAGTGGCCGGGGAAGCGCCGCGCGAGGGCTGGATCGCGGTGCGCCTGCCGAAAGGCGACGTCGGCTACATCCAGACGGGCGACGTGACGGCGGTCGACGTCAGCGGGCCCCGGCCGCGCGGGTCGGGCGACGCGATCGTGGCCACCGCGCGCCGCTTCCTGGGCGTGCCGTACCTCTGGGGCGGCATGAGCGCGCACGGAATCGACTGCTCCGGCCTCGCGAGCCGCGCCTACCACGCGAACGGGATCGCGATCCCGCGCGACGCCGACCTGCAGTTCGAGGACCCTGCCGCGAGCAAGGTCGAACGCGCGGACCTCCAGGCCGGAGACCTCGTCTTCTTCGGCAGCGCCCCGGACCGGATCAGCCACGTCGGGCTGTACGTCGCCGACGGGCGCTTCATCGACGCGACCACGTACGAGACGCCCGTGGTGCGCGAGGACCGCCTGGACGATCCTCATTGGTCCTCGATCTACCAGGGCGCACGACGGCCGCGCTGATCACCCCCACGCCCGTGAAGCCCGTCCAGGAGGTCGAATGCACCGCGCCCCCGCGTTCCTCGCCGCCGCCTTTCTCGTGTCGGGCCACGCGCTTTCCGCCGCCGACCTCGCCGAGCTGAAGAGCCGCGGCAGCTTGCGTGTGATCGTGTCGGCGGAGGAAGCCCCGGAGACCTTCGATCCGAAAGGCGGCTCCCGCGCCGGCTTCGAGCGCGAGCTGGTCGAGACGTTCTCGCGCCTCCAGGGCTTGACCCTCGAGGTCCTGCCCGCGAAGGGCCTGGCCGACCGCATCCCGATGCTGCTGTCGGGCAAGGGCGACCTGGTCGTCGCGATCTTCGACACGCCGGAGCGCCGCCAGCAGGTCGCCTTCACGGCCGAGATCATGCCGACCTACAACGTCGCCGTAACGCTGTCGCCGAAGGCGCCGCCCAGGACGCTCGAGGAGCTGCAGCGCGAGAAGGTGGGGGTCGTGCGCGGGGCGGCTCCCGCCGAAGAGGCCGCCGCCGCCGGGGTGAAGGCGCTCCAGCGCTTCGACTCGCTGAAGCAGATGCTGCCCGCCCTCGCGCAAGGCGAGATCACGGCGCTCGTCGTCCCGATCTCCGAGTTCGCTCTAGCGGCGAAGCACGAGCCGCGGCTCCGCGCCGGAGTCGCGGTCGGTCCCCCCGGCAGCGTCGCATGGGCCGTGAGAAAAGAGGATGCGGCGCTGCGCGGAGCACTCGACCGGCACCTCGCCAACGTGCGCAAGAGCGCCTCGTGGAACCTGCTGCTCGTGAAGTATTTCGGCGAGCAGGCGCCGCTCGTGCTCGGACGCCGGCGCTAACGGATGTGCAGCTTGTCCTTGACCATGCGCCCGTCGCGCATGCGGCAGCGGAACCAGGAGGAGACGTCGTTCATCGCCACCCAGCGGCGCTCTTCCTTGCGGTAGTGCCAGTCCTTCTCCACCTGGTAGAACACCTGCGCGCCGCGGCCTTCCAGGATGTTCGTGATCTCGTTGTCGTGGTGGTTCTCCTCGTCGTAGTCGGTGATCGCGCGCTGGCCCATCTCCGAGTAGAGCAGGTTCAGCTCCTGCAGCAGCCGGTCGAGCTCCTGCGGGATGTCCTGGACCTTGAGCCCCAGCCGGCGCGCCTCGCGGCTCGTAATCGGGTACTGGTGCGCCGGGTACGACGAGTTGAGCCGCCGCGCGATGCGCTCGGCCTTGCGCGCGTTCGGCATGTGATAGCCGAGGATCTCCCGGCACAGCATCAGCGAGAGGCTGCTCGCGCGGTCGAGCGCGCCGATCACGAGCGGATGAAGGTACTTGTACAGCTCCTGGTACGGGTTCACGCCGTCGCCGCGGCGCCCGACCGTGTCGCGCCAGAGCCGGATCACGCGGTCCACCTCGTCGTTGCTCACGGGCACCAGCTGGTTGGTGTGGTCGAGGGGCGAGAGGTCGTGCTCGAGCGAGGTGTCGACCGCGGTCAGGTAGGAGAGCGAGCCCATCTGGATCGTGTCGGCGCCGAGCGCCAGCATCGTCGCGGCCGAGGCGCAGTTTAGCGGCGCGATCACCGTCAGGCGCCTGGAGTAGCGGCGCAGCAGGTGCACGAGCCGCAGCGCCGCCATGCCGCTGCCGCCGTCAGACTTGACGAACAGCGCGATGCGCTGCTGCGGGCCCGCGGCCTCGAGCAGCACCTGCAGCGCCATCACGTCGTTGTCGCAGACCGAGCCGCTCGTGGACGTCCAGTACGAGAGGAACGTCCCGTCCACGCGGCGCTGGATCTTGTCGCAGAGCGCCTGGGTCTTCGAGAAGAGCAGCGGCGGCGTCTTGACCCGGCCGCGCGGCCGAGGGCGTGAACGGGCGGTGCGGGCTCTCATGCTTCGCAGGTTACCCCAGCCGGAGCTGCTCAGGCGGGCTCGAAGCAGGCTCCAGGCAGGCCGGGTCGTCGTGGGCCGGGCTGTTGACGCGCGTGCCGACCGGGAACGCGGTCATCGCCGCCGCGGGGAACGGCCGGAGCAGCGGCCGCAGCTCGGCCGCGACGGTCACGCCGGGGTCGAGCCAGCGCGCGTAGTCCGCTACGTCGAGGATCACCGGCATGCGATCGTGGACCTGCCCTGCGACGGCGTTGGGCTCGGTCGTCAGGATCGTGAAGGTAGGCATGGCTCCGGGGAGAGCTGCCGCCGGCTCCCAAAGCCCCGCGAACGCAAACGGTCCCGGGGCGGCCAGCTTGATCAGCCAGGGCTGGCGCCGGCGTTCGTCGAGCTTCTGCCACTCGTAGAAGCCGGTGGCCGGAACCAGGCAGCGCCGCTCGGCGAATGCCTCGGCGAAGGCGGGCCGCTCCCAGGCGGACTCGCTGCGGGCGTTGATGAAGCCGCGCTCCTTTCCGAGCGCGCTGCGCGGCACGAGCCCCCACACGAGCTGCGCCAGGCCGCGGCGTCCGGTCTGCGGCTGCACGGATACGACCGCGACCTTCTGCGTCGGGCAGATGTTGTAGCGGGGCGCGAGCGCCTCCGCCTCGTCGAGGCCGAACGCCTCGGCGACCTCCTCGCCGGACGCGGTCTGGTTGAAGCGGCCGCACACGGCCGGGCTGCGGGCTACTTCTTCCCGCGCGAGAGCGACTGTGCGTAGCGGATGGCGGCGCGCACGCCCTTCTGGGCGCGAAGCGCCTTGACCCGGCTCTGCTGCTTCGCGGGCAGCATGCGCATGTGGCCGATGTACTGGCCCTGCAGCTTGAGCGCGGCCTTGCGCTGGGGCGAGAGGTTCAGCTTGCGCCGTGGCGCCGCGTCGGCGCCACGCTGCGCGCGCGCGGCGGCCTCGATCGCGCCGCCGAGGCGGCCCAGGGTGCGGACGACTGCGGCGAGCGAGCGGCGAATCGACTGGATCTCCAGGTTGATCGACCTCTGGCGCGTCTTCGGCAAAGTGAGCCTCCTGATTGCCTGTGAAAGGATGTATTACTTTGAGCTCGCACGAGTCGGGCGTCGATGGCCGTGGACGCAGACTCGAGAGTGTGTCCCTATCATAAGCGAGCTGACACTCGTAAGCGAGCCGACACTGGCGGGCCTGAGCGGGCCTCTCTTGGGGCTCGCGGCCCGCCTACGCCTTCAGCACCTTGTCGAGCGTTCCCATGATCTGCTCCGGCGTGACGGGCTTCACCAGGTGGGCGTCGAAGCCGACCCCGCGCGCCTTCTCGCGGTCGGCGGGCTGGCCGTAGCCCGTCAGCGCGACGAGCGGGACCCCATCGCCGAGCGACGCGCGCAGCGCCACGGCCACGGCGTAGCCGTCGTGGTCCGGCAGGCCGATGTCGACGAACGCGACGCAGGGCCGCAGCTCGGTCGCGACCTTGAGGGCATCCTGCGCCGTGGCCGCCTCGATCACCTCGTGCCCCTTCTGGCGCAGCAGGATCGCGAGCGCCTCGCGTCCGTCGTCGTTGTCCTCGACGATCAGGATCCGGGTCGGGGACCGGGCGGCGGAGCGTGCCGGCGAGCGGGGGGATGCGGGCGCGCTGAGAGCGCTCGCGAGAGGTATCCGCAGCTCGAACTCCGCGCCCCGGCCGACGCCGGCGCTGCGTGCCGCGACGCGGCCGTCGTGCATCTCGACGATTCGCTTGACCAGCGTGAGCCCGATGCCCAGGCCGCCCTCGGTCCGGGCCAGCGTCGGGCTGCCCTGGACGAACAGGTCGAAGATGGCGTCGATGCGCTCGGGCGGAATGCCCGCCCCGTCGTCGCGGATCCGGATCGCCGCTTCGCCCGCGTCGCGCTCGAGCTCGACCCAGATGGAGCCGCGATGCGGAGTGTACTTGGACGCGTTGTGGACGAGGTTGCCGACGGCCTGCTGCAGCCGCACCGTGTCGCCGTTCACGGGAACGGCGTGGTCGGGCAGCCGGACCTGGATCGCCTGCTCCTTGGCGGCGATCCGGACGTGCTGCGCCTCGACCGCCGCGGACACGACGTCCCGGAGGTCCACGAACGAGGTGTGCAGCTCGATTCGGCCGCTGGTGATGCGGGCCACGTCGAGCAGGTCGTCCAGCAGGGACGCCAGGTGCTTGGACTGACGCTCGAGCATCGAGACCGATCGCTTCAAGTCGGAAGGGAGCCCAGGGCTCAGCTCGAGGATCTGCACCGCGTGGACGATCACGCCGAGCGGGTTGCGCAGCTCGTGAGCCAGCATCGCCAGGAACTCGTCCTTCGCCTGGCTCGCCCGTTCGGCGGCGGCGCGCGCGGCGTCCGCCTCCGACCGGGCGCTTCGCTCGCGCACGAAGGCGTCGGCCGCGGCGTTCATCGCGTCGACGCGCGCCAGGCCGAAGCTCACGTGGCGGCCGATGATCTCGGCCAGCCGGCTTTCCCTGGGCGTGAGCGCGCGCGGCTGGTCGAAGTAGACCATGAACTTGCCGACGAGCCGGCGCTGCGACACGAGCGGGATGAAGGCCAGGGCGCGGATGCCCTCACGCACGATCTCCCCGCGCAACGGTTCCATCGAGGGATCGGACTGAACGTCGCTCACGACGATGGGACGCGGGCTGACGCTATCGCGCGCCCACGGGGAATGGCCTTCCATGGCCGCGCGGTAGCGTTCCGAGAGCTTGCGCCAGGCCGTGAAGCGCATCACTCCCTCGGCGTCGAACAGCAGGACGCTCGCGCGGTCGCCGCCGATGCCGGCGACGAGCGCGTCGAGCGCGGCCTCGTACACGTCCTGTCGCGTCGCCGCCTGCCCGACGAGGTCGGCGAGCCGGTAGAGCGTCTCCAGGCTGCGCAGGCTGGTCTCGAGCTCCTCCTGCGCGCGTCGCTGGTCCGTGACGTCGCGCACGATCTTGGACGCGCCGATCACGCGGCCCTGCGCGTCGCGCATCGGGGAGATGGTGATCGAGACGTCGAGCAGCCGGCCGCTCTTGTGCAGCCGCTGGGTCTGGAAGTGCTGGATCCGCTCGCCGCGCGCGAGCTGCGAGAGTATCTCGGTCTCCTCGTGCAGCCGCTCGGGCGGAATGATGAGCGCGATCGAGCGGCCGATCATCTCGCTCGCGGCGTACCCGAACATGCGCTCGGCGCCGGGGTTCCAGGACGTCACGATGCCCTGCAGCGTCTTGCTCGCGATCGCGTCGTCGGCGCTGGCGACGATCGCGGCGAGATGGGAGGTGGCGGCCTCCATCTGGCGCTCGCGCGTGATCTCGAGGCCGAAGCCGTGCACTTCGAGGAGCCGATCGTCCGTGTCGAAGAGCGCCAGCAGCACCCAGCGCACGAAAGTCGGCGGCATGCGGCCGGTGGCGGCGCGCACCTGTGCGGTCGCCGTGCGGTTGTCGGGCCCGAGGCTCTCGAGGGCGGCGCTCAGGCGCTTGACGTCGCGCGCCTCGACGAAGTCCGCGAGCGGCCGTCCAACCGCCAGTGACGGCTCGATGCCGAACAAGCGGCCGAAGGCGTCGTTGACCGAGATCACGCACCCGTCGGGACGCAGGCGCACCGCGATCTCGGGCGCCGGTGAGGCGGACCGCACGGGATCGGCCATCCCGATAACAGTCTCACAGGCGCGGCTCTCTGTCGCGGGCACGATCGGCTACCATGCTGGGCCGTGCGACCAGCGAAGTGGTGCGTGATCGTTCTGTGTGCGGCGGCCGTGTCGTGTTCCCGTGGCGGGGGAGGCATGCCGGCCGCGGTACGTGACGACACCCTGCTGGAAGGAACCGGCATCGGCGCCCTCCTCATCGACCAGGCGACGATCGCGGAGATGCAGAGCGCGTACGGGGAGTCCGAGGCCTCGACGCTTTCCACTGCCACCGCCCTCGACTTCCGGAGGCCGCCGCTCGGCTTCTGGTTCCTCAAGCCGGCCGAGGGGGAGAGTGGTCCGCCGCGGCTCTACGCGGTCCGGACTCTCCTGTACGACGACTGCTACCGCGGCAAGACGAGCAAGGGCATCGGCATCTTAGACTCCCTGGAAGCGGTGCTCGCGGCCTACGGCCCATCCGAGGCGGAATACGTCGGCATGAACGAGCACATGCACTATTACGGCCAGCAGGGCGTGATCTTCACGACACAGCACCCGAAGGAGATCCTGCCCGCGCTCTACAAGACGGCGCGTGCCGCAACCGGCAAGGAGCCGAGCGAGGCCGTCGACTCGCGTGTCGTCACCGCGATCATGGTGGTGCGGCCGTTCAACGTGCTGGAACAGGCGAAGCCCGCCAAGGCGCGCCAGCAGGTCATCTCGACGCGGCCCAAGACCGACCTTCTAGTCAGCGAGTGATTGAGCTTGTTTGGTGACCCGCGAAGGACTCGAACCTTCAACCCAGAGATTAAGAGTCTCTTGCTCTACCATTGAGCTAGCGGGCCAGGGAGCGCGCTTCTGCGCAACGCGCGACCTCGAACTATACAAAAAGGCCAGGTCCGGCGCAAGAATCACGAGGCCTCGCGGCGCGCCCGGCGGCGCGCGATAAGCTTGGGCGCGTGAAGCCGCGCGAGCTCGCCCAGAACCTCGCGCTCGGACTCGGCGCGACAGCGCTCGTCCTGGGAGCCCTCGAGGGCGGCGCGCGTCTCGTCGAGAAGCGCCGCCCACCGCGCCCCGAGGTCGCCGACTACATCTGGGACTGGGACGACAAGATGCCGGGCGGCTTCTACGTGATGAAGTCCGACGGCGTCGGCTGGCCGCCTTGGGAGGAGTTCAACGGCGACGGGCTGCGCGACCGCACGCGCTCGCGGGAGAAGCCCGAGGGCTGGACGCGGATCGCGTTCCTGGGCGACAGCGTGACGCTCGGCGCCGAGCTGACGCCCGGCGAGGCGTATCCGCAGCTGCTCGAAGCCCGCTACGCCGCCGAGGGCCGGCGCGCGGAGGTGATGAGCGTCGCGCTCATGGGCTGGTCCACGCGCCAGGAGCGGATCGCGTGGCAGCGCATCGCGCGGCGCTACCGTCCCGACCAGGCGGTGCTCGCCGTCTGCCTCAACGACATCCCCGAGCTCTTCAACAACCTCGCGCGGCCCCCGCGCTGGCTGATGTGGCTGCACCGGCGCGCGGCGCTCGTCCGGCTTCTCGTGAACGCGCAGGGCCGCGAGATCGACTCAGTGGAGCGGCTGTTCAGCGACGCCGAGGCGCCGCGCGTGCGCGACGCGCTCTCGCGCTTCTTCGACGAGGTGCGCGCGCTGCGCCGCGAGGTCGAGGCGGACGGCGCGGCGTTCGCGCTGGTCGTCTTCCCGTTCCGGTTCCAGGTCGAGCCGAACGCGCCGCCCGCGCTCGTGCAGGAGCGGATCGCCGTGTTCTGCCGGGCGGAAGGGCTGCGCTGCCTCGACCTCTTGCCGACGATCGCGCGCGCCGGCCCCGGGGCGTTCCTCGACTACGACCACCTGAGCCCGTCGGGCGCGCAGCTCGTCGCGGACACGCTGCAGGCGAGCGATCTGCTGGCCGAGTCGGCTTCCAGCCCCGACGAGCTGTCGCGCGCGCTCGCCTCACGCGGCGGGCCCGGGGCACCCGCCGCGGCGTCCTGGCTGCGCCAGCGTGAGCGTCCGGCGGACGCGAGCGCGGTGGCGGCGCTCACGGACGTGCTGGATCACGGCGAGGCCGCCGAGCGCCAGGCCGCTGCGTGGGCGCTCGGTGTCGCGCGCGCGGCGGCGCTTCCCGTCGTCGAGGCGCTCGCGAAGCGGGCGCGCCAGGACGAGTCGGCCGGCGTGCGCGCCGCAGCCGCACGCGGGCTGGGCGAGATCGGCGGCCGCGCCGGCGCCGCCGCGCTCTTCGAGGCGCTGCGCGACGCGAGCGAGGCGGTGCGTGCGAGCGCGGCGCAGGCGCTCGTGCGCGTTGGGCCTGCAGCCGGCGACGTGCCGGCTCTCGCCGGGGCACTCGACAACCCGGACGGCTACGTCGCCGCGTTCGCCGCATGGAGTCTCGGCAATCTCGGCGCCGCGGCCGAGCCCGCCGTGCCCGACCTCGTCCGGCTGCTGGCGAGGGACGATACCAACGCGGTCGTGGCCGGGGCGCTCGCGCGGGTCGGTCCGGCGGCGAAGGCGGCCGTGCCCGAGCTGGTGAAGGCGCTCGCGAGCGACGACGACGGACGTCGCTGGCGCGCGGCGCGGACGCTCGGGCGCATCGGGCCCGCGGCCGAGCCAGCGGTGGCGGCGCTCACGGGCGCGCTGTCCGATGCGAACGGCGTCGTTCGCGCGCACGCGGCGCGGGCCCTCGGCCGCATCGGGCCCGGGGCGATGCCGGCCGCGGCGGCGCTGCAGCGGGCGACAGGCGATCGCGAGTCGGGCGTGAGAGACGAGGCGCGCCTCGCGCTCGAACGCCTGCGCGGGCGACCCGACTAGAATCGGCGAGCAGGCGAGGATGAGCGAAGCCCGGTCGGTCCAGGAGCGCTACGCACCCGGAAATCGCTGCTTCGGCTGCGGCCCGGCGAACGCGCAGGGTCTGAGGATCCGCAGCTTCGAGGAGGGCGACGCCCTCGTTGCGGAGTGGACGCCGCAGCCGCATCACGAAGCCTGGACGGGCGCGCTCAACGGCGGGATCGCGGGGGCGCTGCTCGACTGCCACAGCAACTGGATGGCCGCGCTGCACCTGATGCGGCAGTCGGGAGGCGAGACCCTGCCCTCGACGGTCACCGCGGAGTTCCACGTCAAGCTGCTCCGCGTGACGCCCAGTACCGGGCCGCTCAAACTTCGTGCGCGGGTGCTCGAGTCGAAAGGCTCGCGCGCGACGGTCGAAGCGGAGATCCAGGCAGGCGGCGAGACCACGGCCACATGCAGGGGAGTCTTCGTTGCAGTGCCGGAAGGACACCCGGCCCATCACCGCTGGGCTTAGGTCGGCGACGGCCCGAAAGGCCCGTGGCCGGCATCGGCGAGCAGCTTGTTGGCGAAGTTGATCGCCTGGCGCACGTAGGCGCGCTTCTCGAGGTAGGTGCCCGGGAAGAAGCTGCGCTTGAAGCCGTAGATCAGGCTGTCGCGCACCTCCTGCGGCGTCAGCGCGAACGCTTCGACGGCGCGGGCGATCTCGTGGCTGACCGTGGTGTGCGAGACGAGCCGGTTGTCGGTGCAGAAGGTGGTCGACAGCCGCCGACGCCGCATCTCGCCGAAGGGGTGCTTGCGCAGGTCGTCGCTGAGCTCGGGCACCGTTTGCTGGTTCGAGGTGAGGCAGACCTCGATCGTGATGCGCTTGTCCGCGATGAACTCCGCGAGGTCCTCGACGTAGCGCCTGCGGTCCTTGATCCGCGGGCTCGTGATCTTGGTCGCGTCGAAGAGCCACGTGCCGTGCCCGATCCGGTCGGCGTGCAGGTCCCCGATCGCCTGGAAGATCGACTCGGGCCCGTAGTCCTCCCCGGCGTGGACGGTCTTGCCGAGGAAGGACTCGTGCGCGATCTGGTAGGCCTTCTTGTGGTCCTCCGCGGGATAGCCCTTCTCCTGCCCGGCGAGGTCGATCCCGACCACCAGCAGGCCCTCCTCGCTGCGCAGCCGCGCCGCCGCGCGCGCGACCTCGAGGCTCGCGGCCGCGTGGACCTCGCGCTCGGAGGCCTCGGGCAGCGTCTCGAAGAAGCGGCGGAAGCCCAGCGAGAACTCGGGCCGGAAGAAGCGCATCGCGCAGAGCAGGATGCCGGCCGCGAAGCGGGGCGCCTCGCCGCGCGCCACCTCCGGGCGGGTGTTGAAGGCCGCCGCCGCCCGCCGCAGGCCGCGGTCCACCGCGCGCACGACCGCGGGCACCTCGAAGCCGGGCCGCACGTGGAGCTGCGGCGCGAAGCGCACCTCGACGTAGCGCACGCCGTCGTTCTGGCAGTCCTCGGCGAGCTCGAACGCGGCCCGCTCGAGCGCCTCGTCGTCCTGGAGGACACCCACCGTGTAGCGGAACCCCTCGAGGTACTCGGCCAGGCTCGCGTAGCGCGGCGGAAAAACCAACGCTTCCAGGCCCTCCGGCGTCTCAGAGGGAAGGGCGACCTTGCGCTCGCGGGCGAGCTCGATCAGGGAGCCGAGACGCAGCGACCCGTCGAGGTGCACGTGCAGGTCCGTCTTCGGGAGGCGGCGGACGAGCTCGCTGTCCATCGAGCGGGCATTATCTCCCGCGGTCTGGCGGTTACGTGAACCCGGCGGGTGGCTGGCGCGTACAAGGCGGTGGGCAGGCGGGGTTCGTCCCGCACTATCCAACGAAATGGAGTGAGGATGGCGAACGACAACGGCAACGGCCGGCGGCGGCGCAACCGGCGGCTGGGCCTCGCGGGAGCGGCGGTCGTGCTGCTGGGCGCCTTCGGCGTGATGGCCGCCCGCGGCAACGGCAAGGCCGTCGACGCGTCGCGCCTCGCTGCCGTGGAGAAGGGCGACCTGGCCAAGTCGGTCGTGGCCACGGGCAAGATCCAGCCGCTGACGAAGGTCCAGATCAAGTCCAAGGCGAGCGGCATCGTGAAGGGGCTGCTCGTCCACTACGGGGACCGCGTGAAGCAGGGCCAGGTGCTCGCGGAGCTCGACAAGGAGCTGCTCGAGGCGAGCGTGCGCGAGTCCCGCGCCAACCTGCTGGCGGCGGAGGCCGCCTGGGAGCGCAACAAGATAGAGGCGGAGGGGACGGACCTGCCCTTCCTCAAGTCGGCGCTCGAGCGCTCGCGCAAGCTGTACGCCGACGGCCTGATCGCGCCCTCGCTGCTCGAGGACGCGGACAAGGCGTACCAGCTCGGCATCAACAAGCAGACCGCGGCGAAGAGCCAGGCGGCCGTGAGCCGCGCGGAAGTCGAGAAGGCGCGCGCGTCGCTCGAGCGCGCCCAGACCGACCTGCGCTACGCCACGATCACGAGCCCGATGGACGGCCTGGTGCTCTCGCGCGACGTCGAGGTGGGCGACGCCGTGAGCTCGATCCTGGTGCTCGGCTCGCAGGCGACACTCGTGATGACGCTCGGCGACGTGAGCGAGGTGTACGTGCTCGGCAAGGTCGACGAGGCGGACATCGGCAAGGTCTACCTCGGCCAGCGCGCGCGGATCGTGGTCGAGTCGTTCAAGGACAAGGCGTTCGAGGGCAAGGTCACCAAGATCTCGCCGCTCGGCGTCGAGAAAGACAACGTGACGACGTTCGAGGTGCGCGTCTCGATCCTGAACCCCGGCGGCGAGCTCAAGACCAACATGACGGCGAACGCCGAGGTGATCCTCGAGGAGAAGAAGGGCGTCCTGACGATCCCCGAGTCCGCGATCCTCTACGACAAGGAGCGCAAGCCCTCGCTCGAGGTGCCCGACCCCAAGGCCGAAGGCGGCAAGCGCAAGGTCGCCGTGAAGCTCGGGATCTCGAACGGAGTGAAAGCTGAACTCGTCGAGGGCCTGAAAGAGGGGGACAAGGTAGTCCTGCAATGAGGACGGACGAGCCTGCACGGGGGGTCAGGGGGGTGCATAGCACCCCCCTGAACAAGAAAGTAAGCGTGATCGCCCCCCTTCGAAGATCCCACTTGGAGAGCCAGTGATCTGGTCCGATCTCTTCCGGGACACGTTGCGGACGCTGTTCGCGCACAAGCTCCGAACGCTCCTCACCATGTTCGGGATCGCGTGGGGGATCGTCTCGATCACGCTGATGGTCGCAGCTGGCGAGGGGCTGCGCGTGGGGCAGGCCAAGGTGGCGTCGGCCTTCAGCAAGGACGTGATGATCGTGTTCTCGGGACGCACGAGCCTCCAGGCCGGCGGGCTCCGCGCCGGCCGGCGCATCCAGTGGACCGCCACGGACCACGAGCAGGTCCAGCCGCAGGCGCCGTCGTGCGCGTACGTGATGCCCGAGCTGGGCCAGGGCGCACCGGTGCGCAGCGCCTACAACAGCGCGTCGCTCACGATCACGGGCTCGATGCCGGAGTTCGCCTGGATCCGCTCGATCCAGGTGGCCGAGGGCCGCTACCCGGACTGGGGCGACGAGAAGGCGGTGCGCCGCGTGGCGCTCATCGGCAGCGACGCGCAGAAGCAGCTGTTCGGCAGCCGGCCGGCGATGGGGGAGACGGTGAGGATCGGCGAGTTCCCCTACACGATCGTCGGCGTGATGGCGCACAAGGAGCAGGACTCGAGCTACGACGGCCGCGACATCAGCAAACTGTTCCTGCCGTTCAGCGCCATCCTGCAGGATTTCCCGAACAAGCCGCCCGCAACCAAGGACTCGGTCGACCGGCTGCTGGTGGCGCCGCGCTCGGTCGCGGACCACGAGGGCTGCAAGGCCGAGCTGCGCCGCGCGCTCGGGCGGATCCACGGCTTCGACCCGCGCGACGAGGAGGCGGCCAAGATCTGGGACACGGTCGAGGAGGCAAAGGCGTTCCGCACCATGACCGACGGCATGAAGTACTTCCTGGGCGCCGTCGGGATCGCGACACTCTTCATCGGCGGCATCGGCGTGATGAACGTGATGCTCGTGGCCGTGCGCGAGCGCACGCGCGAGATCGGCATCCGCAAGGCGCTCGGCGCGACGCGCCGCGAGGTGGTGAGGCAGTTCGTGGTCGAGACGCTGCTGGTCGTGTTCGTGAGCGGGGGTGCCGGGCTGCTGGTCGCCTACGGGCTGTGCGCCCTCGTGAACCTGATCCCCATGCCTCCCTTCTTCGCCGGCCTGCTGCCGACCTGGTCGTCGGGCCTCCTGGCGTTCGCCCTGCTCGGGTCGGTGGCACTCGGTGCGGCGGTCTATCCCGCGCGCCGGGCCGCTTCGATCGACCCGATCGAGGCGCTGCGCTACGAGGCGGGCGGCTAGCGTGCTGCGCGAGCTCCTGGCTCAGAGCTGGGCCAACATCGCGCGCCACCGCACGCGCAGCGCGCTCACGATGCTCGGCATCGTCTGGGGCATCGTCGCGGTCACGGTGTTGATCGCGTACGGCTCGGGCTTCCGCCGGATCCTCACGACGGCCTTCAACGCCTTCGGCAAGAGTGCCGTCGTCGCCTGGCCGGGCCAGACCAGCGAGCAGGCCGGCGGCGAGCGCGCCGGCCGCCGCGTGCGCTTCGAGAAGGCCGACCGCGACGCGATCGAGGCCGAGGCGAGCCTCGTCAAGCAGATCAGCATGGAGACGGTGCAGTGGCGGCAGATCTCCTACGGCGACTCCGCGGCCAACACCGCGGTGCGCGGGGTCGAGCCAGTCTACGGCGAGATCCGCAACGAGCGGCCGAGCGACGGCCGCTGGCTGAGCCCGGAAGACCTGGTCGAGCGCCGCCGCGTCGCATTCCTGGGCTCGCAGCTCCGGAAGAAGCTGTTCCAGGGCCGGCCCGCGGTCGGCGAGACGATACGCATCGACGGCATGCGCTTCACGGTCATCGGCGCCATGGACCGGAAGATGCAGATGAGCAACTACTTCACGAGCGACGACGAGTGCGCGTTCATCCCGTACTCGACCGCCGGCGACATCTGGGACACCCGCTACGCGAGCGTCCTCGTCTTCAGCGCCGTGACGCCGGCGCTCGAGAAGGACGCGATCCAGCAGGTGCGCGAGGCGGTGGGCAAGCGCCAACGCTTCTCCGGCACCGACAAGCGCGCGATCCAGATGTTCGGACGCGAGGAGTTCCGGCCGATCATCGACGGCATCACGATCGGCCTGCAGGTGCTGCTCGTGTTCATCGGCACGCTCACGCTCGGCATCGGCGGCGTCGGCGTCGCCAACATCATGCTCGTCTCGGTGGACGAGCGCGTGCGCGAGATCGGCCTGCGCCGGGCGCTCGGCGCGCGCAAGCGCCACATCCGCTTCCAGTTCCTGGCCGAGGCGCTGGTGCTGACGCTCGTCGGCGGGCTCGCCGGGATCGTCGTGTCCTATCTCGTGACGTGGGCGATGCCGATCCTGCCCGTGCTCGGCCCGCTCTACGAGGACACGAGCGGAAAGGCCGACCTGCAACTTCGGATCTCCGCCGCGACTGTGCTGGGCTCGTCGATCATCCTGGTATTCGTCGGCGTCGTGTCCGGGCTCGTTCCCGCCCTGAAAGCGTCGCGGCTTGATCCCGTCGAAGCGCTGCGTTACGAATAGGCGGCGGGCTGCTTCGCTCTCCCGATTCACTCGGGCGAGCGTAGCGGGGGGGTGAGGGGGACACGACGCAGTGTCCCCCCTCCTTCTAGAGCGCGCCGCGGGCTTCCGTGTAGATCGCGTAGAGCGACTGGCTCGCCGTCATGAAGAGCCGGTTGCGCTTGGGCCCGCCGAAGCAGACGTTCGAGCAGATCTCCGGCAGCTTGATGAAGCCGATGCGCGTGCCGTCGGGAGCGAACACGTGCACGCCGTCGTAGCCGTCGCCGACCCAGCCGGCGCTCGACCAGATGTTGCCGTCGACGTCGGCG
>DATBSL010000113.1:0-6629 GCA_036559805.1 Vicinamibacteria bacterium
ACGGACAGCGCGAGCGAGATCGGCGTCACCACGACACCCGCCAGCCAGTGCAGCTGCCCCAGCAGCGGGATCAGCAGCAGGAGCGTCGTGATCACCATGTGGCCGGCCAGCATGTTCGCGAAGAGCCGCACCGTGAGCGCAAAGGGCTTCGTGAACATGCCGAGGATCTCGACCGGGATCATGATCGGCAGCAGCAGCCAGGGCATGCCGGGCGGCACCAGGTGGTGCGCGTGGCCCACGAGCCCGTACTTCGAGATGCCGGCCCACTGCTGGGCCGCGAACGACACCGTAGCGAGCGCGAGCGTCACCGCGATGTTCCCGGTCGAAGTCGCCGAGCCCGGGATCAGGCCGAACAGAGCCGCCACCAGGATGAAGAAGAAGAAGCTGCAGAGCAGCGGCGTGAACTTGCGGCCGTCGCCATGGCCGATGTTGGGCTCGGCCACCTCGTCGCGGATGAAGAGCACCAGGCTCTCGACGGCCGCGCCGATCCCGCGCGGGACCTTGCCGCCGCGGTAGCTGCGCACGGCGAGCTGGGCGAACACGATCACCAGGATGGCGACCCCGAACAGGAACACCATGTGCTTCGAGCGGAAGAACCCCCAGAAGTACGGGCCGTCCGTGACGTGGTGGAAGATCACCTCGGCCGGACCGCCGCCGCCGTGGTCCGCAGCCTCGGGGGCGTGGGCTTCGGCAGCTGGCGCGTGGCCTTCGGAAGGAGCCTGGGTGGCAGCCGCGTGGGCCTCGGCCGGCGATGGCGTCGGCGCGGGGGCGGCGGGCTGCGCCTGCAGCAGCAGCGCCAGGACGAGGGCACTCATCGCGTCGCGGGCACCCGACCCGCGTGGCGGTGCTGCAGCGTCAGCTCGAGGACCAGGAACAGCATGAAATAGCCGAGCAGCGAGGCGACGAGCGGCAGCCGCGGCAGGCCCAGCCCGAGCACGCCCACCACGAAGGCGGCGAGCATCAACGCCATTCGGCCCGCCATTCCGCCGAGCACGGCGCCGAGGAACACCTTCGTCGAGCGGCGCTCGGACCACAGCACGAGGGCGTGCGCCGCGAGCGTGTTGAGCATCGCGAGCAACGCTCCGAAGGCGATCGCGGGCAGCTGCGTCCCCGAGGGCAGGACGAGGGCGGCCACGGGCAAGGTTGCGGCCGCGACCAGCGCGACGAGGATCGAATATCTCTGGAGGCTCACTGCACTCGGCTCGGTTATCGTTTCTGCAGTCTCGCTACGGTCTTGAAGAAGTGGTAGAGCCCCGCGGCCAGCGCAAGCGTGCCCCCCAGGAGCAGGAACAGGGGGCGGGTTCCCAGCCGTCCGTCCAGCCAGTACCCCCCGCCCAGTCCCGCGAGCACGGTGACCGCGAGGGTCGTCCCGAGCCCGAGGTAAGGCCCCGCGTCGCGCAGGCTGTTTCGCATGCCCCGAGCGCTCCCGCTCGAGCCATCGGGCCTCACGGACGGGGTCGATCGCGACGGCAAACCGCTAGACGTTATCACGAGGCCACTCGCCCGGCAACAAAAGCTAAGCCGCTGACTCCGTGGTGGATCGGTCCTCCACGGCGACCGTGCCGCTGGCCGTCGACGTGCTGGCGACGCGAAGCACGTCGAGCCTGTAGATCCGGATCGCCGAGAGCACCAGCGAGAGCACGACCGGGCCGATCAGGAAGCCGAAAACACCGAACGCCAGCACGCCGCCGATGATCGAAAGGAAGCCCAGCAGCGGGTGGATGCGGGCGGAGCCCCGCAGCAGCATCGGCTTGATCACGTTGTCGCTGCCGCTCACCACGACCGTGCAGTAGACGAGGAGCCCGATCGCGGGGCCGGTCTGCCCCTGGACCAGCAGGTACACGCAGGCGGGCATCCAGGCGAGCGGCGAGCCGACGAGCGGCACCGTGGCCGCCATGATCACCGCCGTGCCCCAGACGAAGGGGGAAGGCACCCCGAAGATCAAGAAGCCCATCCCAGCGAGGATCCCCTGGACGACGGGAACCACCACCACGGCTTGCAGCGCGCCTTTGATGGTGCGGTCGAGGTGGTCGAAGATCTGGCGCTCCTGTTCCTCGGAGAAGGGCGACACCGGCCTGAGGTTGGACTTCAAGCGCCCCCCGTCGCGCAGCAGGAAGAACAGCATCAGCAGGAACAGCCCCAGGTCGATCGCGGCGCTGGTGACGCGGCCCAGCACGTTCTGCAGCAGGCTGTTCGCGCCGCCCGCGAGCTGCGAGATGCCGCCCGACAGCACCGGCGCGATCTGCGCCTGCAGGAAACCGATCCAGCTCTTGAGGCCCGGGTAGCGGCGCGGCAGCTCTTCCCAGAAGCGCCGCATCTCCTCGGGCCCGAGCAGCGGCTGCAGCCTCACCCAGTCGAGGAAGAGCGCGGCCTGGCGCGCGAGCAGGAAGAGCGACGTCAGCACCGGCACCAGGATCACGACCGTCGTCACCAGCACGAGGATCGCGGCGGCGAGCGTCGGCCGGGCGCCGAGCGCCTCCGCGAGCCGCCTCTGCGCGGGACCGAGCAGGATCGCGACGCAGGCCGCGACCGCGAACACCAGGATGAAGGGCTTGAACACCCAGAACGCGAGCAGCAGGATGAGCGCGAGCGCCACCAGCAGCGGGATCAGCAGGTCGCGTCGTCTGCGTTCCGACATCGTCGCCCGAGATCTTACCGCCGCCGTGGCCCGGAATCGCGGCTGAGGGCGTCCGGCAGCTCGTTCTTGTCCTGATCTCCCGGCTGCCGTGGGAAGTGCCTCTCGAGCACGTCCCCGACCCGGCCGACCGCGCCGACGATCCCCTCGGTGAAGCGCGCGGCCCGGAACTCCGACGCGACGGCGTCCGCGAGCTCGCCCCAGAAGCCCGGCGGGCAGAGCGCGTCGAGCCCCTGGTCGCCGACGACGCCGATCGACTGGCTCTCCGGGGCCACCAGGATCAGGACGCCGTTGCGCTCGGCCGTCGCGGTCATGCCCAGCCGGACGAAGTCGGCCTCCGCGGCCTGGCGCGCGTCGGGCACCGGACCGTCCGCGACGTGGACGCGGATCTCGCCCCGCGAGCGGGATTCGGCCGCCCGGATCGCCTCGACGACGCGCGCTTCGTCGAGCCCGGCCAGGAAGGCTTCCTGATTCACTCGATTCACCTCACCAGCTGCTCGAGGCGCCGCCGCCGCCGAAGGAGCCGCCGCCTCCCGAAAAGCCGCCGCCGCCGCCGCCCCCGCCGAAGCCCCCAAAGCCCCCGCCCCCGCCGCTCCAGAAGCCTCCGCCCCAGTGGCTGCTGTCGCGGCGCGGGCCGCGGCGGCTGTAGGTTCGGCCAGTCGAGACGTGGGGGAAGCCCTGGCGCGCCAGCCAGACGAGCAGCACCACGAAGAACAGGATGATCAGGAGCCCCACGACGGGAACCCCCGCGCGCTCCTTCGATCTCGGAGGCGCCTTGTACTCTCCGCGCGTCGCCGCGATGATGCCGTCGATCCCCGCCTCGAGACCCCCGGCCCAGTCGCCCGCGCGGAAGCGCGGCCGCACTTCGTTGTCGAGGATGCGCGCGGCGAGCTGGTCGGGCAGCGCGCCCTCGAGGCCGTAGCCGGTCTCGATCCGCATCTTGCGGTCGGAGACGAAGACGAACAGCACGGCGCCGTTGTCCCAGTCCTTGCGACCCGCGCCCCACGCCTGGGCGGCGCGGATCGTGAAGTCCTCGAGCGACTCGGACGGTAGGCTCTCGAAGACCGCGACCACGACCTGGGTCGAGGTCTCGTCGGCGAAACGCCTGAGCTTGTCCTCGAGGCGCGCCGCGTCCGCCGCGGAGACGAGAGAGGCGTAGTCGTTGAAGTAAGCGGTGGGCGGGGGCGGCAGCGCCTCCGCCCCCGCGGCTCCCGCGCGCACGAGCCACAGCGAAACGACCAGCGCGCTCGCGAAGGCGCGCATCACGGCTTCCTTCCCGCTAGCGCTGTTCCGCAGGCGTCGGTGACGGCGAGGCGCGGAAGTTGAAGTTCACCGACGGCGCCTGCTCGCTGCCAGGTGTCGCCTTGAAGTAGGCCTTCTCGCCCATCCCGAGCAGCCGCGCGAACAGCACGGTCGGGAAGCGCAGCCGCGCCGTGTTGTAGGCCTGCGCCGCCTCGTTGTAGCGGTTGCGCTCCACCGCGACGCGGTTCTCGGTGCCCTCGAGTGCCACCTGCAGGTCGCGGAAGTTCTGGTTGGCCTTGAGCTCTGGGTAGCGCTCGACGACGACCATCAGCCGCGAGAGGGCGCTCGAGAGCGAGTCCTGCGCCGCCTGGAAGCGCGCGAGAGCCGCCGGGTCGTTCGGTATGTTTCCAAGGTTCACCTGCCCGACGCTCGCGCGCGCCTTCACGACCTCCTCGAGCGTCGACTTCTCGAAGTCGGCCGCTCCGCCCACCGTGGCGACGAGGTTCGGGACGAGGTCGGCGCGGCGCTGGTACTGGTTCTCGACCTGCGCCCACTGCGCGTCGACGCCCTGGCCGAGGCGGACCAATGCGTTGTAGTTGCCGACCACCATGCCGCCCACGACCAGGGCGACGAGGACCAGCACTCCGAGACAACCCAGCCACTTCATGGCGCCCTCCCGCGGGCCAAAGACGCCCGCCCGTCGCAGATCCCAGAATGCAGCCTTGCGGAGAGAACAGGCTACCCGAGCCGCCGCCCGCGTGAAACCGTAAGAATTGACAGGTCGAAGGCGGCGCTAGGGCGCGTTCGGAGCGACAGGAGGCGCCGCGAGCAGCGCCGGCGGTCCGAACTTCGCCGGCTGGATGACCGCCGCGATCCGCGCCGCGGGCTTGTGCAGGAACTCGAGCACCGGCTTGGGGTAGACGCCGATCCACAAGCACAGCGCGGCGATCGGGACGAGCGTCGCGAGCTCGCGGCCGCTCAGGTCGGCGAGCCTCTCGTTCTCCCCGTGCGTGAGCTTGCCCCAGAACAGGCGCTGGTAGAGCCAGAGCAGGTAGGCCGCTCCGAGCACGATTCCCGAGACCGCCCAATACGCCCACACCCGGTTCGCGGCGAAGGCGCCCTGCAGGATCAAGAGCTCGCCCACGAAGCCGTTGAGCAGCGGCAGGCCCATCGAGGCGAGCACGATCACGAGCGTGAGCGTGGCGTAGACGGGCATCACCTGCGCGAGCCCCCCGAACTGCGCGATCTCGCGCGTGTGCCGGCGCTCGTAGAGGAAGCCGACGATCAGGAACAGCCCCCCGGTCGAGAGGCCGTGGTTGATCATCTGCAGCACGCTGCCCTCGAGGCCGAGCGGGTTGAGCGCGAACATCCCGAGCATCACGAAGCCGAGATGGCTCACGGACGAGTACGCGACGAGCTTCTTCATGTCCTTCTGCACGAGCGTCACGAGCCCGGCGTAGACGATGCCGATGATCGAGAGCGTGGCCATCCACGGCACGGCGTCGAGCGTCGCCTGCGGCAGGAGCGGCAGCGAGAAGCGGATGAAGCCGTAGGTGCCCATCTTCAGCAGCACGCCGGCGAGGATCACCGAGCCGGCGGTCGGTGCCTCGACGTGGGCGTCGGGCAGCCAGGTGTGGAACGGGAACATCGGCACCTTGATCGCGAAGCCCAGGAAGAACGCCAGGAACACCCAGAACTGGAGGTCCTGCGGGATCCCCATCCGCAGCCACACGGTGTAGTCGAAGCTGCCGGTCGCGGCGTGCTCCGGCAGCGCCTTGGCGTGGAAGTAGAGCGCCAGGATCCCGAGCAGCATCACCACCGAGCCGACGAGCGTGTACAGGAAGAACTTGATCGCCGCGTAGAGCCGGCGCGGCCCGCCCCAGATCCCGATCAGGAAGTACATCGGGACGAGCATCGCCTCCCAGAACACGTAGAACAGGAACATGTCGAGCGCGCAGAAGACGCCGATCATGCCGGTCTGCAGCAGCAGCAGGAAGACGTAGTAGCCCCGCACGCGCTCCCTCACCGCGTTCCAGGAGCTCAGGATCGCGATCTGGCCGAGGAGGGTCGTGAGCAGCACCAAGAGCGCCGAGATACCGTCCACGCCGAGGAAGTACTGGACGCCGATCGAGGGGATCCAGGCGTGCTGCTCCACGAACTGGAAGCCGTCCGCCCCGCGATCGAAGGAGAACCACAGCGGCAGGCTCACCAGGAAGCCGGCGAGCCCGAAGGCGTTCGCGACGAGGCGCACCGCGCGCTCCGCCGCGCGGCCGCGGAACACGGGCGTGAGCAGCAGCAGCGCGCCCACAAGCGGCGTGAAGATCACGACGGAGAGCAGGTGCTCGAGGTAGAGGTCCATTCCCGCTCTCGCTCCTCCTAGTAGAGCCCGAGCACGAAGCGGCCGGCCGCGATCAGCAGGAACAGACCGATCATCAGGCCGAGCGCGTAGTGCTGGACGACGCCCGTTTGCGCGGCGCGGAAGGCGTAGCTCAGGCTGTCGAGCGCGAAGGCCGTGAGCCAGACGGCACCGTCGACCACGTAGCGGTCCCACAGGTTCGAGGCGCGCGCGATCAGGTCGCGCACGCCCCAGGCGACGCCGTTGACGCCGAGCCCCGGCCGCACCTCGCCGTCGCCGCCGTCGATGACGAAGCGGTCGTTTGCGTGGAGCGCCTGGCCGCCCCCGAGCGCCAGCCCGCGCACGAAGACGGCCGTGTACGCCTCGTCGACCCAGTACTTGTGGAGCAGAGCGCGG
>DATBSL010000114.1:0-7147 GCA_036559805.1 Vicinamibacteria bacterium
CCTCGTGCGCTACCAGGAGACGGGCAACCCGCTCGAGGCGGCGGCCTTCGCCGCCTGCGCGGCGTCGTGCGCCGTCGAGGGCGTCGGCGCGACGAGCCTCGGCGACCGCGCCGAGGTGATGCGCCGGATGAAGCTCAGGGAGACGATGATCGAGGGCGGGGACTGGGAGGAGTAGGCATGAATCGAAGACTCGTCTGGCTTCTGGTCGCGGCCGTCGCGTCCTCGTCCTCGGACCTGTTGGCTCAGGCGCCGGCCAAGAAGGCCCCGGCGCTACCGGTTGCGCCCGGGACCGAGGCGGTGGTCGAGACGGCGAAGGGCAGCTTCACGATCCGGTTGCTGCCCGAGGTGGCGCCGAAGCACGCAGCGCTGTTCGTCAAGACCGCGAAGGCCGGGGGCTACGACGGGACGACCTTCCACCGCGTGATCATGGGCGGGATCATCCAGGGCGGCGATCCGCTCACCAAAGACCCCGCGAAGGCGTCGCAGTACGGGACGGGGGGGCTGGGCCTGCTGAAGGCCGAGGTCTCCGAGCGGCCGTTCGTTCGCGGGACCGTCGCTGCCGTGCGCCGGCCCTCCAGCATGGACAGCGCGGGCACGCAGTTCTTCGTCTGCCTGCAGCCGCAGCCGTCGCTCGCGGGCCAGTACACCGTCTTCGGTGAGGTCGTCTCGGGCATGGAGGTCGTGGACCAGATAAGCACGACTCCCGCCGACGGCGACAAGGCGAGAGAGCGCGTCGAGATGAAGGTCACGATCCGGGAGCCTGCGCAGGCCCCCTGACCGTGGGGCGAGGCTCCCGCTAACGGAGCTGCGCCGCCAGGAACTCGTCGACCACCGGGCGCGCGACGGCTTCCTGCTCGGCCGTGAAGCCGTGCTGGGCTCCCGGCACGAGCAGCAGGCTCGTGCGCTTGCCGAGCGCCGCGAGCGAGTCGTGCAGCAGCAGGCTCTGCTCGGTGGGCACGCGCGTGTCGAGGTCGCCGTGGACGAGCAGGACGGGCGGCGCGATCGCGGCGGCGTTCGCGAGCGGCGAGCGCGGCCCCGTGCCTCCCGGCTCGCACACCTCCTGGACGTAGTTTGGGATGTCGGGGTTCGTGGTGGTGATCTTCCAGCGGGCGACGTCGGTGACGGGGTAGTAGGCCACGATCGCCCGCAGCGGCACGCCGCGCGTTCCCGCGACGAGCGACACCTGCCCGCCCTGCGAGAAGCCGACGAGCGCGACCCGCGCCGCGTCGACGCCGGGCAGCGCGGCGAGCCAACGCACGGCCTCCGCAACGTCGTCGGGCTGCAGCAGCCCGCAGTCGTCCCGGCCGCGGCTCGGCGGCCAGCCGCGCATCGAGAGCGCGAGCGCGACCTTGCCTTCCTCGGAGTAGCGTCGCGCCCGCGGCTCCACGAGCGAGGCGCCGTTCGTTCCGGCCGTGGCCCAGCCGTGCAGCACCAGGATCGCCGGACGCACTCCGCTCGGGATCTCGGGCCGGTACAGCACGCCTCCGAGGTCCACGCCGGAGCCCGGCAGCGCGACCTCGAAGCGGCCCGCGCTCGCGGGCGGCGGGGCCGCCGTGGGTGTGGCGCTGCCGGACTGACAGGAGAACGTGAGGGCGCACAGGCCGAGCGTGACTGGGACGCGGGTGTTCAAGCGAGTGGATCTCCGGTCAGGACGTCAGAGCGTACAACGACGCCGGGCTCACTCCGCGCGCAGCACCTCGAGCGGCGGGCGGCGCCACACCTCCGTGCTGCCGGCAAGGCCGACGGCCACGGTCAGCAGCAGCACGGACGCCACGAGCGCGAGCAGCTCGAGACCCGGCAGCGCGAACGACCCGTCGAACACGAAGCGCACGAGCGCCCAGCCGGCCGCGGTCGCGAGCAGCAGCGCGGCGAGCGCCGACAGCGCGCCGAGCACGGCGTACTCCGCGAGCAGGATGCGCACGAGCTGCGGCCGGCGCGCGCCGAGCGTGCGCAAGAGCGCCCCCTCGCGGACGCGCTGGTAGCGGCTCGCCGCGACGGCACCCGCCAGCACCACCACTCCGGCGGCGAGGCTGAAGAGCGCCATGAAGCGGATCGCGAGCGCCACCTTGTCGAGGACGCCCTCGATCGCGCGCTGGACCTGGGCGAGGTCGAGCGTCGAGACGTTCGGGTGCGCCTCGACCACGTCGCGCTGCAGCCGCCCGCGCCGCGCGGCGTCGTCGACGCGCGCCAGCAGCACGTAGCTCTTCGGGGCGTCGTCGAGCGGCCCCTCGGGGAACACCACGAAGAAGTTGGGCTCGAAGCGCGCCCATTCCACCTCGCGTACGCAGGCGACGCGCGTCGCCAGAGCCACGCCCTGGACGTCCCACACGACCTCGTCGCCCAGTCCGAGCTTCAGCTCGCGCGCGAGCGACGCGTCGACGGCGATCGGAAAGGCGGCGTCGCGGCGGGCCTTCCACTCGCCGGGCCGCCACCACGCGCCCAGGACGATGCGCTCGGAAGCGGCCTTCTGGTCGCGATAGCTGCTGCGGTATTCGCGGCGCAGCGCCCAGCGCTCCGGGCGCTTCGTTTCGTCCTCGATCGCGAGCAACTCCGCGGCGGATCGTCCCTTGAGCGACTGGATCCGCATCGGCACGATCGGCACTACCGGAGCCGTGAGCGGGCCCGCGTCCGTGACGCGCGCGCGAACGTCGTCCTGCTGGTCGGGCTGGACGTCGAAGAACACCAGGTTGGGGCGCGCGGTGCCGCGGTCGACGCGCAGCTCGCGCAGCAGGTTGTGCTGCACCAGCACGAGCGTGCCGAGCAGGAACACGCCGAAGCCCAGGGCGAGCACGACCAAATGCGTCTGGTTCGCGGGCCGGTACAGGTTGGCGAGGCCCTGGCGGTAGACGTAGGGGAGCCGGCGCGGGAAGAAGCGGCGCAGGCCGCGGACGAGCAGGAGCGCCGCAAGCCACAGCGCGGCGATCGCGATCCCGGCGCCGGCGGCGAAGGCCACGCCGTGCGCGAGACGGCCCGCCTGGAGCACGGCCATCGCCAGCAGGCTCGCACCGAGCAGGGCGAAGGCGGCGACGCGCGCGCCGTCGCGGCTCCGCGGCCCGTCGCCGAAGTCGCGGCGCAGCACGGCGAGCGGCGAGACGCGGCGCACCCCCAAGAGCGGCACGAGCGAGAACGCCAGCGCCACCCACACGCCCACGCAGGCGCCCACGAGGACGTCGGGCCACGACAGCGACCAGGCGACGTCCACCGGCAGCAGGCCGCGCATCAGCCGGGGAAGCGCGAGCTGGACCGCCGCCCCCAGCGCGGCCCCGACCAGGCTGCCGGCGAGCCCCACGACGAGCGCCTGAACGAGATAAGCCGCGAGTAGCGTGCGGCTTCCGGCGCCGAGGCAGCGCAGCACCGCGATCGTCTCCATGCGGCGCTTGATGAAGACGTGGACGGCACTCGCGACGCCGAGGCCGCCGAGCAGCAGCGCGACGAGCGCGAGCAGGCCGAGGAAGTTGCCGAAGCGCGTCAGCGTCTCGGTGAGACGGCGCTGGTCCTCGGCGACGGTGCGCACGGCCAGCCGCTCCGACGACAGCGCCGGGCGGAACCGCTTGGCGAGCGACTCGGCGTCGGCGCCGGCCGGGAGCTTGAGATAGCCCTCGTAACGCGCCCGTGAGCCGATTGTGAGCAGCCCTGTCTCGGCGGCGCGCGAGCGCGGGATGTAGACGCGCGGACCGATTGCGCTGCGCAGGCTGACGTCGCCCGGCGCGTCGACGATCGTGGCGCGCACGACGAAGCGCGCCTCGCCGAGCGCGATGGAGTCGCCGACTCCGGCCCCCAGCATCGCGAGCAGCGACGGGTCCGCGATCGCGCCGCCCGTCTGGGTGAGGCGGGTCCACTCGTCGCGGGGCTCGGTCACGATCGTGCCGTAGTAGGGATAGCCGGGGTCGACCGCGAGCACCTGCGCGAGCCGGGTGGTGTCACCGCCGGGGCGGTAGGCCATCGCGCCGAAGCTGACGACGCGCGCGAGCTCGGCCGCCGGCCGTGTCGCGCTCCTGACTTCGGCGACGAGGCTCTCGGCCTTCTCGCTCCACGGTCCGGCCGCGCCGACGGAGAGATCGGCGCCCAGCAGGGCGCGCGCCTCCCGCTGCACCGACTCGCGCAGGTTCGCGGTGAAGGAGTTGATCGCCACCTGCGCGGCCACGCCGATCGCGATCGCGGCCACGATCAGCAGCCCACGCCGCCTGGAGCCGCGCGCCTCCCGCCAGGCGAGGGACAGGATGAATTTGATCTGGGGGGTGCTGCGCCGCACCCCCCAGACCCCCCGCTCGCCACGCCCGAGTGAATCGGGCTCCGCTCGCTGCCAGTTGCTCATCAGTCCACCACGGCCCCGTCCCGCAGCCGAAGCTGGCGGAGGGCGCGCGCGGCGAGGTCCGGCTCGTGCGTGACGAGCACCACGGTGGTCCCGAGCTCCCGGTTCAGCTCGACCAGAAGCTCCACGACGTTGCTCCCGTTCGCGGCGTCGAGATTGCCCGTGGGCTCGTCCGCGAATAGCACCTTGGGCCGGTTTGCGAATGCGCGCGCCACGGCCACGCGCTGCTGCTCGCCGCCCGAGAGCTGCGCGGGGTAGTGGTGGCCGCGGTCGCCGAGGCCGACGCGCTGCAGCAGCTCGTCGGCGCGCCCGCGCCCGTCTTCGCCGCGCAGCTCGAGCGGCACCATCACGTTCTCGCGCGCCGTGAGCGTCGGGATCAGGTGGAACGACTGGAACACGAAGCCCACGCTCTCGGCCCGCACGCTCGCGCGCTCGTCCTCGGAGAGCGCGCCGAGCTCGCTGCCGTCGAGGTAGACGCGCCCGCGCGTGGGCCGGTCGAGTCCCGCGAGCAGCCCGAGCAGCGTGCTCTTGCCGCTGCCCGAGGGCCCGGTGATCGCGAGCATCGAGCCGGCCTCGAGCTCGAACGTGATATCTCTGAGAACCGTGATCTCCCGGCCGCCGGAGGGGTAGGTGCGGGTGAGCGACTCGCAGCGCAGGATGGGCATGATCTCGTGTCGGGGGCCTCGCGGCATGATATCGACAAAGCTCGCAGCGCTCGTGCTCGCGGGCGTCGCAACCGGGCCGGCGTGCCGTGCCACGCCACCCGAGCCTCGGCCCTCGCCGTCCCCGACGAGCGTGCAGGCGCCGGGAGACGCCACCCGCGCGGCCGGGTCCGACGAGCGACCGGTGATCCTGTTCCTGGGCACCAGCCTGACCGCCGGCCTCGGCCTCGACCCGAGCGAGGCGTTTCCGTCGCTCGTGCAGCAGAAGCTCGACGCGGCCGGCCTGCGCTACCGCGTCGTGAACGCGGGGGTGAGCGGCGAGACCTCGGCGGGTGCTTTGCGCCGGATCGACTGGCTCCTGCGCCAGCCGGTGGCGGTGCTCGTGCTCGAGACCGGAGCGAACGACGGCCTGCGCGGCCAGGACCCCGAGGCGACGCGCGCCAACATCCAGGCGCTTCTCGACGCCGCCCGGCGCCACGAGCCGCCGCCGCGGCTCGTGCTCGCGGCGATGGAAGCGCTCCCGAACTACGGCGAGGGCTATCGCCGTCGCTTCCGCGCCATCTATCCGGAGCTCGCCAAGGCCAACGGAGCGACGCTCGTGCCTTTCCTGCTCGAGGGCGTGGCCGGCGACGCGGCGCTCAACCAGCCCGACGGTATCCACCCCACCGCCGAGGGCCAGGCGCGCGTCGCCGAGAACGTCTGGAAGGCGCTGCGGCCGCTGCTCTAGCGGGCGGCGACGGTCTTGCGCACGCGCTGCAGCTCCGGCAGGTCGCCGTCGGCCTGGGCCCACAGCCGCGAGGCCGCGGCGAAGGCCTGCTGTGAGGCCGGTGCGTCGCCGCGAGCGGCGGCCACGAGCCCGAGCGCGTAGTGGCCGCCGGCGTAGGCCGGGTCGTGGTCGAGCATCTGCCGCGCCAGGCGCTCGGCGAGCTCCCAGTCCTTCGCGTCGAGCGCCGCGTGCGCGAGCTGCTCGAGCACGAAGAGCGCCTGCATCCAGGCGTCCGGGCCCGGCAGCGCACGCAGCCGGCGGCCGACCTCCTCGAGCCGGGCGCGGCCGGCCTCGGCCGCCCCCTCGCGAAGCTCGAGCGAGCCGCTCACGAGGTCGAGGTAGGGCTGGAGCGCCAGCCGGCCGTTCCAGGGAAGCGTTTCGACGGCGTCCCGCTCGCGCTCGGCGAGCGCCAGCTCGGCGCGGGCCTCGGCGAGCGTCCCGGCCACGAGCGCGGCCTGCGCCAGCGCCACGTGGGCGAGCGAGCGCGCGGCGGCGAAGCGCGAGGTCGTCAGGCCGCGCGCCGCTTCGCGCGCCTCGGCGACTCGCCCCCGGCTCAACAGGAAGCTCGGCCACTCCTTCTTGTTGAAGGCCGAGTACTCGTAGGGGGGCGGCAGCGCGAAGGAGCGCCGCATCAGCGCTTCCGCCTCGCGCATCTGGCCCTGGTGCTGGTGCGAGGTCGCGAGCAGGTCGAGGTTGTGCTGGTGGTGCCAGTCGAGCTCGGCCGGAATCCCTTCGGCTGCGTAGTAGGCGTTCTCCAGCGCGAGCGCCTTGCGGAACTCCACGATGGCGTCGGCCGTGCGGCCGACGCGCCGCAGGTCGTGGGCCCACATGTGGTGGGCGTGGGGCACGCCCGCGGCCAGCCTCGCGTAGACCTCGCCGTGGACGAGCGCGTCGTCGATGCGGCCGATCATCTCGTAGGAGTGCACCAGGTAGTGGTGCGCCGCCAGGTGGTCGGGGCTCACGGCCAGCGCGCGCTCGTAGAAGGCGACCGAGCCGGCTCCGCCGCGCTGGCCGCGGCCCGCAGCCGAGGCCTCCTCGGTGTTGCCGCGCAGCAGCCAGAGCTCGACGTCGTCCATGTCGAGCGCGAGCGCGTCGTCGAGCGCCTTCTTGTAGGCGGAGTGCTTCGCGACGCTTCCCAGCTCGGCGAGCGCCTCGAGCTGGGCGCGCCGCAGCGCGATCCGGCGGCGCTCGCGCGGCGTCGCCGCCGTGCCGAGCGCTTCGGCCTTCTCGAGCTCCGCTCTTGCGCGGGCGGGGTCGTCGAGCGCGGTCGCCACGCGCGACAGGCCGAGGTGCGCGAGCGCGAGGCCCGGGTCGAGCCGCAGCGCCTGGTGGAAGGCCCGCGAGGCCTCGATCCACACGTACGAGTGCAGGTAGGCGACGCCCTGGTCGTAGAAGGCCTGCGCCTCG
>DATBSL010000115.1:0-2103 GCA_036559805.1 Vicinamibacteria bacterium
CCACTACGGCTGGAAAGTGGGCGTGCCTGCCTACGCGCTCGCCTCCTGCATCGGCCTCACCCGCATCGAGCAGGACCGCCACCACCTGAGCGACGTGCTCGCGGGCGCGACGCTCGGCTTCATCGTGGGGCGGACCGTGACACGCCTCGACGGCGAGCGGCCGGCGAAGAAGCGCTTCGTCAGCGTCGGCCCCGCCACCGACCCCCACGGCTCGGGCGTCGGCCTGGGCCTTTCTGCGAGCTGGTAGCCGCTACCGGCTTCGACCGCTCGCGAGCGCGCGCTCGACGAGCGCCACCTGCGGGGCTCACGGGACGAGCAGCAGCTTGCCGGTGCTCTGTCGCCCTTCTAGCCTGCGGTGCGCAAGGGCGGCCTCGGCGAGCGGGAAAGCCTGGTCGATCCGCACCTTGAGCTGGCCCTGGGCGATCGCGGTCAGCACGTCGCCGGCGCGGGCCTCGAGGCTCTGCCGGTCGGCGATGTGGTGGAACAGCATCGGCCGCGTCAGGAACAGCGACCCCTTCTGCGACAGCAGCAGCGGGTCGATCGCCGGGGCGGGCCCGCTGGCGTTGCCGTAGAACACCATCATCCCGCGCGGTGCGAGGCAGTCGAGGCTCTTCATCGCGGTGTCCTTGCCGACGCCGTCGTAGACGACGTCCACGCCGCGGCCGTTCGTGAGGCGCTTGACCTCCGCCAGGAAGTCCTCCTGCGTGTACAGGATCACGTGGTCGGCGCCCGCCTCGCGCGCGAGCGCCGCCTTGGCCTCGGTCGAGACGGTCCCGATCACGTGCGCGCCGCGGCGCTTCGCCATCTGTACCAGCAGCAGGCCGACCCCGCCCGCGGCCGCGTGCACGAGGCAGCTCATCCCGCTCGCGAGCGGGAAGGTGCTGGCGCTCAGGTACTGCGCCGTCATGCCCTGCAGCATCGCGGCGGCGGCCGTGCGCGAGTCGGTGCCGTCCGGGATCGCCACCGCCTTCTGCGCGGGCAGGCGCAGGCTTTCCGCGTAGGAGCCGATCGCGCTCGACCAGGCGACCCGGTCGCCCTCGCGGAAGAGCTCCACGTCCCGCGCGCGGGCCGTCACGACACCCGCGCCCTCGAGCCCCGGAACGAACGGCAGCGGGTTCGGATAGAGGCCGGTGCGGTGATACGTGTCGATGAAGTTGACGCCGGCCGCCTCGACGCGGACGAGGATCTCGCCGTTCTCGGGAAACGGGTCCGGCACCTCGGCCAGACGCAGCGTGTCCGGCCCTCCGAACGCCTCGACGCGAATCGCCTTCATGGCTCGCTCCCCTCCGACGACAGTCCCCCGAAGCGACGCTTCCGTTCCGGAATAGCCTACGACGAGTCGTGCTAACCTCGCGAGAGTGAGGAGGCTCAGCCGCCGCGAGAAGGGACTGCTGGCGCTCGTGGCTCTGGCAGCGCTCGCGCTCGTCGCGCGCTTCCTCGCGAGCCCGGCCGGGATGCCCGCGATCCGTGGTGCGCGCAGCGAGCCACTGCCGCCGCCGATCCCGCGCATCGATCTCGGCCGGCTGCAGGTCGAGCGCGCGGACGCGGGGGCGGGAAAGCGGGACCTGTTCCGCTTCGGCTCGGCCTCGCGCTCGGAGGACGAGGACGAGGTCCCCGACGTCGTGGTGCCCGACCGCACGCCGCCTCCGGCCCCCGTCTACGACCCCGCGGCAGCTGCGGCCGCGAGCCAGCCGCCGCTCAACCTCAAGTACCTGGGCTCGGTCGAGAACCGCTCCGGGATCAAGGTCGCCGTGCTGCTGACCGACCGCAAGGAGGTCCTCACGGGCCAGGCCGGCGAGACCGTGGCCAACCGCTACCGGATCGCCCGCATCGGCCTCGAGTCGGTCGACCTCGAGGACGTCTCTTCCGGCCAGTCGCGCCGCATCCCGCTGCGGGGGAACTAGCTGCGGGCGCAGGTCGCGGCGCTGCGCTGATGCCGACGCCCGGGACGCCCTCCACCCCGGCCGCGAGCGAGATAGGCGCCGCCTTCGCCCGCTTCGTCGAGCTGATCGCCCGGCTGCGCGCGCCGGGCGGCTGCCCCTGGGACCGCGAGCAGACGCACGAGAGCGTCAAGCCGATGACGATCGAGGAAGCCTACGAAGT
>DATBSL010000116.1:0-11851 GCA_036559805.1 Vicinamibacteria bacterium
CGGCGCCACCTGTGGCAGGCCTGGCGCATCCGCCGGGCGATGCAGGCCGCAACGAGCGGGTCGTAGGCTGCTGCGGTCGCCGTTCTCGCGAACCGCGGGCCGCCCACGGCCGTCAGCAGCTCAGTAGCGGGCCGTCGTCTCACGAAGCGCCGTCGCCACCGTGGGACACTCTGCCGCGCAGTGGGTGGCACTCGCTCGGGAGTGAATGGACACAGGCAGCTGCGTTGCGGAGCGTTGTGATGACGGCCGTTCACAGTCGATGTGCTCAGCGGGGGCGCTTGGCTCCGCGAGACAAAGCGCGTAACTGAGCGCGTCTCGGCGCGAAATTTATTTCGCCGACCCCTTGACAGAATTCGCGGGCAGCCTCGCGCGGCGTCGGTGACGCCATCAGGAAGACCACCGTGGCCGAGACGCGGGCCCCACGATCGACGCAAGCGACTCGAGTCTCCGCGCGAGCCTTCCAATGCGCATGCGTCCCGCGCCGCTTCATTCTGGGCGGCGCGCACGGACCTGCCTATATTGCAGGTATGGCTTCCACCCATACTCTTGATTCAATCAGCGACGACGAGTTGCTTTGCCGCCTCGGCGAGCTTGTGTCCCAGTCACGGGGCACCGAGGCCGACATCGTCGCCCACATTGGCGAGGTCGACGAGCGCCGGCTTTACGCCCGCGAAGCCTGCTCTTCGATGTTCGTTTACTGCACCGAGCGTCTCCATCTTTCCGAGGCTGAGGCCTACCTGCGGATCACGGTCGCCCGCGCGGCGCGCAAGCACAAGGTGCTGCTCGCGATGCTGGAGGACGGCCGGCTGCATCTCTCGGCGATCGCGCTGCTCGCACCGCACCTCACCGAGGAGAACCGGGATTCGGTGCTGGAGCGGGCCAGGCACGCGTCGAAGCGCCGGGTCGAGGAGCTTGTCGCGGAGCTCCAACCTCGGCCGGATGCCCCGAGCCTGATGCGCCGGCTCCCACAACGGCAACCTACGCATGCAGAGCCGACGTCAGGACAACCGCCGGCCGAACGAGACATCGGAGCGCCCCTCGTGCCCGAACGGTCCGCGCTTGGTGGGATGGCGGGACACCCGAGCGTGTCCGTTGTCGCAACCCTCGAACTCCGTCCGGACGGAGTTGACCCAATGGGCGGGTTCGGGGATGAGGCCACCATTCCACGGAATCGAGCGGCCGTCGAAGCCGTTGGCGCGAGTCGACGATCTGTGGTCGAGGCTCTATCGCCCGGCCGTTACAAGGTTCAGTTCACTGCCAGCATCGAGCTCCACGACAAGCTCGAACGGCTGCAAGCTCTGATGCGCACGGAATTCCCCGACGGCGACCTGGCCGCGATCATCGAGCAGGCAGTCAGCGAGAAGCTGAAGCGAGTCGAGGCCCGGCGCTTTGGCCGCACCAAAGCGCCCCGAAAGAAACTCGCCGACACGGAGACGGCGCCTGTCACACGCAATATTCCGGCGGCGATTCGCCGCTCAGTGCACGAAGGCGACGGAGCGCGCTGCCATTTCACAGACGCTCAGGGTCGCAGGTGTGCCGAGCGTGGCTGGCTCGAGTTCCACCACATCCATCCTTTTGGCCTGGGCGGAGATCACAGTCCGGGGAACATTCGACTCCTGTGCTCGGCCCACAACCGGTTCATCGCCGAACGCGACTACGGTTCCCTGCGATCGTCGAGGGCGCTGGGACACGTCATACGAACGACGTGATGCGTCAGGGCCCGCTGCGAAATCGCGAGTGGCGGCGCTGTACTGCGCGACCGCCAAGGGGGCGGCTGCCATACAGGCGCTCGGGGTGGCAGTGCGAGGTCGGGAACTGGCAGCGATGACACTGGGCTGGCTGCGCCGCCGCCCACGGGCCCGTCGAGCTTCAGTAGCGCGCGGTTTCGCGCAGCGCCGTCGCCAGCGTCGCCACCTGGGGCAGGATCGCGTCCTCGAGCACCGGGTTGTAGCCCACGAAGGTGTCGAGGGCGCCGACGCGCCTCACCGGGGCGTCCAGGTGCTCGAAGAGCTCACCTGCGATGCGCGCCGCGATCTCGGCGCCGTAGCCCCAGGAGATGCAATCCTCGTGGGCGACCACGACGCGGCCGGTGCGCTTCACGCTCGCCGCGATCGCCTCCCAGTCGTAGGGGCTGAGCGTGCGCAGGTCGAGCACGTCCGTCTCGACGCCGTTCTCGCCCGCGACCTGGCGCGCGGCGACCAGCGAGCGCTGCACCAGCGCGCCGAAGGTGACGAGCGTGACGT
Source organism: Vicinamibacteria bacterium (assembly GCA_036559805.1). GTDB lineage: Bacteria > Acidobacteriota > Vicinamibacteria > Fen-336 > Fen-336 > DATBSL01. Next base: position 2,244 of record DATBSL010000116.1, read on the forward strand.
CCTTGCCCTCGCGCACGCGCGCCGCCTTGCCGAACGGGATCGTGTAGTCGGGGCCGGGGTAGAGCCCCTTGTTGTGGGTCTGGCGGTAGAGGTGCTTGTGCTCCAGGAACAGCACCGGGTCGTCGCAGCGGATCGCCGTGCGCAGCAGGCCGTTGGCGTCCTGGGCGTTCGAGGGGATCACCACGCGCAGCCCGGGCACGTGCGTGAACAGGACCTCGCCGCACTGGCTGTGGTAGACGGCGCCGCCCTGCAGGTAGCCGCCGTAGGTCACGCGGATGACGACGGGGCAGCTGAAGGCGCCGTTCGATCGCCAGCGCAAGAGCGCGAGCTCGTTGCGGATCTGCATGTACGCCGGCCAGATGTAGTCGAAGAACTGGATCTCGGCGACCGGCTTCAGGCCGCGCGTCGCGAGCCCGATCGCGCGCCCCACGATGTTGGCCTCGGCGAGCGGCGTGTTGTAGACGCGCTCCTTGCCGTGGCGGCGCTGTAGGTTGTGGGTGACCTTGAAGACGCCGCCCTTGCCCTTGACCTCGCCCAGGCTCGCCTCGCGCGAGCAGTCGGCCACGTCCTGGCCGAACACGATCACGCGCGGGTCGCGCGTCATCTCGTCGTGCAGGCAGGCGTTCAGCAGGTCGACCATGGTCTTGGGCGTGCCCTGCGGCTGCGGCTCGCTCGCGAAGCCGGGCGAGGTCGGGTCGATCTCGTCGGAGTAGACGTGGCGCAGCACCTCCGCGGGGTCGGGGATCTGCGCGACGAGCGCGGCATCGGCCGCGGCGCTCACCTCCTGGTCCACCTCGTCGCGCAGCGCCAGGAGCTCCGAGTCGCTCGCGAAGCCCTCGGCCTTGAGCCGCCGCGCGAAGGAGGGGATCGGGTCCCGCGCGGCGTCCTTCTCGCGCTCGTGGGACGGACGATAGAGTGCCTCGTCGTCCGAGAGCGAGTGCGAGTAGGGCCGGATCACCGTCGCGTGCACCAGCGCCGGCCCCTGCCGCGAGCGGCACCAGGCCGCGGCCTCGCCCAGCACCTGCAGGCTCGCGATCGGGTCGCAGCCGTCCACCTCGCGCAGCAGCAGGTTCGGGAACTCGCGCACCAGGCGCGAGATGCTGCCGCCGGCCGTCTGCACCTCGACCGGGACCGAGATCGCGTAGCCGTTGTCCTGGATCAGGTACAGCACCGGCAGCTTCAGGTTGCAGGCCGAGTTGAGGCTCTCCCAGAACTCGCCCTCGGAGGTGGCTCCCTCGCCCGCCGACACGTAGACGATCTCGTCGGACTGAAAGGCGGGCGCTTGCGAGGCGGGCACGTGGCGGCGCCCGAGGTAGAGGCCCGCCTCGGCGCAGCCGATCGCCTGCAGGAACTGCGTGCCGGTGGGCGACGAGGCCGACACGACGTTGAGCCCGGCGTGGCCCCAGTGCGACGGCATCTGGCGGCCGCCCGAGCTCGGGTCGTCGCGCGCGCCCACGGCGCCGAGCAGCATCTCGAGCGGCGTCATCCCGAGCCGCAGCAAGAGCGCGCGGTCGCGATAGTAGGGGTAGAACCAGTCGTAGCGCGGCCGCAGCACCTGGCCCGCGGCGACGAGCACCGCCTCGTGGCCCGCGCCGCTGATCTGGAAGTAGGCGCGGTTCTGGCGCTTGAGCTGGACCTCCTTGTCGTCGATGCGGCGCGACAGGAGCATGGTGCGGTAGAGGGACAGGAGCGTGTCCCTGTCGGGGCGAGGCCGGCCGTAGGGTAGCGAGGATGCCACTGGGAGTGGGACCGGCGGGTGCATCTTACCAGAGCCTCCGCATCGTCAAGCCGTCAGCAGCTCGAGCAGGAAGCCGGGCCCGAGCGCCGTGCGGGCCGGCACGAAGTCCCCTGCGATGCCGACGAGCCGGTCGGCGAGGTCCGGCCGGCGGCGCAGCCGCTGCGCGATCGCGTTGGCTGCCTTCGGCCAGGAAACCGCGAGCTGGAGCCTATGGTTGAAGCGGAACTTGTCGCGCGTCGCAGCCGCGCGCGCGCGCTCGTAGGCGTGGAGCCTCGGCAGCGGCCCGCGCCCGCCGCGCGCGAGCGCCGCTGCGGCCGCTTCGGCCGCGAGCTCCGCGCCGCGCAGCGCGAGCGTCACGCCCTCGCCGGTGAACGGGTCGTAGAAGCCGGCGGCGTCCCCGACCAGCACCGCGCCGTCGGCAGCCGCGGCGCGGCAGCGGACGGCTAGCGGCCCGGTGGCGCGAGGCGGCTCGACGAGCCGCGCCCGCTCGAGGCGCTCCGCGATCCTGGGCCAGCGCGACCGCAGCATCCGGCGGTAGAAGCCCTCGAGGTCGCCGCGCGCCGGCGCGAGCTCGCGCGGGTCGAGCACGAAGGCGACGTTGGCGCGCGCGCCGCCGAGCGGGGCGATGCCGCAGTAGGCGCCCTCGGCCACGTGCATCTCGCCGAGCTCTCCCGTCGCTTCGACGCCGTCCCAGTGGCCGCGGACGGCGAAGCGGCGCAGCCCGGGCTCGGGCTGGACCAGGCCCAGGCGGCGGGCGACCAGGCTGCAGCGGCCGTCGGCGCCGGCCACGAGCCGGGCTCGCACGTCGCGCGGCTCGCCGTCCACGTCGGCCACGACTCCGGCGACGCGGCCGGAGTCGAACAGCAGGTCGTGGACGCGCACTCCCTCGACGACGCGCGCCCCCGCGTCGCGCGCCGCGTCGAGCAGGGCCGCGTCGAGCGCGCAGCGCCGGACTGCGAAGCCGGCGAGGCCGTCGCGGTAGCGGCCGTCGAACGAGGTGCCGTCGGGCGCCACGAGGTGCATGCCGCGCACGAGCCGCGGCTCGAGCGCGCGCACGCGCTCGAGGGCACCCATCCGCTCGACGAGCCGCCAGCCTTCGGGCGAGACGCTTTCGCCGCAGACCTTGTCGCGCGGAAAGCGCTGCGCGTCGAGCACGAGCACGTCGTGCCCGCGCCGGGCGACGAGCGCCGCGAGCGCGGAGCCGGCCGGCCCGCCGCCGACGACCACGACCTCGGCTCTCACGCGACCGCCGCCACCGCCAGCAGGCGGTACGGGAACGAGCGGCGAATCGTGACGGGAAGGCCCGCGGCCGCGAACGCGGCGCGCAGCTCGCCCGCGCGGAAGCCGCGGCGGATCGAGACGAGACCGTCGTGCACGCTCACCGGCGTCTCGAACACGAGCGGGAACACGGCGCGCCCGAAAGCGTGCGGGAGCCACGCGCGCTCGAGGTCGCTCACCACGATCGCGCGCCGGGCGATGCGCGCCAGCTCGCGGAGCAGAAGGGCGAGCTCGGCCTCCTCGAAGTGATGCAGGAAGAGCGACGCCGTCACGACGTCGAAGCTCGCGTCGCGGAACGGCAGGCGCCGCACGTCGCCGGCGACGCGTCTCAGGCAGCGGGGCGCGTGGCGCAAGTGCAGAGGCTTGCGGTCGAGGCCCACCGCGAACACGGGCCTGCGACCGTTCGCCGGAGCGGCGCCGGAGAGCCGGGCCTGCAGGTAGGCCGCCACGTCGCCCGAGCCGCAGCCCACGTCTAGCAGTCGGCCGCCGCGGGGCAGGTGGCGCGCGACGGCGCGCAGCAGCCGGCCGCGGCCCGAGAGCCAGCGGTTCACGAAGCGCAGGTCGGCCAGGCTCTTCGCGACGTCGTCCGGGTGGCAGTCGGCGTCGAGCAGCTCGGGCTCGTTGGAGCGGCGGCGCAGGTCGGGCCCGAGCCTCACGCGAACTCCACGAGCGCGAGCTCCGCGCCGAAGCCGGGGCCGAAGGCGCCCAGGAGGCCCAGCGAGCCCGCGCGCGGCTGCTGCGATCGCAGCACCTCGTCGAGCACGAACAGCACGGTGACCGAGCTCATGTTGCCGTGCTCGGAGAGCACGGCCTCGGTGGCCGCGAGCTGCTCGCGCTCGAGCCCGAGCTTCTCGGCCATCACCTCGATCACCTTGCGGCCTCCGGGGTGCAGGATGAAGTGCGAGAGAGCCTCGCGCGTGAGGCCGCGCCGGCACAGGAACTCGTCGACCGTGGGGACGATCGTGCGTTTCACGAAGGGCGCGATGCCGCGGTCCAGCACGATCTGCAGGCCGGTGTTCCTGAGCTCGAAGCCCATGAGGTGCGCCGTGCCGGGAAAGAAGACGCTCTCGCGCTCCGTGATCCGCGCGCGGGCCCGCGCCGCGTGCGGGTGGCGCGCGCCGACCAGCACCGCGGCCGCTCCGCCGTCGCCGAAGATCGCGCTCGACACCACGTTCGTGGCCGAGCGGTCGCCGCGCTGGAAGGTCAGGCTCGAGAACTCGAGCGCGAGCACGAGCGCCGCGCGATCGGGATAGGCGGCCAGGTAGTCGGCGGCCCGCGCCAGGCCCACGACGCCGCCGGCGCAGCCCGACTCGGTGATCGGCAGCCGCGCGAGCCGCGGCCCCAGCCCCAGCACCTCGGCCACGTGCGCGTCGACGGCCGGGATCATGAAGCCGGTGCAGGAGACGCTCACAACCAGGCCGATCTCGGAGGGCTCGAGACCGGAGGCTGCGAGCGCGCGGCCCGCCACGTCGGCGCCGGCGGAGCAGGCGATCTCGCGGTACTTCTGGTTCTGGGTCTCGAAGTCGCGCGGGTGGAAGACCTCCTCGATCGGCACGACGCTCGCGCGCGTCTCCACGCCGGCCGTCTCGTACACCGAGAGCAGCCGCTCGCCGTTGCCGTTTCCGGTGTCCGCGTGCGGCTCGAGCAGCCACTCGCGCACCCAGCGCGTCACCTCGCGCTGGTGATAGCGGTAGGGAGGAAGGTAGCGCTCGAGGGAAAGCAGCGAGGCCATGTCACACCGCCCGCGGCGGACGCCCGCGGGCTAGAACGGAACGTCGTCGTCCGAAGCCTGGAACTCCTCGGCCGGAGGCTCGGAAGACGAAGGCTCGGAGGACGCGGCACCGCCGCCGCCGCCGGAGCGCCCGCCGCCGCCACCGCCCTCGCCGCGCGAGCCGAGCAGCACCAGCCGCGAGCCGGGGCCGCTCACGCGGATCCGCGTGGTGTTGCGCTTGTTGCCGTCCTTGTCGGTCCACTCCTCGTAGCGGATGCTGCCCTCGATGTAGATCGGCTTGCCCTTGGTCACGTAATCGCGCACCACCTGGGCGGTCTTGCCGAACACCTCGACGCGGTGCCACTCGGTGCGCTCCTGGCGCTGGCCGCTCTTGTCGTTCCAGACCTCGTTCGTGGCGAGGCTGAAGTTCGCGATCGGCTCGCCCGACTGCATGTAGCGGATCTCGGGGTCCTTGCCGACGTTGCCGATCAGGATCACCTTGTTGACGGATGCCATCTCGTTCTCTCTCTCGCTAGGGGTTGAGCCGCTCTCGGGCGATGCGCGCGGCCTGTGAGGTGGGGAAGCGGTCGACCACGAAGCGGTACTCGACGAGCGCCTGGCTGCGGCGGCCGAGCCGTTCGAGCGCCATGCCCTTCTTGACGCGCGCGTCGGGCAGCTTGTCGCTCGAGGGGAAGTCCTTCAGCAGCAGGTTCCAGGCGTCGATCGCTTCCGGGTAGAGCTTCTTGCCGTACTGGCACTCGCCGACCCAGTACTGGGCGTTGTCGGCGAAGTCGGTGCCGGGGTAGGCGCGCAGGTACTCGGCGAAGCCCTGCATCGCGAGGTCGTAGTTGCCCTTCGCGAAGTCCGCGTAGGCCTGGCTGTAGAGCTCGCGCGGCGCCTGCACCGGAACGACGGGGGGGCTGCTGCCGCCGCCCGCGGGCGGGGTACCGGGGGCGCCCGCAGCGAGGGTGGAGCCTGCGGAAGCCGGGTCGCTCGGCGGAGGCAGCGCGGCGGCGGTCTGCGTCTTGATCGACTCGAGCGTCTCGGCGAGCTCCGAAACGCGCTCGCTCAGCTCGCGCAGCCCCACGCTCATGGACTCGTCCTGCTGCCGCTTGTCGGCGGCGGCCTTGCGCAGGAGCGCGTTCTGCTCCGCGACGAGCTCCGCGAGCCGCCGCAGCTCGGCGCGCGTCTCCTCGCCCGAGCGCTGCAGCTCGGTGAGCTGGCCCTGCAGCGCGGCGATCTGGATCGCGAGCCGCTCGATGTCCTTGTTCGCGGCGAAAAGCGGGCTCGCCGCCAAACAGCAGACAGCCAGGAATACGAACCCTCTTGGAACCAAGAATCGCATCATATCTTTTTGTCCACGATTCAACAGGGCGCCACGACCTCACCGAACATTGAAGTGCGCCCTGCGGTTTCGAGCGTGAGCGGCTTCGTCCGCGCCGGGGTCGAGCAGGCGCTCCTTGCCGTAGGAGACGACGCGCAGCCGTGCGGCGTCGACGCCGAGGCCGACGAGGTACTCGCGCGTCGTGCGCGCGCGCTGCTCGCCGAGCGCGAGGTTGTACTCGGTGGTGCCGCGCTCGTCGCAGTGGCCCTCGATCACGACGCTCGAGCCGCGCTGGCCCTGCAGCCAGAGCGCGTGCTTCTCGAGCGTGCCGCGCGCCTCGTCGGTGAGCGCGGAGCTGTCGTACAAGAAGCGGATGTCGGCGAGCGGGCCGCCCTCGCTCGTGAGGCCGGAGCCCGGGATGTCGGCGCCCGAGGCGCCTTCGCCCTGGATGGAGCGGACGTCGGGGCCCTCCGGGATCGTCTCCGTGGGCTGCTGCTGTCCGGCGCCGGCGCCCGCCTGGGGGTCGCCGCCTTCGCCGGGAGCGGCCGTGGCGAGCGCCGGCGGGCGCTTGCCGCCGCAGGCGGCGGCGAGAGTGACCAGCGTGAGGACCAGGATCGCGTGCTTCAGACTGCTCAGTGTGCGCGACGGCATGAACCCTCCTCGAATCGGAAAAGGCGTCACGGGCCCCAGTCGGGCTGGACGTTGTTTCCCGGCCCCGTGGCCAGGACCTGCATTGAGCGGCCGTCACGGTCGGAGATCGTGAGCTCCCAGCGCCGTCCGCGCTCGCACGAGAACACCAGGTGGCGCCCGTTCGGGGCCCACGCAGGGTACTCGCACGAGCCGCGGCCCTGGGTGATCTGCCGCACCTGCCGCGTGGCTAGGTCGACGATCGCGATGTCGAAGCCGCCCGACTCGAGCCGGGCGGTGTACGCGATCTCGCTGTACTTCGGATTCCAGGCGCAGCCGTCGTTCCAGTTCCCGCTGCCGCTCGTCAGCCGGCGCACGTTCAACCCTTCGTTGTCCATCTGCCAGAGCTGCGGCGTTCCGCTGCGGTCCGAAGTGAACGTGATCTCCTGCCCGGTGGGGCTGAAGCAGGGCGCCGTGTCCTTGGCCTGCGTCGTGGTGAGCCGCTTCGGCTGCGAGCCGTCGGCGTTGGCCACGAAGACGTCCATGTTGCCCGAACGGTTGCTGGCGAAGGCGAAGCTCTTGCCGTCCGGGCTGAACGTGGGCGAGAAGGACTGCCCGTCGCCGCGCTCGCCGCTCAGGTTCGCGACGGCCTGGCCCTCGAAGATCTTCGCGAGGTAGATCATCGGCGAGCCCTGGCGGTACGACACGTAGGCGAGCGCCGCGCCGTCCGGCCGCCACGCCGGCAGGATGTTGAGCGAGCCGTTCACGGTCACGCGCCGCGGGTTGAAGCCGTCGTAGTCGGCGATGTACAGCTCCTTCGACGGCCGCCCCTTGGCCGCGTCGCGGTCGGAGACGAACACGATCCGCGTCTTCGCGACGCCCTTGTACTGCGTCAGCGTCATGATGTCGTCCGAGGCCTGGTGCGCGAAGGTCCTGGGGTTGTCGGCCTTCCCCGAGTAGCGGCGCTGCAGCATCGACTTGCCGGTGTCGACGAAGTAGACGCGCACCTCCACGTGCAGCTCGCCGCCCGCCACCTCGGCTTGCGTCGCGACCAGGATCTTCGCGCCGATGCCCTTCCAGTCGTCGAAGCGGGGCGCCGTCGGGTCGAGCGGCGGAATGGCGCCGATCAAGCTGTCCGGCACGAACTGGAACAGGCCCTCGAAGCGCAGGTCGGCGCGCAGCACCTGCGCGAGCGTGCGGCAGGCCGCCTGGCTCGCTTCGTCGGGGCGTTTGGGCACGCACTCCGGGACGGCGAAGCGCGGCGCGGCGCCCTCGATCACGATCTGCTCGACGGGAGCCGGCTCCTGCGGCGGGACCGGCCGCGCCGCGGGGAGAGCCGCGCCCGCCGTGGCCGCGGCGAGGAGTGCTGTGCCCGCCGCCTTAAGTCGTCGGCCTGAAGAGCGCTTCGATGGTTCTGGGGTTTTGACCATACTCCCTCGGGAGCGGGCCGAAAGGCGCCGCGTTCTGGATGGCCCGCTGGGCCGCCAGGTCGAGTAGCGAGACTCCGGACGACTGCGTGACGCGGATGCCGGTCACGCTGCCGTCCGGCTGGATCGTGAACGTGACGCCGACCGACTGTGTGTAGCCCGCCTTGAGCTGCTGGTTCCACAGCATCCAGATCTTTTGCTGGACTCCGGCCAGGTACCAGTCGCCGCTGTCGGCGCCGGTGGGGACGCCCGGGCCGGGCGGGCCGAACTCGAGCCCCGGCGTGGCGGGCGACGTGCCGCGGCCCGCGGGCGTCGTGCCGGCGGCCGCCGGTCCCGTGGAGGAGGCAGAGGCCCGCTGCGTCGCGCGCACGGGAGGCGGCGTGGGCGGCTTGGTCGTGCGCGCGTTCGGCAGCGGCAGCGCGTTCGGGCGCGGCTCGGCCTTGGGCGGCGGCTTGAGCACCACCGGCGGCGGGGGAGCCGCGGACTCGACGGGCGCGGGCTTCGCTTCCGGGGCCTGAGCCGGCGGCGCCGGTTCCGCGGGGGTCCCGCCTCCGCCGCGCGGCAGGATGACCGCGAAGCCGTCGGCCACCCGCAACAGCGGCTGCTTCGGCATCAGCCACGGCACGACGACGGTTGCCGCCACGAGTGCCATGTGCCCGCCGAACGAGAGCGCCAGCGTGCCGCTCAGGCCGCGCTCGAGCGCCTCCCGCTCCGTGAGCAGCCGGGCGATGGGATCGCTCACGGCCGCTTGTCCTCGGGCAGCACGTAGACGAAGCCGATCCGGTCGACGCCCGCGCGCTTGATCACGTCGACGACCTTGATCACGTTGCCGTAGCGCAGGCCCTCGTCGGCGCGCAGGTAGACGACCGTGTCGGCGCGGCCGCCGGTGAGCCCGCGGATCTTGTCCTCGAGCAGCAGGATGTTCACCGGCTGGTCGGCCACGTACACCCGGCCCTCGGCGTTGAGCGAGACCGTGATGCGGTCCTGCTGCGGGATCTGCGGCTGGTCCGCGACCGGCAGCGACACGTCGATGCCGCGGCTCATCATCGGCGCCGTGACCATGAAGACGAGCAGCAGCACGAGCACGACGTCCACGAGCGGCGTGACGTTGATCTCGCCCATCATGGTCGCCGTGCGCCGGGAGCGCAGCCCCCGATAAACGGACCCCGCGTTGGTCTCGCCGGTCGCCTGCATTGGTTACGTGAAGTTGCGCTCGACGATGTTCAGGAACTCGAGCGCGAAGTCGTCCACCATCGAGCCGAGCACCTTGACCCGGCTCGTGAAGGTGTTGAAGAAGACCGCCGCCGGAATGGCGGCGAACAGACCCATCGCGGTCGTGATCAGGGCCTCGGCGATGCCGGGCGCGACGACCACCAGGCTGGCCGACCCCATGCGGCCGATCTCTGCGAACGCGTCCATGATGCCCCAGACGGTGCCGAAGAGGCCGACGAACGGCGTGACGCTCGCGGTCGTCGCGAGGAAGCTGAGCCGCCGCTCGAGGCG
>DATBSL010000117.1:0-4239 GCA_036559805.1 Vicinamibacteria bacterium
CTGCTCGCGCGCCACCACCGCCGACTGCAGCGTCGTACTCTGCGCGGGCGTCTTCCAGACCGGCATCCTGCGGGTCGAGGACTTTCGCGGGACGCTCCGCGGCGCGGGACCGCTGGCTACGACTCTGCGCGCGCTTCCCGACCTGCCGGTCAACCCCTCGAGCGCGGGCTTTTTCCGCGACGACCCTTTCGACACCGGCACGGGTGCCTGGCCGTACCTGCTGCAGTTCGTGGAAGGCCGCGCGACGATACGCGACCTGGGGATCCTCATCCCCGATCCGCCGGATCCGTCACGGCCGACGAGCGGCTGGTTCCTGCTCGATAGCCTCGGCCCGTACTTCGAACTGCGCGGCGCGATGCTCATCACCGGGCGCAATAACGTCGAGTTCGACGTGCTGCGCGTCAGGGTCGAGGCCGAGCCCGACGCGCTGAGCGAGGTCGAGACGACCGCGTTCGGCGGCGTGGAGTTCGCTGGCCTGCTCTTCGATGATCGCGGTCTGGAGCCCTTCCCCGTGCTCCCGGCGGGGGGCACGTTCCGGCTGGCCGACAGCGAGATCCTCGGCGTCGCGGGCGGCTCGATGAACAGCGAGCTGAATCAGGCGACGGTGACGATCGTGAACAATTTCTACCGGGCCGGCGTCGCGATCGACGTCATCGACGCGCACCGCTCGCAGATCTCGATCCTGTCGAACCGGTGGCAGGCGAGCCTGAAAGGCGTGCAGATGATCCAGAACCTCGACGGCGCCCCCTCGGAAGCCAGCGAGTTCATGGTGGACGGGAATCAGGGCACGGTCTCGACGTTTCTCTCGGGCGCGGGCGACGGCATCTCCTTCCAGGATCCGATCGACGCCTCCACGGTCCCCGGCGGATCAACCCTGTCGGCGACGCGCAACGTGCTGCAGATGGCGAATGGCGCCGGCCCGACCGCGAGCGGGATCTCCGCGCGCGGGGCCGACCAGCTCAGGCTGGTGAGCAACACCCTCACGGGCAATGTCCTGATCGGACTGGACGTGGACGTCACGCAAGGCTGCCTGGTGTTTGGCAACACTCTCGTCGGGCTCACGAACGGCACCCGGCCCGACCTGCGCCTGGGGCCGGCGACGCAGGGCTGCATCGCCAAGGTCGCGCCGGGCGACGTCGTTCAGGACCTGGGCACCGGCAACCTGGTCTTTCCCCGAGCAGGGTCAGGCCTTCGTCAGAACGTAAAGCCGAAGCCGATCTTGAACTCGGGGCTGTCGAACAGTCCGGCCTTCACTTCGCCGAAGAAGCCGCCGCTGTGACCTACGCCGAACAGCAGGTTCAGCCCACCCCGGGTTTCGGAGCCTGAGTCGTAGTCGAAGATGTTGAGCCCGGGGCCGCCACCCACGTAGAGGCGCCAGGCTGACTTGGTCGGGAACCAGTAGGCGAGCTCGGCGTTGATCGCGATCACCGTGACGTCGTCGCCGAAGCCGACCTCCAGGTTCGGCCGGAGCCAGAGGTTGCCGACGAGCGGACCCACGCCGGCATGGACGCCGACGTAGAACTGGTCCGGATCGACGCTGTAGCCGGTGCGGAGCCCCCACCCGCTCTGCGCGTGGACCGGGGCGGCTGTGAGCAGCAAGGCTCCGGCGCTGAGGAGCCCAAGGACGGCCAATCGCGGCCTGGTCATGCCCTCACGCTATGCGCGGGAGGCTCTGCCGACGAGTGACGAAGCCCACAAATCCGGCGCTCGAACCGGCTCCAGGCCAGGACGGCCAGTGGCGGGAGGTATTCGAGCGCGCGGATCTCCCACGGCACCTGCCAGCCCGCCCCCGATTGGTAGCCGGGATACACCATGTACGCGAGGCCGATCGTGCCGGTGAAGAGCAGGGCGGCCGGAGCGTCGACGAGCGTCAGCCAGGGCAGAAGCCACAGCGCGTACCAGGGCAGGACGTGGGCGGAGAGGACGAGCCAGGCGCCGACCACGGCGAGCCCCGCGCGGACGGGCTCGGCGCGCCGCAGGCCGAGCGCCAGGGCGAGCACGAGGACGAGCAGCGCCGCCGCGCGCTGGGCGGCGAGCCGGCTCGGGGCAAAGGCGTCGAGGATCGCGAGCAGGCTCTCGTTGAACCGCCACGACCCGTAGTCGCTCGCCCCGCGCCACAGATCGGCGCCGGCCGACGCGTAGGGCAGCAGCGTGAGGGCCGCGACAGCCGCGGCGAGCACTACGTCGCGGAGTCGATAGCGCCTTACCCAAGCGATCGCGACGATCCCGGGCAGCAGCTTGGCGGCGGCTCCGAGCGCCACCGCCGCCGCCGACCCGCCGCGGCGGCCGCTGTCGAGCGCCAGCAGCCCGAGGCACAGCAGCAGCACGCCAAAGCTGTCGTTGTGTCCGCTGCCGGCGACCTCGACGAGCGCGAGCGGGCTCCACGCGACGACGAGCAGCCGCGACGAAGGAAGGCCGCGGCGGCGCAGCAGCGCCCAAAGCGCCGCCCAGACGCCGAGCTCGCACGCGACGAGAAACGCCTTCATCGCGACGACGGAGTGGCTCGCCGCCGTGACGGCGCGAGCCGCGAGCTGCCACAGCGGCGGGTAGACGGCCGTGTAGGACTTGTGCGCCATCGACCGCCAGAGCTCGTCGCGCACCGGCGCCCACTTCTCGGCCGAGGCGCGGTCCTCCCGGAGGTATGGGTTCCCGCCCAGAGACTGGACTCGGCCCTCCCACAGGTAGCGATAGATGTCTTCGGAGAGAAGAGGTGGGCTGGGCAGAAGCGCTGCGCGCCAGGCGACAGCCAGGGCCAACGCAGCGGCCAGCCGGCGTCCGTGCAGGCCGCGCGACGCCGCGAGGGCACACAGATAAGCGACGAACGCGACGCCATGCACCGCCAGGTGCAACGCTATGCGCCCCGTCAGGTCTCCGGCGCCGGACCAGAAGATGGCGCACGCGGTGAGCGTCGTCCCCGCGGCCAGCACGACGACCAGGCTGCCCGTGCGCACCGCGCCATCTTTTCACGACCCGGCGCGCGGCAGGGCGGCAGCCGACGCCGCCGACGATAAGCTATCCCTCGATGGCCCTCGAGGACTACAAGAAGAAGCGCGACTTCACCCGGACACCGGAGCCAGCCGGCGAGGAGCGCCCCGCCGGCGGGTCTTCCTACTGCATCCAGAAGCACGCGGCGTCGCGGCTCCACTACGACTTCCGGCTGGAGCTCGACGGCGTCCTGCTGAGCTGGGCCGTACCGAAGGGCCCCTCCCTCGACCCGCGCGACAAAAGGCTCGCGATGCGCGTCGAGGACCACCCGGTCGAGTACGGCTCGTTCGAAGGCGTGATCCCGGAGGGCGAGTACGGGGCCGGGGCGGTCGTGCTGTGGGACCAGGGGACCTGGACGCCCGTCGTCGATCCGGGGCTCGCGCTCAAGAAAGGCGAGCTCAAGTTCGAGCTCCACGGCGCGAAGCTCGCGGGCAAGTGGGCGCTCGTCAAGATCAAGGGCGACGACCCCAAGGCGTGGCTCCTGGTCAAGGACAAGGACGAGCACGCGCGCGAGGCGGCGGAGCTGGACATCGTGAGCTCGCGGCCGGAGAGCGTCTTGAGCGGGCGCGGCCTCGCCGAGGTGGCGGCCGAGCGAGACCGTCTCTGGCACTCGAGGGTGGTCCGCCCGGGCGGGGAGGTGGATCCGGGTGGGCCCGCCGAAGGCGACGGGGGCGCGCGCCTGCGCCTCGCCGACCTCACGGGCGTCGCGCGCGGGCGGCTCCCCCGCAGCCAGCCGCTGGCGCTCGCGATGATCGTGGAGGCTCCACCCGACGGAGACGAGTGGCTCCACGAGATCAAGCACGACGGCTATCGCATCGTGGCCCGGATCGAAGAGGGGGAGGTGCAGCTCATCTCGCGCAATGCGAAGGACTGGACGAAGGAGTTCCCCCAGGTCGCGCGCGCCGTGGGCCGCCTGCCGGCCGGAACCGCGCTCCTCGACGGCGAGGTCGCCGCGTTGCTGCCGAACGGAGCGACGAGCTTCCAGGCGCTCCAGCGCCGCGCCGAAGCAGAGCTGCCGCTCGTCTACTTCGCGTTCGACCTGCTGCACCTCGACGGCTGGGACCTCAGGGGGGTGAGGCTGGACGAGCGCAAGCAGGTGCTGCGGCGCCTGCTGGAGTCCGCGCCGACGACGCTGCGCTTCAGCGATCACGTGCGCGGCCAGGGCCGCCAGTTCTTCGAGCAGGCACGCGAGGCCGGCCTCGAGGGTGTCGTCAGCAAGCGCGCCGATGCTCCTTATCGGGAGGGACGCGGCGG
>DATBSL010000118.1:0-2055 GCA_036559805.1 Vicinamibacteria bacterium
GTTCCTCCAGCCGGTGTTCCCCGCCGGTCCGATTGTCTCACCGGCGCGCGCTTCACGGGATTCTTGCCGACGGCGAGCGCCTCGGCAAGAATGCGTACCGTGGCGCGGGCGTTCACGATCGGCGTCGACTACGGCACGAGCTCGGTGCGGGCCCTGGTCGTCGACTGCGCGGACGGGCGCGAGCTTGCCACCGCCGTCTTCGAGTACCCCTCGGGCGAGCAAGGCGTGCTCGTCGACCCGCGCGACCCGCACCTCGCGCGGCAGAACCCCGCCGACTACGTGCTGGGCCTCGAGCAGGCCGTGACCGGCGCGCTCGCCGCGGCGGAAGCGCAGCCCGGCTTCTCGCGCCAGCGGGTGATCGGGATCGGGGTCGACACGACGGGCTCCACGCCGATCCCGGTGGACCGCGAGAACCGCGCGTTGGCCCTCGACCCGAAGTGGCAGAAGAACCTCGCGGCCCACGCCTGGCTCTGGAAGGACCACACCGGCGCCGACGAGGCCGAGGCGATCACGCGCACGGCACGCGCCCACGCCCCGCAGTACCTCGCGCCGATCGGCGGCGTCTACTCGTCCGAGTGGTTCTGGTCGAAGGTCTGGCGCTGCCTGAAGGTGGCGCCGGACGTGTTCGACGCCGCCTGGAGCTGGGTCGAGCTCGCCGACTACGTTCCTGGCCTGCTCGCGGGCGTCACCGACCCGCGCAAGGTCGCACGCGGCGTCTGCGCGGCGGGACACAAGGCGATGTACGCGGCCGCCTGGGGCGGGCTGCCGTCGAAGGAGTTTTTGGCCCGCCTCGACCCGCGGCTCGCCGCGCTGCGCGACCGGCTCTTCGACGAGGCCCACTCGCTCGACCGCCCGGCCGGCCACTTGTGCGCCGAGTGGGCGTCGCGGCTCCGGCTGCCCGAGGGCATCCCGATCGCGATGGGCGCCTTCGACGCGCACCTGGGCGCCGTCGGCGCCGGGGTGCGGGCCGGGACGCTCGTGAAGATCATCGGCACCTCCACTTGCGACTGCGCGGTGCTGCCCGCGGCGGCCGCGCCACCCGACGTGCCGGGCATCTGCGGCATCGTGCCGGGCTCGATCCTGCCCGGCTACCACGGCATCGAGGCCGGGCAGTCGGCCGTGGGCGACCTCTTGCACTGGTGGGCCGAGGTCGTATGCGAGGGGGACGCCGCCCTGCACGCGCGGCTCTCGACGGAAGCGGCGCGGCTGCGGCCCGGCGAGTCGGGGCTCGTGGCGCTCGACTGGAATAACGGCAACCGCACGATCCTGGTGGACCCGCGGCTCACGGGCCTGGTGCTCGGCCAGACGCTGCACACGACGCGCGCCGAGATCTACCGCGCGCTCGTCGAGGCGACCGCGTTCGGCGCGCGCGCGATTGTCGAGCGGCTCGGCGAGGCGGGCGTCGGGGTCGAGCGCGTGGTGTGCTGCGGCGGCATCGCCGAGAAGAACGACTTCTTCATGCAGGTCTACGCCGACGTGCTCGGGCGACCGATGCTCGTGGCCGGCTCGGCGCAGACGCCCGCGCTGGGATCGGCCGTGGCCGCCGCCGTCGCCGCGGGCGAGGCCAAGGGCGGCCACGCGCGCTTCGAGCAGGCCCAGGAGCGGATGACGCGGCTCGCCGCGCGCCGCTTCGATCCCGAGCCGAAGGCCGCGCGCGCCTACGACACGCTCTACGGCTTCTACCGCGAGCTGCACGACAGCTTCGGCGGCGTGCCCGGAGCGAAGGCCGACCTCGGCACGCTGATGAAGCGGCTGCTCGCGTTTCGCAGCGAGGCCGCGCATTGAAGCCGGTCTCGCCCCGGCTGCGCGACGCCGTCTACAAGGCGAACATGGAGCTTGCCGGAAGCGGCCTCGTGTCGGGCACCTTCGGCAACGTCTCCGGCGTGGACCGCGCCGCCGGGATCTTCCTGATCAAGCCGAGCGGCGTTCCCTACCCCGAGCTGAAACCGGCGCACCTCGTCGCGGTTTCGCTCGAGACGGGCGAGATCGTCGCCGGCCGGCTGCGGCCCTCCTCGGACACGCCGACGCACCTCGAGCTCTACCGCGCCTTCCCCG
>DATBSL010000119.1:0-5885 GCA_036559805.1 Vicinamibacteria bacterium
CGTGGACGCCGTGCTGCTTCAGCTCGGCAAGCAGCCAGCGCGACGAACCTGTGCTGGGCTCAGCGTGCAGGTTCGTCGCCATCTCGACGGTAGCTACTCGGTCCGCCGTGGGACGCAGCTCTTTGGCCGCTTCGATGCCGAGGGGCAGCCTCGACCGACGGCGCCGCCTCGGTCGGCGCACCAGGATGCCGCAGGAACGACGCGAGCGACTCCGGTCGACTCTACGCTCGTCCCCGCGATCAGCACTTACAGGGGCTCTGGGAAGTCGGGTCGCTACCGCGTGGCGGCCTGCGCTCGCCTCCGGCTCCCTTCGGCCGCCACGGTTCCTTCTCGGCTTGCATCGAAGCCCTAACGAAAGCGGACAGATCACTTGTCAAAACCACAGCGGACACTTCACTTGTCAACAACACGCGACGCCGCGCACCCCGACGCGCGCGGCGGCCGCGCATGACGACGCTGCGCGCAGCCGTGCTCGGGCTGCTGCAGGGCGCGGGCGAGTTCCTCCCGATCAGCAGCTCGGGGCACCTGATCGTGATCCCCTACCTGCTGGGCTGGCCGGACAGCGGCCTCGCCTTCGACGTGGCGCTGCACCTCGGCACGCTCGCGGCGGTGGCCTTCGCCTTCTGGCGCGACTGGCTGCGGCTCCTCCAGGGCGGGCTGCGCGGGCTCCTTGCGCGCCGGCCGCTCGCCGACCCCGATTCGCGCCTCCTGCTCTACCTCGCGATCGCCACGCTGCCGGGTGTGGCCGCGGGCCTGCTGCTCGACGAATGGGCGGAGACCGTGTTCCGCTCGCCCGCGCTCGTGGCCCTGATGATGGCGCTCATGGGCGCCGTGCTCTGGTACGCCGATCGCGCGGCCGGGAGCGCCGCCGAGGGCGAGGCGATTTCGCTGCGGGACGCGCTCCTGATCGGGTTCGCCCAGGCCCTGGCGATCGTGCCCGGCACGTCGCGCTCCGGAGCGACGATCAGCATGGCGCTGCTGCTCGGCCACCGCCGCGAGGCGGCGGCGCGCTTCAGCTTTCTGCTCGCGCTGCCGATCACGGCCGGCGCCGCGCTCGGCAAGGTGCCCGACCTCTTCGCGAGCGGGACCGCGCTCGCACCGGTGCTCGTCGGCATGCTGACCGCGGCGGTGTCGGGCCTCGCCGCGATCCGCTTCCTGCTGCGCTACGTGCGCACGCGCAGCTACGCGCCGTTCGTCTACTACCGCTTCGCGTTCGCGCTCGTCGTGCTCGCCGTGCTGTTTCTGCGCGGCGCGTGATCTGGGTTAGATTCCCTGGCGTGATTCCCGTGCTCACCGCCGACGAGATGCGGCGGGCCGATCGGCACGCGATCGACGGCGTCGGGCTCCCCGGGGCGCTCCTGATGGAGAACGCCGGCGCGGCCGTCGCCCGGCTCGTGGCCGAGCGCTTCCCGCACGCGCGCGACGTGGTCGTGCTGTGCGGCCGCGGGATGAACGGCGGCGACGGCTTCGTGATCGCACGCCGGCTCGGCTCGATCGCGGAGGCGCTGCTGCTCGCGCGGAAGGACGCGGTCGCGGGGGACGCGCGGCTGCACCTCGAGGCCTGCCAGAGGTCGGGCGGGCGCATCCGCGAGGTCCCCGACGCCGAGGCGTGGCGCGCGGCCGAACGGCGCGTGGCGGAGGCCGACGTGGCGATCGACGCGGTGCTCGGGACGGGGCTGCGGAAAGCACCCACGGGGCTCGCCGCCCTCGCGATCGACGCGCTCCGCGAGCGGCACGCCCACGGCCGGCCGGTCGTGGCGGTCGACCTGCCGTCGGGCGTCTCGGCCGACTCGGGCGTTCTCGAGTGGAAGACCGCGCGCGCCGCGCTCACGGTGACGTTCGCGGCAGCGAAGCGGGGCCACGTGTTGCCGCCGGCCTGCCACGAGATGGGCGAGCTCGTGATCGCCGACATCGGCATCCCGCCCGCGAGCATGGACACGGCCCAGCCGACGCTGTTCCTGCTCGAGGACGCCGACGCGGCCGCGGCGTTCCCCCGGCGCGAGCGCGGCGCGCACAAGGGCGCTTTCGGGCACCTCTTGATCGTCGCCGGGTCGATCGGGAAGACGGGCGCCGCCGTGCTGGCCGCGACGGGGGCGCTGCGCTCGGGCGTGGGGCTCGTCACCATCGCGACTCCCGCTCCCTGTCTGCCGATCGTGGCCGCCGCGCGGCCCGAGCCGATGACGGAGCCGCTCGCCGTGACGGGAGCGGGCGGGCTCGATCCCGCGGGCCTCGCGCGGCTCCTCGCGCTGGCGGCCGAGCGCGACGCCGTCGTGATCGGCCCGGGGCTGGGCCAGGACCCGGGGACGCGCGAGCTGGTGCGGGCGTTCGTGGCCGCGTGTCCGGTGCCGCTCGTGATCGATGCCGACGGCATCAACGCGCTGGCGGCGAACGGCCGGGAAGCGCGCGCGAGCCTCGGGCGCGAGGCGCCCACGATCCTCACGCCGCACCCGGGGGAGATGGCGCGGCTCGTGGGGCGCTCGACGGCCGAGCTCCAGCGCGACCGGCCGGGAGCGGCGTGCGGGCTCGCGCGCGAGACCGGAGCGATCGTGGTGCTGAAGGGCGAGCGCACGCTCGTCGCCGAGCCCGCCGGGCGCGCAGCGGTCGTCCCCGGCGGCAATCCCGGCATGGCGACCGGGGGCACCGGCGACGTGCTCTCGGGGGTGGCGGGCTCGCTCGCGGCGCGGCACGGCGCGCTGCTCGCCGCCACCGCGGCGGCGTACGTGCACGCCCGCGCCGGAGACCTGGCCGCGGCGGAGCGCGGCGAGGAAGGCATGACGGCCGGCGACCTGGCTGAAGCGCTGCCGCAGGCGATCGAGCGGATCCGCGGGGGTGCTCCATCCGCGAGGTCGTGAGCCACGGCGAAGCCGAGACGGCCGAGGTCGCGCGCGCGATCGGAGCGGGCTTTCGCGGCGGCGAGGTGGTGCTGCTCACGGGCGAGCTCGGCGCCGGCAAGACCGCTTTCGTCCGCGGCCTGGCCCTCGGCGTGGGCGCCGACCCTGAGGAGGTGGCGAGCCCCACCTTCGTGCTGCTCACGTCGTATCCGGGGCGGCTCACGCTGCACCACGCCGATCTCTACCGGCTGCGCGGCGACGGCGACGAGCGCGAGCTCGGCCTCGAGGAGCTGCCGGGGCCGGGAGGTGTCCTCGCGGTCGAGTGGGCCGAGCGCCTGCACGGCCGGCCCTGGCCGGACGCCGTGCGCGTGAGCCTCAGCCATGCGGGCGACGACGAGCGGCTGATCCGCATCGAGGCCGGCCCGTGAGGCGGGTCGCGCTCGTGCTTCTGGCGGCGCTCTGCGCCGGTTGCCCGCAAGCGGCCTCGCGGCAGCCGAAGCCCGCGGCGCAGCGCGCGAGCGGTCCCGGCAACGGGCTGAGCGTCCTGCTGCTGACGATCGACACGCTGCGCGCCGACCACCTGGGCGCCTACGGCTACCGGCGCGCGACGAGCCCCGCGATCGACGCGCTCGCCCGGCGCGGCGTGGTGTTCGACCAGGCCTACACCTACTGGCCGAAGACACGCGGCAGCTTCGTCGCGCTCCACACCGGCCGCCTCGCGTCGCAGAGCGGCTACGGCAAGAGCCACCCGCTGCTCGTCGACTTCAACCCCACGCTCGCGAGTGTCCTGCGCGAGGCCGGCTACGACACGGCTGCCGTCGTGGACAACCCGAACGTTGCCGCCTCGCTCGGCTACGCGAAGGGCTTCGCGCGCTACCGCGAGACGTGGGAGGGGCCGGGCCTCGCGAGCGAGATGGACCGCACGCGCGCGATCACCGCGGACGGGGTCGCGTTCCTCGCCGCGGCGTCGCCCGAGCGGCCGTTCCTGCTCTGGCTGCACTACGTGAACCCGCACGCCCCGTACGAGCCGCCGGCCCCCTACGACAAGGCCTTTCTCGACGCCTCGGCCGCGAGCGGACCCGTGCTGCAGCCGGTGGCGGGCTTCCACGGCGGCGTCCCGCGGCAGTGGGCGCGCGACGGGCGCCGGCTCGGGTGGTACGTCGCGCAGTACGACGGCGAGATCGCCGCCGTCGACGCCGAGGTGGGTCGCGTGCTCCAGGCGCTCGACGCGTCGCGCGTCCGCGACCGCACGCTCGTGCTGCTGAGCTCGGACCACGGCGAGAGCCTGGGCGAGCACGACTACTTCTTCGACCACGGCGAGAACCTGTTCGACCCGTCGCAGCGGATTCCGCTGATTTTGGCGGGGCCCGGGATCGAGGCCGGCCGGCGCTCGAACGCACTCGCCACGACGCTCGACTTCGTCCCGACGCTGCTCGACGCGGTCAAGGTGTCCTATCCCCCCGACCTCGCGGGCTTGAGCCTGCTGGGGGCTTCGGCCGGGCGCCCGTCCGAGCGCCGCCAGCGCCTGCCGGGGCAGAACGACCGCAACCTGCTCGGCGTCTGGGGCCCTCGCTTCAAGCTGGTGGCGACGCCCGACGGCTCTCGCTACACGCTCTTCGACCGTGCGAAGGACCCGGGCGAGACCCGGGACGAAGGCCCCGCCCAGCCCGAAACGCTCCGCGAAGAGAGGCGCGAGCTGGAGCTGTTCCGTGAGAGGATCGACGCGCAGCTCGGCCGCACGCGCCGGCTGCTCGAGGGGCGTTCCGGCGAGGAGCGGCTGAGCGCGGAGGCCTGCGAGCGGCTGAAAGCGCTGGGCTACGTCGTACCGGGCTGCGATTGAGCGGGGGAGTCGAGGGTCCAGCGTGGAGCCGCGAGCTGACGTAGCCGACCTGTCACGCGTGCTGGTCGCCGACGAGATCGCGCGCGCGCGCAACGAGCGCTGGTCGGGAGTCCTGGCGATGAGCCAGGGCGAGGTGTCGAAGGGCATCTACTTCCTCGAGGGCGACGTCGTCTTCGCGGCCTCGACGGTCGAGGAGGACCGGCTCGGGGCGTGCCTGTTCCGCGCCGGCCGGCTGAGCGAGTCGCAGTTCCGCGCGGCAATGCGCGAGGTGGAGTCCTCCGGCTTCCCGCTCGGCTACGTGCTCGTGGAGTCCCGCGTCCTGAGCCCGGGCGAGCTCACCGGCGCGCTCGCGGCGCAGGTGGAGCGGATCGTGCTGTCGGTCTTGCGCTGGACGAGCGGCACGCTGCGGCGCGACGCGATGGACCGCCCGATCCCGGCCGACCAGACGCTCGAGCTCAACACGAATCGGCTGCTGCTGCTCGGGATGCGGCTCTTCCCGGACACGGACCGGCTCGAGCGCTCGCTCGGCGACCCGCTGCGCAGGCTGCGCCGCGTCTCGCCGCCGTCGTTCGACTACGAGCAGGTCGAGGCGTCGCCGGCGGAACGGGCTGCGCTCGCGTTCTGTGCGAGGGGCGCGGCCGTCGGCGAGCTGCTGACGATGCCGCACCCGCGCCCGCAGCTGGTACGGGCCGTCCACGCGCTGATCTCGGGCGGCCTGATCGAGGAGGCGCCCGCCTCGCAGCGCGCGCGCCCGCCCGAGATGTCGCCCGCCTCGCCGGTGCCGGCCTGGCAGTCCTACGAGCTCGAGCCCGAGCCCGAGCCCGAGGAGGCTGTCGAGCGCACGCCCGAAGAGGTGGAGAGCTTCGTACGCGGCCTGCTGGAGCGCGGGCATCGCGAGCGGGCCATCGCGATCCTGCGCGAGGCGGTGGCCAACCACCCCGGCGCGCGGGCGCCGCGGCGTTTGCTCGCGCTCACGCTGGGCCGCGAGGGCGGCTACCAGCCGGCGATCGAGCAGCTCTTCGTCGACCTCCTGGAGAGCGAGCCGAGCGACACGGAGCTTCGGTATGCGCTCGCGTCGTACTACCGCAAGGGCGGCCTCGCCGGGCGCGCGATCCTGCAGCTGCGCATCGTGCTCTCGGCCGACTCCGGCCACGCGGCCGCGTGGCGCGACCTGGGCGAGCTCGAGGCCGGGCCGACCCGCCGCCGCTAAGGCG
>DATBSL010000120.1:0-3977 GCA_036559805.1 Vicinamibacteria bacterium
CGTGAAGCGCGTCTTGCCGTCGCGCCACACGACGTTGAACGGCGGCGCGCTCGGACGCTTGACCTCGGCAGTGACGTTGTACTTGAAGAGGAACAGCTCGAGCGCGGTCTCGTTGTCGGCGAACACCGTCTCGCCGTTCGGCCCGATCCCGATGCGCGTGATGCCCACGCCAGTCTCGCCCGACTGCTCGAACGCGGTGGCGGCAGCAGGGTTGTTGAATACGAAGAAGCGGCCGTCCTTCTTGAACTCCCGGTAGAACACGCTCGTGACGGTGTTCGCGGTGTAAGCCACCTGCGCCCGCGCATCGGCTGCGCCGAGGGCGGCCAGGGCCGCCGCGGCCAGCGTGCCGCGCCAAAGTGCCTTGAGACTCATCGAAGATCCTCCTTGGAATGTCGTCGTGCGGCCAACGCCTGCGGACCTGGCAAAGCTATGGGGGGGGCGTGACGCTCCCATGACGATTCGGTGAACGGCGCGTAACGTTTTCGGGCGCGCGGTATAGTCCCGGCGTGTCGGAACTTCCGTCGGGCGGCGACGCGGACGCGCGCCTCGAGCGCGGCATGAAGACGCTTGGGCTCGTCGCGGGCCCCGTGCTGGCGGTCGCCGTCTTCCTCTGGAACCCGGGCGCCCACCCCGACGAGGCGCGCCGCCTGCTCGGGATCCTCGTGCTCGCGATCTGCTGGTGGGTCACCGAGGCGATCCCGCTTCCGGCGACGGCGCTGCTCGCGGCGGCGCTCGCGATCGTGACGGGCGTTGCTCCGGCGCGGCAGGTGCTCGCGCCCTTCGCCGACCCCGTGATCTTCCTGTTCCTCGGCTCGTTCCTGCTCGCCGAGGCGGTGAGCCGCTACGGCCTCGCGGCCCGGATCGCGGCGTGGCTCTTGGCGCTGCCGGTCTTCGCCCGGACCGGCGGCGGCCGGATGGCCGCCTTCGCGACCGCCTCCGCTGCCATCTCGACCGTGATCTCGAACACGGCCACGGCCGCGCTCATGACGCCCATAGCACTCGGCGCCCTGGGCGAACGCCGGGGCGAGCGGTCCTCGCGCGCCGACTCCGGAGTGCTGCTGATGATCGCCTACGGAGCGTCGATCGGCGGCATGGCGACGATCATCGGCACACCGCCGAACCTGCTGGTGGTGGGCTTCCTCGAGCGCCTGGCGGGAGTGCGCGTGACGTTCGCCGGCTGGATGGCGTTCGCCTTCCCCATCGCATTCGTGCTGCTCGTCGTCTCGCTGGCGCTCACGCGGCTCACGATCGGCCGGACGGCACTCGCGGAGCGCCTGCCCGAACCCGCAGCGCCGCAGCCGGGCGAGGCCGGCGCGGAGGCGCGGACCGGAGCCCGCTTCACCGTGCTCGCCTTCGCGCTCGCCTTCGTGCTGTGGCTGCTGCCGTCGCTCGTCCAGGCTTTCCTCGGCCGCGATCACTCGCTCGCCGCCGGCCTTGTGAAGCATCTCCCCGAGGCCGGCGTCGCATTGCTGTGCGCGGCGCTGCTGTTCGTCGCGCCGGTGAGCTGGCGCAAGCGGCGCTTCGCGCTCACCTGGGCCGACGGGCAACGCGTCAACTGGGGCGTGCTGCTGCTGTTCGGCGGCGGGTTGTCGCTCGGCACGCTGGGCGAGGCGACCGGCATCGCGCGCTGGGTCGGCGAGGGCATCGTCGCCTCGGGGCTCGCGACGAGCCCGGAGAGCTTCATGCTGCTCGCGGTCGTCACCGCGGTCACGGTGAGCGAGTTCGCCTCGAACACCGCCTCGGCCACGCTGCTCGTGCCGATCGTGGTCGCAGCGGCACAGCAGGCGGGCTTCGACCCGGTCCCCCCCGCGCTCGCCGCGGGACTCGCCGCGACCTGCGGCTTCGTATTCCCCGTTTCCACGCCGCCGAATGCGATCGTCTTCGGAACCGGCCGCGTCCCGCTCACGCACATGATCCGCGCGGGCGCCCTGCTCGACGTGGCGTGCGTGCTGGTGGTGTGGCTCGGGATGCTGCTGCTGCGGCCGCTCTTGCCGCGCGCAGGCGTCTGATAGGCTGCGAGCGGAGGAGCAAGGTGGCAAGCCTCTACGCGGCGGGCAGTGTCGTCTCCGTGCGGGCGCTGCTGCTCGGCGAGCGGATCGACCTCAAGGGGCTCGAAGCCACGCAGCGCCTCGCCACCAACCCACTGCTGATCTCAGCCGGCGATGCGCAGTACGCGGCGCTCTTCCGCTATGGCGTGGTCGTGCTCTTCGGCGTGAACCCGCTGCAGGAGGTGACTTTCGTCGACCAGCTGGCGCGCCTCGTCGGCCAGCCGTACGCCAAGCGTGAGACCGAGGAGACGCGGCTGCGCGTGGACGCGAGCGGCGAGGACCGGGTCGAGGGCGGCGAGATCGTGCTGCGCGAGGTGACGGTCGAGTCGCTGCAGGTTGTGGCCGACGTCTTCGCCAAGAGCGTCGTGCTCGGCTACTACGAGGCGAGCCTGGCCGCGGCCTTCGACGCCGTGGAACCCTTCGCGCACCGCCTGAAGGGGGGCGGCCCGCCTGCACCGAAGGACAGCGACCTCCTGCGCTACGTCGGCGACACCCTGCTGATCCAGCACAAGATGGTCGGCCGGGTCGAGGTCGGCGAGAAGCCGGACGTGCTGTGGGAGGAGCCCGCCCTCAACCGGCTGTTCACGCGCCTCGAGGACGAGTACGAGCTCCTCGAGCGGCGCCTGGCGATCGACCGCAAGCTGGACCTCATCTCGCGCACGGTCGAGACGCTCGTCGACCTGCTGCAGAACCAGCGCGCGCTGCGCGTCGAGTGGTACATCGTGGTGCTGATCGTGATCGAGATCTTCCTGACGCTGTACCAGCTGTTCTTCGTCGGGAGTCACTAGGGTGGCGGGCGGGGTCCGCCCCACGCTGGCAACCGCGACCTACGGGTCGGACAAGGACGGGCTGGTGTGCGGATACCTGTTCGCCTCCGGCGGGCCCGGCCGCGCGGTCGAGGCGGAGGCGGCGACCGCATGGCTCGCGGAACGCAAGCCGCTCGGCAGCTTCCTGTGGCTGCACTTCAACGTGTCGAACGCGGCGGCCGAGCGCTTCATGCTCCAGCAGCTCCCGCTGCCCGAGTCATTCCACGAGTCGCTGCACGACGAGA
Organism: Vicinamibacteria bacterium; assembly: GCA_036559805.1. Classification (GTDB taxonomy): domain Bacteria; phylum Acidobacteriota; class Vicinamibacteria; order Fen-336; family Fen-336; genus DATBSL01. The sequence goes on from DATBSL010000120.1 coordinate 3,100, forward strand.
GCGGCTCGACGCGCGTCGAGCAGGCCGGCGAGCGACTGGTGGCGGTGCTGCACGACGTGCTGTTCGACTTCGACTTCGACGCCTCTCACGTCTCGACGGTCAGCCTGTGCGTGGAGCGCCAGCTGCTGGTGAGCGCTCGCGCCAAGCCGCTGCGCTCGATCGACCGGCTGCGCGCCTCGGTGCGAGACGGCGAGGAAGTGCGCTCTCCGGCGCAGCTGCTCGCGCACCTGATGCGCGACCAGGCCGACGTGATGGTCGGCATCGTGCGCCAGGCGACCGGACGCTTGAACGCGGTCGAAGACGGGCTGCTCGCGAACCGCGTGGGCTCGAGCCGGGCCAAGCTCGGAGCGCTCCGGCGCGTGCTGGTGCGGCTGCAGCGGCTGCTGGCGCCCGAGCCCGCCTCGCTCTTCCGGCTGCTGAGCCGGCCGCCCGCGTGGCTGTCCGAGGCGGACCTGCAGGACCTGCGTCAGGCCACGGAAGAGTTCTCGACGGCGGTGGCCGACTCGGCGGCGCTCGTCGAGCGCGTGAAGGTGCTGCAGGAGGAGCTCGCCGGCCTGATCGGCGAGCGCACCAACCGCACGCTCTTCATCCTGACGGTGGTGACCGTGCTGGCGCTGCCCTTCAACGTGATCGGCGGCCTCTTCGGCATGAACGTGGGCGGGATCCCGTTCGCCGAGCACAGCTCTGGCTTCTGGATCGTCGTCTCGCTCGTCGCCCTGTTCACGGCCGTCGTGGGCATCTGGGGCCGGGGCAAGCGGCCGCAGTAGCGCCTGCGGCGGAACTGGTCGTATACGCTAGGCTACGGGCTTCCCCGCTGCCCGCAACGCCTGAACCACACGGCCGCGCGTCTGCGCCGCCGTGGTCGACCCCGAGGCCTT
>DATBSL010000121.1:0-25299 GCA_036559805.1 Vicinamibacteria bacterium
CCTCTCCGGCCGAGACGAAGAGCACCTCGTCGAGCGTCACGCTGCTGCCGACCTCGCCCTCGAGCCGCTCGACGCGCACGACGTCGCCCTTCTCGACCCGGTACTGCTTGCCGCCCGCCCTGATGATCGCGTACACGTCACCACTCCTTATCGGCGAAAGTCCACGAAACCCCGATTTTAGACCGGGTTTGGGGAGGGAGTCAACAGGCGCCCGGAGCTAGAAGTCGTACCCAATCCAGAAGTTGAAGTCCCAGCCGTCGCTCGTGGTGGCGAAGTCGGTGTACTTCACCCAGTCGAAGTGCATCGGGTAGCCGAGGAAGAAGAGCTGCAACCCGAACCCCCACGAGGCGCGGCCGTCCTGCAGGCGCCAGCCGGTGACGGGCTCCCCGAAGATCGGGTCGTTGATGTACGAGTAGCCCGGCTCGCTCGTCGAAAATTTCCAGCAGTTTTGCGGCTGCAACGGGTCGCCGGTACAGCCTTCGCCATTGAACCGCGCGCCACCGATATTGAAGAAGACCGTTCCGCGCAGTGGCCCGATGACCCCGATCGGCGTCAGGGCAAGGTGGATGATTGGCGTGCGGAACTCGGCGTTCGCGTAGAAGCCCTCGTTGCCCGCGAAGCTCAGGTACGGAAAGCCGCGCATCTCCATGTTGCCGCCGAAGTAGAAGTAGTCGGGGTTGTCGCCGATCGAGTAGAAGCCGCGGCCGCGGAACGCGAGCAAGGCGCTCGTGCCGCCGAGCCGGATGTACTTGCGCAGGTCGGCGTCGAACGTGGTGCGCTGCAGGAAGCCGCCGATGGCCGGAGCCGCCGTGACGCCCAGCGAGACCGTGCTGCCGGCGAGCGGCCCGAACTCGGCGAAGCGCGTCGTTTCCTGCACGAAGCGCAGCGAGATCGGCGCCTGCCAGCCGTTGTTGATGAAGCACGGCAGCCCGAGCTGCGCCTGCTCCTGGCAGATCAGCTCCTCGACGCCCTGGTCGCCATACTGCTCCTCCACCTTCGCGACGCCGACTCCGAGGTCGACGCGGCGGAAGGTGTCGAGCGGCCACTGGGCGAAGACCTGGCCGCCGGTGAAGCGCTGGGTGGCGATCGCGAAGTCGCGAGGGTCCTGGTAGTAGTTGTAGTACTGCGACGAGGAGTAGGGGTAGAAGAAGTAGGTCTGGTCGAAGAAGTTCACGCCGTAGTGCAGCCGGCGCGACAGGTTGGTGTAGCGGCCGTCGTAGATGCGGTACGACGACACCGACAGCACCGTGAACGTGAACAGCTGGTCGCCCAGCACGTCGGTGAGCGCTACCGAGGTGCCGCCGTAGAAGTTGCCGCTCGAGGTGACGCCCACGTTGATCGGCGGCCGCCCCTCGAGGTACAGGCCCTCGAAGATCTTCTTGCGGCGCTTGTTCTCGGGCACGACCTCGTGCGGCACGTCGGGCTGGAAGTCGACGAGGCCCTCAGAAGCCGCCTGCACCTCCTGGTCCACCTCCTTGATCGGCTCGCCGGTGTCCTTGGTGTGCAGCTTGAACTCGCCCTTGTAGTAGGTGATGAAGGCGAGCCGGTCGCCGCGCGGCGTCTTGAGCGGAGCCGGCGCCATCGTGCCGCCGAACACGTCGGTGTACTGGTGGATCGTGCCCGTGCGCATGTCGAGGCTGCGCAGGTTGGGGATGTCGTCGTCCTCGTCCGAGGCGTAGTAGATGCGCGTGCCGTCGCTCGAGAAGATCGGCGCGGTGTCGTCGAACGGGCCGAACGTGAGCTGGGTCCGGCGTGTCGGGTCCGCGAGCGGGAAGGCGAAGAGCTTGTTGTTGCCGCTGATGCGCCGCTCGTACACCACGAGCTTGCCGTCCGGCGAGACCTGGGGGTTGTTGTCGGCGTAGTCGTCGCGGGTCAGGTTCTGCACGTCGCCCGTCTCCATGTCGAGGCGGTAGATGTCCGAGACGCCGTCCCTGAGTGCCGCGAACACGACGCTCCTGCCGTCGCCGAGCAGGCAGGGCGCCTGGGTCTCGTCGAGCGGCACCGGCACGCGCTTCTTCAGCTTGCCGTCGAGGGCCGAGATCAGGAAGAAGCTGCGCCCCTTCCCGGTGCGGCCGAAGAACCCCACGTTGTCGCCGCTCGGGTCGAAGCCGAGCGTGCGGCCGCCCACGAACTCGCTGTTGATCGAGAGGCTCTCCCAGTCGCTGTCGAAGCCGCCCGTGAGGTTCTCGATCACGTTGCCGTCCTTGGTGGAGATCAGCACCACGTCGGCCTCGCCGTCGTTGCGGTTCGCGGTCACGACCGCGGCGATCTCGCCCGAGGGGCTGGGGGCGAAGGCGAAGGCCTGCGTGAAGTTGGTCTTCTCCGGGTTGGGCGAGAGATCGCGGCCGAAGTCGTCGGGGCGCTGGCGGTCGCGAAACGGCTTGAAGCGCTCCTTCAGCCACTTGTCGAAGGACGCGTCGAACTCCTCGGGCGTCGTCCGGAAGGCCTGCTTGAAGAGCTCCTCCGGGCCTCCGCCCAGGAGCCCCTTGCGCAGCGTGTACAGGAACTGGCGGATGCCCTCCTTGCCGTAGCGCGACTCGATGAACTCGAATGCCGCGTGGCCCATGTTGTAGACGAGCCGGCCGGAGAGCGGCTGGAACTGCACACGCGACAGGCGCGGCACCTGGTCGGTGAGCGCCGCGTCGCGGACCATCATCAGGTCGAGCGGCTCCCACATGCCGCGGAAGTAATCGGCGAGCCCCTCGTCGACCCAGAGCGGGATCGCCTGCTGCGTGATGCCGAAGCCGATGCCGCGCGGGATCAGGTCGAAGGCGAAGGCGTGCGTCAGCTCGTGCGTGATCAGGCCCTGCAGCTGGTCGGGCGGCTCGTCGATCGGGATCACCATCCGGTTGAGCAGCGGCTCGGTGAACGCGGCGACGCCCTCCGGCACGAAGGCGGGGAACAGGTTCGTCTGCTCGAACTCCGAGTGCGTCTTGTAGAAGATCACCGGGATCGACTTCGGCATCTCGTGCTTGAGGCCGGTCGAGAGCTTGAGGTAGGAGCTCTCGAGGTAGGCGGTGAGTCGCGCCAGGTGCTGCTCGAACTCCGGGTAGTAGAAGACCTCGAAGTGGGCGCTCTTGTAGATGCGCCAGGCGAAGTTGTCGTACTTGACCTTGTTCTTGCCGTAGTAGGGCACGAACTGGGCCGAGGCCGGGGCGGCTGCCAGCGCGAACGCCACGGCCGCGAGCAGGAGCGGGCGGAGTCGAAGCAGCATGGAGTTTCCTCTAGTGGAGCAGCACGCGCGTCCCGCGGATCCTCTGCGGGGTCAGCACCCCGAGGAAGTTCGGCAGCAGGCGGTCCATCAGCTCGAAGTAGGAGGAGAGCGGCGAGATGCGCTGGTCCTCGGCGTAGAGCACCTCCTCGGAGAAGCGCTCCTTGTGGATCAGCTCGCCGGTCTTGGTGTCGATGAAGTAGAAGTCGGCGGAGAGCATGAAGCCCTTGCGCTCCATGAAGCGGCTGCTGCGCACGGCCGTGGGCCGCCCCGTGGCGGAGCGCGTCACGCGCTCGTCGGGCTCGAAGCCGGAGCGGTTCTGGCTCTCGAAGTCGAGCTTGCCCGCGACCACCAGCGGCTGCTGGTACTCCTCGCCCATCTTTCGCCAGAACTCGGGGTCCTGCAGAATGCGGTCGGCCTCGAGCCGGAACTGCTCCTTCTCGTCGCGCGAAAAGCTGCCGCCCTCGCCGATCTTCTCGAGCGCCGTCTCCAGCGCCGACTGCAGCGGCGGCCGGTCGGGCTCGATCACCTGCAGCTGCGTGTTCGAGCGCAGCTGGTTCTGCAGCAGGCGCGAGGTCTCGGCCGAGAGGTCGACGTCGGAGTCCTCGAGGTCCGTCACGAAGCCCGCGATCAGGATGCGGCGGAAGCCCGAGACGTCGAGCTTCGACTGCAGCGGCGTGTCGACGGGGACCTCGAGCATCGAGGAGCAACCCGCTCCCAGCAGGACCGCGGCTAAGGCTGCGAACCCGTGCCTGGTGCTCATGGCTGCGCCTTCCTTCTCTTGTTCTTGCGGTTCCGCTTGTCGTCGGCCTCGCGGAACAGGTCGTAGTTCTGCTGGATGTACGCGTCGTCCGGCTTGAGCTCGAGCGCGTGCTCGTAGGCCTTGCGGGCGCCGGCGAAGTCGCCCACCTGCTCGAGCGCCACGGCCAGGTTGTTGAGGGCCGAGGCGCTCTGGGGGTCGGCCTTGACGGCGCGCTCGAAACGGAAGCGCGCCTCGTTCCAGAGTCCCTTCTGGGCGACCTTGAGGCCGAAGTCGATCTGGCGGTCCGCGCTCTCCTCGGCCGCGAGACTCGTGCCGGCCGCGAGAAAGAGGAGCGTCACTAGCGTCCGCATCACGTGGCCTCCTGTGAGGGGCTGTCGTGTGGATGGATCGTATCTGCGTGCCGCGGCGGAGCGCAAGGACGCCAAGGCCGCAATTACTTCTGTGCACGCCTTTTCACGAAGCACGCGCGTGCCGCGGACCTCTCCTGACCCGCGCCGCCACGAGAATTGGATTCTCTCCCGGAAAGGCTCGCGAAGCCCGTGGAGACGACCTTCGACCTTCTGACACTCGCCCTCGTGCCGGGGCTCACCCCGCGCGCCGCGTGCGAGCTGCTGTCGCGTGGGCCGCTCGCGGACGCGCTGTCTCACCCGAGCGATCACGCCGACCTCGTCGGCCAAGCCGCAGCGGGCGATCTCGCGAGCGGCGCCTTACGCCGGGCCGCGGAAGCGGAGCTGTGTGCGGCGCGCCGGCACGGTGTGGAGCTCGTCGGATGCGACGACAGCCGCTATCCGCAGTGGCTGCGCCGCACGCACACACCGCCGCTGGTGCTGTGGGTGAAGGGAACCCTCGACCGCGACGAGGGAGCCAGGAGTCTCGCCGTCGTGGGTTCGCGCGCCGCGAGCCCGCTCGGACACGCCTTCGCCCGCCGGCTGGCGGAAGATCTCGCCGCGGCCGGGATCGTCGTGGTCTCCGGACTCGCGCGCGGCATCGACTCGGCCGCGCATCGCGGCGCGCTCGACGCCTCGGGCCGGACGGTGGCCGTCCTCGGATCGGGCCTCGACCGGGTCTATCCACCCGAGAACCAGGCGCTCGCGGCGCAAGTCGCTGCGGGCGGCGCGCTCGTGAGCGAGTTCCCGCTCGGCTCCCGGCCCTGGAAGTCGAACTTCCCGCGTCGCAACCGCACGATCGCCGGCTGGGCGCGCGGCGTCGTGGTGATCGAGGCCGGCGCGCGCAGCGGAGCGCTCTCGACCGTCCGCGCGGCGCTCGACGAAGGACGCGACGTGATGGCGGTGCCCGGGCATCCGGCGGACCCGCAGTCCGAAGGCACCAACCGGCTGCTGCGCGACGGTGCGGCGCTCGTGCGCGGGCCCGACGACGTCCTCGCCGAGCTCGGGATCGACCGTCCGCGCGTGGGCGAGCGCGAGCCGGCCGACGAGGTGCTGCAGGCCGTGCCGCGCGGCGTTCCCAGGAGCGTCGACGAGATCCAGGAGCGCACCGGGCTCGCCATGCCGGTGCTGCTCGCTCGGCTCGCGACGCTCGAGCTCGAGGGCGCCCTCGACCGGCTGCCCGGGGCGCTCTACCTCCGGAGCCGCGGCTATACTCGATCGTGATGGCGGAGCGCGTCAGGATCGTGGGAGGAGGCCTCGCGGGCTGCGAGGCGGCGTGGCAGCTCGCGCGCCGCGGCATCGAGGTCGTGCTCCACGAGATGCGGCCGGGGAAGCCCACGCCCGTGCACCAGACCGCCGACCTGGCCGAGCTCGTGTGCTCGAACAGCCTGCGCGGAAACGCGCTCGACCAGGCCGCCGGCCTCCTGAAAGAGGAGATGCGGCGGCTCGGGTCGCTGGTCGTCGCGACCGCCGACGCCGTCAAGGTCCCGGCCGGGAGCGCGCTCGCCGTCGACCGGGGGCTCTTCGCGCGCCGCATGACCGAGGCGGTCGCGGCGCTGCCGCAGGTGAGCGTCGTGCGCTCCGAGGTGCTGCGCATCCCGGACGACCCGGTGACGATCGTGGCGACCGGCCCGCTGACATCCGAGCCGCTCGCGGACGAGATCGCGGCGTTCGTAGGCCGCTCGCACCTGCACTTCTTCGACGCGGTGAGCCCCGTGGTCGAGGCCGACTCGATCGACTTCGACAAGGCGTTCCGGGCCTCGCGCTACGGCAAGGGCGGCGACGACTACCTGAACTGCCCGATGAGCGAACCGGAGTATCGCGCCTTCCACGCGGCGCTCCGCGCCGCCGAGTGCGCAAGCGTCCACGATTTCGAGAAGGAGCTGTTCTTCGAGGGCTGTCTCCCGATCGAGGTGATCGCCTCCCGTGGGCCCGAGACGCTGCGCTTCGGGCCGATGAAGCCGGTCGGGCTCGACGACCCGCGCACCGGCCGGCGGCCGTTCGCCGTCGTCCAGCTGCGCCAGGACAACCTGGCGGCGAGCCACTGGTCGATCGTCGGCTTCCAGACCCAGCTCAAGTGGGGCGAGCAGAAGCGGGTGCTGCAGATGATCCCCGGGCTCGAGCGGGCGGAGTTCGTGCGCTACGGGATGATCCACCGCAACACCTACGTGAACGCGCCGCTCACGCTCGAGCCCAGCTTCGAGACGCGGCGCCGTCCCGGCCTTTTCTTCGCCGGCCAGATGTCGGGGGTCGAAGGCTACGTCGAGTCGGCGGCGTCGGGGCTCGTCGCGGCGCTCGGGGCGGCCCGCCGCGCGCGCGGCGAGGCGCCGGTCGCGCTGCCCGAGGACACGGCGCTCGGCGCGCTCGGCCGCTACATCGCGAAGAGCGACCCCGAGCACTACCAGCCCACCAACATCGCGTTCGGCCTTTTGCCCGAGCTGCCCGAGCGCGTGCGCGACAAGGCAAAGAAGCGGATGGCGCTCGCGGAGCGCGCGCTCCAGAGCCTCGAGCGCCACCGGGTGAGCCACGGCGAGGCCGGATCCTATCCGGCGAGTGCTCCGGCCGCTTCGCCGATCGCGGCCGGGCACGCCGCCGGCTAACCCGATGCGCGAGGCCGCTGCGGCGTTCCTCCGCCACCTCGAGCGCGAGCGCAACGCCTCGCCCCACACGATCCGCGCCTACGCCGAGGACTTGAGCCAGCTCTCTGTCTACCTGCAGCGCGAGCTCGGTCGCGCGGCGCGGCCGGCCGACGTCGACCACCTGCTGCTGCGCGGCTTCCTCGCGGAGCTGCACCAGCGCGGGCTCAGCAAGGCCTCGTCGGCCCGCAAGCTCGCGGGCCTGCGCAGCTTCTTCCGCTACCTGTGCCGCGAGGGCCGTCTCGCCGCGAACCCGGCGCGCGCGCTCGCGACGCCGCGGCTCGACAGGCGCATCCCCTCGGTGCTCGACGAGGCGCAGGCGGCGTCGATCCTCGACATGCCCGGCGACGGCACGGCCGCCGTTCGCGGCCGAGCGATCCTGGAGCTGCTCTACGCCACCGGGATCCGCTGCGCGGAGGCGATGGCGCTCGACGTGCACGAAGTCGACCTCGGCGCACGCATGGTCCGCGTCCTGGGTAAAGGCCGCAAGGAGCGCGTGGTGCTCTTCGGGCGGCGCGCGGCGACGGCGCTTCAGGCCTGGATCGTGGAGCGCGAGCGCCTCGCCCCTCGGAGCGACGCGCTCTTCCTCAACGCACGCGGCGGCCGCTTGAGCGACCGCAGCGTGCGTACGCTCGTCGCTACCCGCGTGAAGCAGGTGGCGCTCCAGCGCCGCTGCAGCCCGCACACCCTGCGCCACAGCTTCGCGACCCACCTGCTGATGCGCGGAGCCGACCTGCGCGCGATCCAGGAGCTGCTCGGCCACTCGAGCCTCAGCACGACGCAGCGCTACACGCACGTCGACACGCGGCACCTGCTCGAGGTCTACAAGAAAGCCCACCCACGGGCGTAAGCCCAGCGCGTGCAAGGGGGTCGCGGCGCCTGAGGCTTTCCGGCCTGCTTCTTCGTCAGAATAGATGCGGACCGAATGGGTCGGAGCGACGAGGAGCTGGTCGAGGCGTGCCAGGCAGGGGAGGCGTCTGCCTTCGACGTGCTGGTGGCGCGCTGGGAGGACCGGGTGAGGGGGGCGGCGTATCGCTTCCTCTCGTCGGACGACGAGGCGCGGGACGTGGCGCAGGAGACGTTCCTGAAGGCCTACCGCGGGCTCTCGGGCTTCAAGCGCGAGGCGCGCTTCTCGTCCTGGCTCTATCAGATCGCGACCAACCTGTGCCGCGACCGGCTGCGGCGCCGCAAGACCCGGCCGCAGGTGAGCCTGGAGGCGATCGAGGAGTCGGGGCCGGTGATCGTGGAGACGCGGCCGGGGGCGCACGAGCGGCTCGTCGAGCGCGACCAGGCGGAGGCGGTGAGGCGGGCGATCCACGCGCTGCCCGAGGAGCAGCGCGAGGTCGTGATCCTCAAGGAGTACCAGGAGCTGACGTTCCTCGAGATCGCGCAGGCGCTGGACGTGCCGGTCTCGACCGTGAAGACGCGCCTCTACCGCGGGCTCGTTCAGCTGCGGCAGCGGCTGGAGACTGAGGGCGTGCGCCGCGAGGCGCCGGTGCCGGTGCCGGCGCCCTGAGGTGCCGCGCGGCATTTTTCGGGGAGACGGACGAGCGATGGGATGCGACAAGGCGGTTGACGAGGCCCTCCAGGGCGACAAGCTGGACGTGCTCTACGGCGAGGCCGACGCGGCGGCGCGAGCGCGCGTGAGCACGCACCTCGCGAGCTGCGGCGCGTGCCGCGAGGAGATGGCGGGGCTCGGGGCGCTGCGCCGCGAGCTCGGCCGCTGGCGCCTGCCGCTCGCGCGGCCGGGATTCACGCCGCGCGGCTACGTGGTGCCGCGCTGGCTCGCCGCCGCCGCGCTCTTCCTGCTGGCCTTCGCCGGGACGGTCGGGGCCTCCGGGTACCTGTCGCTGCGGCGCGCGCTCCAGGCGCAGGAAGCGCGCGCGGCGATCGTCGAGCGCCAGCAGCGCGAAACGCAGAAAGCACTCGAGGCGCAGCTCGCGCGAACGCCGGTTTCCGCCGCAGCCGCCCAGGACCTGCTGCAGCGGGTCGACGCGCGCGTCGACGCGCGACTCGCGTCGAGCGACGAGCTGCAGCGCGCGCGGCTCGACCGCCTCTTCGCCGACTGGCAGGACCGCGCCGAGGTGCGGCGGCGTGTCGACATGGCGCAGGTGGCCGCGAGCCTCAGCTATCTCGACGGGCGCCACGGCGAGCAGCTCCAGCGAACCAACGAGCTGATGGGCTACGTTCTCGCGTCGCAGAAGAGGTGATCCGCATGCGTTCGTTTGGAAACGTCATCACGGTGGCCGTCGTGCTCGCCGCAGCGCCGGTAGCGGCCCAGGAGCGCGCGCCGGTCGCACGCCAGAGCCTGGAGCTGCTCGAGGCCCGGCTCGACCGCGCGGTCGACAGCGTCAGCCTGCCACACGCCGCGCGCCTCATGGGCCGGGTCGACTCGGCGCGCGCCTATCGGCTCCCCGGCTACGGCGTCGTGCTGGTGCTCACCCCGCGCGCGCTGCCGGGCTCGTCCGGGCGCGTCTACTTCATGCAGCGGGGGAGCCAGGCTCGCAAGGTGAGGGTCGCACCGGCGCCTCCGGGTGCGCCGGAGGCGATCGTGTGGACCGAAGGCGAGGAAGGCGTCGAGACGTTCGAGCGACAAGTGCTGGTTCTGCAGCACGAGACCGAAGCCGCGCGTCGCGCCGCGGAAGAAGAGATGGATCGGATCGTCCGCGACGTGCGGGTTCGGATCGCGCCGCCTGCGCCCGCAAGGCCCACGGCAGCGAACGCGCCGGCTCCGGCTCCCTCGGCCCCCGAGGCCGTGCCGCCGCCGGCCGCTCCCGGTGCGCCGGCCCCGCCCGGCGAGCCCGGCGCGCCGCTGCCGGTAGCGCCGCCGCCGCCGTGGAAGTTCTGGTTCGAGGCCGGGTCGCCCTCCGAGACACGCACGCCCGAGGCGGTGATCGCCGACGTCCGCAGCTCCGTGGTCGACGCGCTCGCGAGCCCGGGAGAAGGCTTCCCGGGGCTGTCCGGCGACGAGCGGGTCACGGTGACCGTCGACTTCGTACCGGGGGGCCTCTTCGCCGCGAACGCGCGGCCGGGCCGCACGCTCGTCGTGAGCGTGAAGGCGCGCGACGTGGCGGCCCGCGTGCGCGGCTCGATCACGGTCGACGAGCTGCGAAAGCGCGTGGAGGTGAATGAGTACTAGGCGGGAGCGCTGCGCCGGGTGAGCAGCGCGAGCGTCAGCAGCGCGAGCGTCCCGTCGCACGCCGCGAACAGCAGGTACGACGACGGCGAGCCGTTCGCGAAGTGGTCGACGAGGAACACGATCGCTCCGAGGCTCTTGGCGAAGACGCCGGCCCACCACAGGTAGCCGCGCCGGGCAAGGGCGGCGCGCGCGGCCCAGAAGTAGCCTCCCGCGAGCGTGAGCGTGAAGACGCCGTTGAGCCAGGCGTTGACGAGCGGCACCGGTGCGGGCGCGCCGAAGAGCCGCGCGAGCGCGGGCGCCGCCGTGAGCATTCCGACTCCGAGCAGGAGGTCGTAGACGCCCGACACGAGCGCCAGGGCGCGCAGGCTCACCGGGCTATACTAGCCCGCCCCGCCGCTCCGGGACCTCTCGATGCGCCCATTCGCTCGCTGGCCCGGAACCCCGCTCGTCGCGCTCTCGCTCGTGGCCGCGCTGCCCGGCTGCGGCCACCGCGGCGATCCGCTCCCGCCGCTGCGGCACACGCCCCCGGGGCTCGCGGAGTTCCGCTTCGCGCAGCGCGGCAACGCGCTCGAGGTGTCGCTGCTGGCGCCTGCCGCGTCGGTCGACGGCATCGCCTACGAGCGCGTGGTGGTCGAGATCCAGTACGCCGAGGGGGAGAATGACCTCGACAAGGCCGGGTCCCGACGCGAGGTTCTGGCGTTCGCGCGCCAGCGCGTCGTCGAAACGCTGCCGCTGCCGGCGCCGGGCACGATCGCGCGCGCGGCCGCGCGAGGGCTCGTCGGCCGGGAGAAGGGACAGCGCACGCTGACGATGGCGCTCGTCGCACAGCCCGAGGTCGCGGCGCCCAGCGAGCTGCGCGCGCGCCTCGCGGCCGGCGGCGTCCGTCTCGACTGGAGCGGCGACGAGCCGGTGCCGGTCGACGCGGCCGTCAAGCCGCCTGTCAGGCCGGGCATGCCTCCCGTCCCGGGGGCACCCGGCGCGCCGCACCCCGGACCGCCCGGCAGCCCGCCAGCGGCGGGCGCCGCCCCCGAGCCACGCACGCCGGAGGCAGAGGCACCCAAGCCCGAGGCGGAGCCGCGCAGTCCGGAGGCTCAGCCGGCCGGGGCAAAGGCGACGCCGCAGGCGAGCGCGGGGACAGCGGAAAGCGCGGGGCCCGGCACGAAGCCGAAGGTGGTCGAGCTTCGCAAGGCGGGCTTCTTCCTCTACCGGCGGCTCGGAACGGAGAGCTATCGGCTGCCGCTCTCGCAGCAGCCGCTCGCGGAGCGGCACACGACCGACGCGACGGCGCCCGAGAGCGCGACCGCCTGCTACGTGGTGCGCGCGGCCGCCTCCGTCGACCCGCTGGTCGAGAGCGCGGCCTCGAACGAGGTCTGCGTGGAGGTGCGGGACATCGAGCCGCCCGCGAGCCCCGGCGGCCTCGCCGTGCTCCCGCGCGAGGGAGGCCTCGAGGTGGTCTGGACGCCGTCGCCAGAGTCGGACGTGGCGGGGTATCGCGTCTACCGGGAGGGGCCGGCAGAGCCGCTCCGCAAGGTCGCCGACGTGGAGGCCGGCCGCTCGGCCTGGCTCGACACGAGCGCGCGGGCGGGCGTCGTGTACCTGTACACGGTCACGGCGCTCGATCGCGCGGGCAACGAGAGCCCCGAGGCGCCCAAGGCCGAGGGCAGCCTGCCCTGAGGGGCGGCGCCCGGCCTTAACGGGATATGATCGTGCGGGGGCCCGCGCGAGAGCGCGGGCCTCGACACGAAGAGGCAGAAATCATGAAGATCTTTCTCGACACCGCCAGCCTGGCGGAGATCCGCGAAGCCGCGACGCTGGGCGTCGTGGACGGCATCACCACCAACCCGAGTCTCCTCGCCAAGGAGAAGGGCGACCCCGAAGAGATCCTGGTCGAGATCTGCAAGACGATCGACGGACCGATCTCGGGCGAGGTGGTGGCGACCGACGCCGAGGGCATGCTGCGCGAGGGCCGCCACCTGGCCTCGCTGCACGAGAACATCGTCGTGAAGTGCCCCTGCACGCTCGAGGGGTTGAAGGCCACCAAGCAGCTCACGGCCGAAGGCAAGCGCGTCAACATGACGCTCGTCTTCAGCGCCACGCAGGCGCTGCTCGCCGCCAAGGCCGGCGCGCGCTTCGTCTCGCCGTTCGTCGGGAGGCTCGACGACATCGCGACGCCGGGGATGGAGCTCGTCGCCGACATCATCCAGATCTTCGACCACTACGACTACGAGTGCGAGGTGCTCGCCGCGAGCCTGCGCCACCCGATGCACGTGATCGAGGCGGCGAAGATGGGGGCCGACATCGGCACGATGCCGATGAGCGTCTTCCAGTCCCTGATCAAGCACCCGCTCACCGACATCGGCTTGAAGCGCTTCCTCGACGACTGGGAGAAGGCCAAGCAGCACATGACGGCGAAGGCCGGCCGCTAGGACGCGCGATGCCGATCTACGAGTACGCCTGCAACGGCTGCGGACAGCGCTTCGAGAAGCTGGTGCGGCGCTTCGCCGAGGAGGTGAGCTGCCCCGGCTGCTTGAGCGCTTCCGTCGACAAGCAGCTCTCGGTGTTCGCCGTCGGCGCGTCCGGGTCTACGAGTAGGGCGTCGTCCGGGTCCGCCTGCGGCGTTCCCGAGGCGGGCTGCGGCGCCGGAGCGTGCGGCGGCGGGGCCTGCGGCCTCCCGAACTAGGGGGATGACCTCTCCGCTCGACGACCTGCGCGAGCGCACCCGCCGCGCCGAGGCCGGCGGCGGAGCGGAACGGCGCGAACGGCAGCACCGCGAGGGCAAGCTCACGGCGCGCGAGCGGATCGAGCTCTTGCTCGACGAGGGCTCGTTCGAGGAGCTCGACAAGCTGGTCGAGCACCGCTGCCTCGACTTCGGGATGGCCGAGCAGAAGGTGCCGGGCGACGGCGTCGTCTCCGGCTACGGCCGCGTCGACGGGCGGCTCGTCTACGCCTTCGCGCAGGACTTCACGGTCTTCGGCGGCAGCCTGTCCGAGACCAACGCCCGCAAGATCTGCAAGGTGATGGACCTCGCGCTCAAGGTGGGCGCGCCGCTCGTGGGCCTGAACGACTCGGGCGGCGCGCGGATCCAGGAGGGCGTCGCCTCGCTCGGCGGCTACGCCGACATCTTCCTGCGCAATACACTCGCCTCGGGCGTCGTGCCGCAGATCTCCGCGATCATGGGCCCGTGCGCCGGCGGCGCCGTCTACAGCCCCGCCATCACCGACTTCAACGTGATGGTCAAGGACACCTCGTACATGTTCGTGACCGGCCCCGACGTGCTCCGCACCGTGACGCACGAGGAGGTGACCAAGGAGGAGCTGGGCGGCGCCATGACGCACAACGCGCGCTCCGGCGTCGCGCACTTCGCGGTCGACGACGACCGTGCCTGCCTCGCTCTCATCCGCGAGCTGCTCGCCTACCTGCCGGCGAACAACCTCGAGGAGCCGCCGCTCGTGGCGACCGCGGACCCGGCGGAACGCGAGGACGAGGCGCTCGAGACGCTCGTGCCCCGGGAGACGTCGCGGCCCTACGACATCAAGGAGCTCATCCGCAGCGTGGTGGACGACCACCGCTTCCTCGAGGTGCACGAGCACTTCGCGCAGAACGTCGTGGTCGGATTCGCGCGCTTCGCCTCGCGGCCGGTCGGGATCGTGGCGAACCAGCCGGCCGTGCTCGCCGGCTGCCTCGACATCGACGCGTCGGTGAAGGCCGCGCGCTTCGTGCGCTTCTGCGACGCGTTCAACCTGCCGCTCGTCACCTTCGAGGACGTGCCGGGCTTCCTGCCCGGCACCGGCCAGGAGTGGAACGGTGTCATCCGCCACGGGGCGAAGCTGCTCTACGCGTTCGCCGAGGCGACCGTGCCCAAGGTCACCGTGATCACGCGCAAGGCCTACGGCGGCGCCTACTGCGTGATGGCCAGCAAGCACATCCGGACCGACGTCAACTACGCCTGGCCGCAGGCCGAGATCGCGGTGATGGGGCCCGAGGGAGCGGTGGAAGTGCTCTACCGGCGCGAGCTGCAGGCCGCCGCAGACCCCGAGGCGCTTCGCAGGAAGAAGGTCGAGGAGTTCCGCGAGAAGTTCGCGAACCCCTACGTCGCCGCCGAGCGAGGCTTCGTCGACGAGGTGATCGAGCCGCGCCAGACGCGGCGCAAGATCGTCGCGGGCCTCCAGATGGCGCGCACCAAGCGCGACAAGAACCCGCCCAAGAAGCACGGGAACATTCCGTTGTGAGCGTGCGCCGCTTCACGAAGCTCTTGGTCGCCAACCGCGGCGAGATCGCGGTGCGCGTCGTCCGGGCCTGCCGCGAGCTGGGGATCGCGAGCGTCGCGGTGTACTCCGAGGCCGACCGGGACGCGCTCCACGTGCGGCTCGCCGACGAGGCGCTGCCGATCGGGCCCGCGCCGTCGCGCGAGTCCTACCTGCGCATCGACCGCGTGCTCGAGGCGGCGCGCGCGAGCGGGGCCGACGCGATCCACCCCGGCTACGGCTTCCTCGCCGAGAACGCCGGCTTCGCCCGCGCCTGCGAGGAGGCAGGCCTCGCGTTCGTCGGTCCGCGCAGCGAGACGATCGCGCTCATGGGCGAGAAGACCTCGGCGCGGCGCGAGGCGATCGCCGCGGGCCTGCCGGTGGTGCCGGGCACGCTCGAGCCCGTCGCGTCGCTCGAGAAGATCGCGGCCGAGGCGCGGAAGCTCGGCTATCCCGTGATGCTGAAGGCGGCGGCGGGCGGCGGCGGCAAGGGCCTGCGGCTGGTGGGCTCGCCCGAGGAGCTGGCCTCGGCGCTGGCGCGCGCGCGCTCCGAGGCGCAGGGAGCTTTCGGCGACGAGAGCGTGTACCTGGAGAAGGCGCTCGCGCGCCCGCGGCACGTCGAGATCCAGGTGCTCGCCGACGCGCACGGGAGCGCCGTGCACCTGTTCGAGCGCGAGTGCTCGATCCAGAGGCGGCACCAGAAGCTGCTCGAGGAGAGCCCCTCGCCGCTCGTGACCGCCGAGCTGCGCGAGCGGATGGGCGCCCTGGCGCTCGCGCTCGTGCGCCGGGTCGGCTACCGGAACGCCGGCACGCTCGAGTTTCTGGTGGACGCGCAGCGCAACCCCTACTTCCTGGAGATGAACACGCGGCTGCAGGTCGAGCACCCGGTGACCGAGCTCGTGACCGGGCTCGACCTGGTGAAGCTGCAGATCCGGATCGCGCAGGGCGAGCCGCTCGGCATCGTCCAGTCGGAGCTCGTCCAGCGCGGCCACGCGATCGAGTGTCGTGTCTACGCCGAGGATCCCGAGAAAGGCTTCCTGCCGAGCCCGGGGCGCATCCAGGCGCTGCGCGTGCCGTCGGGTCCCGGCGTGCGCGACGACTCCGGCGTCTACGAGGGCGCAGAAATCCCGATCGACTACGACCCGCTGCTCTCCAAGCTCGCGGTGTGGGCCGAGGACCGTCCCGCCGCCATCGCGCGCATGCGCCGCGCGGTCTCGGAATACCGCGTGCTCGGCGTCCGCACGACGCTGCCCTTCTTCGACCGGCTGCTGCGCGAGCCCGCCTTCGTGGCGGGCGACTTCGACACCTCGTTCGCGACGACGCTGGTCGGCCAGGCGGATGCGAGACCCGGGCGGAAGGGCGAGGTCGCCGTGATCGCCGCCGCGATCCGCGCCTTCGAGGAGCGGCGGCAGGCGCGCGCGCGCGTTCAGCCGCCCGCCGCCTCGGCGTGGCTCGACGCCGCCCGGCGCGACGCGCACGCCGCCCGCATCGGAAGCCACGGATGATCCTCGAGGCGACGCTGCTCGGGCGCAGCCATCGCGTGGAGGTCCGCGGCGGCGCCGGGGACTACCGCGTGAGCCTCGACGGCGAGTGGCACGCGGTGACGGTGAGCGACGCGGCTCGAGGCCTCGTCGCGCTGCGGATCGGCTCGCGCAGCCACGAGGTCGCGATCGAGCGGCGCGGCGACGCCTACCACGTCCTGCTGCCGGGAGACGGCTTGACGGTCGAGCTCGCCGAGCCGGCGCGGGGCGAAGCCCGCGCCGGGCAGGCGGCGGCCGGACCCGCGCGGATCCTCGCCCCGATGCCGGGGCGCGTCGTGCGCCTGCTGGTGGCGTCCGGCGCCGACGTCGCGGCAGGCCAGGGTGTCGTCGTGATCGAGGCGATGAAGATGGAGAACGAGCTTCGCTCGCCGCGCGCGGGACGGGTGCGCGAGCTCCCGGTCCGCGAAGGCCAGGCGGTCGAAGCCGGCGCGCTCCTGGCGGTGGTCGGCTAGGAGGCGAGGCACCTTGTCCCGCCGGCGCAGGCTGCTGCTCGTGGGGCTGGTGCTGGTGGCGACGGCGCTCTACGCGCTGTGGCGCGCGCCGCAGTGGGGCGCGCACCTCGTCGAGAGCTCGCTGTCGCGGTACTTCAAGCGCCCGGTGAGCGTCGCGGGCGTGGGCCTGCGGCTCCGGACGGGCGAGCTGGAGATCGCTGGCCTGCGCGTGGCAGGCCTCACGCCCGAAGCGCCGCCCTTCCTCGAGATCGCCTCGGTGCGCGTGCGCCCCAGCCTCGCGCCCCTGCGCGGCAACCGGATCGTGCTGTCTCGTGTCCGGCTCGAGGGCCTGCGGCTACGCATCCACGCCTTCCCCGCGCCGCCTTTGGGGCCGGGAGGCGACGACATTCCCAAGCTCGGCGGCTCGGGGCGCGGCGGCGGGCTCGGCGTGGGGATCGAGCGGCTGGTGATCGCAGGCGGGGAGTTCATCCTCGACCACGAACGCGTCCCGCTCGACCTCGACCTGCCGGACTTCCGCGGCCGACTGCAGGGCCGCCCCGAAGGCGGTGTCGCGGGCCACCTCTCGTTCGAGCCGGGGCGGCTGCGGATCGGCAGCGCCCCGGAGCTGGTGCTGGGGACCGAGATCGACGTGGTGGTGAACCGCGGCGTCATCGACGTGCAGGGGGCGCGCCTCTTCGCCGAGAACATGAACCTCGCCTACCAGGGTCGCATCCGGCTCGCGGGACGCCCGCAGGGGCAGTTCAGCCTGGAGGGCCCGGTCGACCTGGCGGTGCTCGAGCGGCACGTGTTCCGCTCCGGCCTCGGCTTCGCGGGCGCGCCGAGCTTCACGGGGCTCTTGTCGATCGACGGCTCGCGGCTGCGCATCGAGGGCCGCATGCAGGGAACGGAAGGCGCGTTCATGGGCACGCCGGTCGAGCGCTTCGCGGGCTGGCTCTCTTACGACGGCACGAGCGGGCTGGTGATGCGCGAGCTCGAGGTGGCGACGCTCGGCGGCAACGCGGCGCTCGCTGTCGACGTGCCGCCCACCGCGACGCGTCGTCCCGTCTCGATCCGCGGGCGATTGCAGGACGCCGACGCCGAGGGCCTGCTGCGCATGCTGTTCGGCTGGGGCGAGCTCGGCGTCGGCACGGCGGCGACCGGCGAGCTCGACGTGAGCTGGCCGAAGGGCCAGACGCGCCGTGTCTCGGGCGTGCTGGAGCTCGCGCTCGCGGAGCGGAGCGACGGCCGGCTCCCGCTCGCGGGGAGCCTCACCTGGCGCGCGCAGGACGGAGTCCAGCGCTACGAGCGGCTCGAGCTCGAGGGGCGCGGGCTGGGCGTGCGCGTGAGCGGGGAGGTGGACGCCGAAGAGCGCGCGCGGCTCGAGCTCGCGGTCGAGACAGACGACCTCGCCGCCGCCGAGCTCGCGCTCGTGCGGATCCGGCGCGCGCTCGGAAGCCCCGAGGCGCAGCCGGTCGGCGTCTCGGGCGGCGGCCGCTTCCGCGGACGCTGGGGCGGCACGCTCGAGTGGCCGGTGTTCGAAGGCCGCTTCGAGGGGCGGGAGATCGGCTATGCCGACGTCGGCTGGGGCGCCGTGACCTGGACCGGGAGCTTCGACAGCGAGGCCGAGGCCGTCGTCGCGCAGCCGCTCGTGGCGCGCAAGGGCGACGCCGAGCTCGAGTGGACCGGCCGCGCCGAGATCGGCTGGCTCGGGTTGAAGGACGCGATCGCCGGGCGCGCGCGCGTCGCCGCCTGGCCGGTCGAGGACCTGGTGCGTTTCATGAAATGGGACGTCGCCGCGAGCGGCCGCGTCACCGGCAGCGCCAGCGTGCGCGGCCGTCGCAGCGCGCCCGAGGGCGACGCGCAGGGCACCGCTCGCGCCGGCAGGTACTACGGGCTCGCCTACGACGAAGCGCGCCTCGAGTCGCGCTGGAAGCCGGGGCGCGCGGAGGTCACGAAGGGCGAGCTGCGCCTGGGCGGCGGCCGCCTCGGCTTCAGCGGCAGCGTCACGGACGACGGCGTCTACGACGGCACCGGCGAGCTCGAGGCCGTCGAGCTCGAGGCCCTCGTCGCGATGCCGAAGGACGCGCCGCCTCTGGGGGGCCGGGTCTCAGGCAGCGTGCTGCTGCAGGGCACGGCGGCGCGCCCTCGCGTCGTGGCGACGCTCGGCTCGCCGCGGCTGTTTCTAGGCGACGAGGGCGTGGGCGCGCTCGAGGCGCGGCTCGTGGGGAGCGGCGACGGGCGCCTGGTGCTGGACGGCCGCTGCCGCTCCGGCCGCGTGGACCTGACGCTCGGCGGCAGCGTGTTCGCGACGCAGCCCTACGAGGCTGACCTGCGGCTGGCGCTGCGCTCGACCAGCCTCGACCCGTTCCTGCGCGCGCTGGGCCAGCCGTTGCCGCAGGGGCTCGCTCTCGTCGCCTCGGGGGACGCGCTCGTCAAGGGACCGCTCGCGCGCCCGGCGGACCTGCGCGCGGAAGCGCGCCTGCCCGAGATCGAGCTGCTGATGGCGGACTTCCCGGTGCGCGCGCGCGAGCCGGTCGAGCTGCGGCTCGCGGAGGGGCGCCTCGAGCTCGGCCGGCTGCACCTCGGGGGCGAGGGCACCGACCTGTACGTGGACGGCGCCGCCGACCTCGTCGGCGACGGGCCGCTCGCGGTCCAGGCGCGCGGCCAGGCCGACCTGCGCGTGCTGGCGGCGCTCACGCGCCGCTTCCGGGGAACCGGCGACGCCCGGCTCGCGGTCTCGGTCTCGGGCAGCCGCAGGGCGCCTTTGGTGCGCGGCACGCTCGACCTCGAGGGCGCGGGCCTGCGGCTGCGCGGCTTCCCCCACGGCGTCGAGGGCCTGCGCGGCCGCGTGCGCTTCAGCGAGCGCGCCGCCGAGCTCGAGGGGGTGAGCGGAACGCTCGCCTCGGGCCCGCTCACGCTCGCGGGCCAGCTGGGCTACGCGGGCGGCACGCTCGGCAGCTACGACGTGCGCGCGAGCGGCCGCGGGCTCGCGCTGCGCTACCCGGAGGGGCTCCGGAGCCTGCTCGACGCCGAGCTGCGCCTGTTCGGCGACTCTCAGCAGCAATGGGTCACGGGGAAGATCGACGTGCGCCAGGCGCTCTACACCCGGCGCTACGACGTGGCCTCCGAGCTGCTCGCGTTGCGGCGCACGCTGCCCGTTGCGGCGGGGCCCGCGGCGGGCTCCGGCGCGCGCCTCGACCTGCGCATCGAGGCGCCCGGCACGCTGCGCATCGACAACAACCTCGCGACGCTCGCCGCGCGCGCGCAGCTGCAGCTGCAGGGCACGAGCGACGCGCCGGTGGTGACCGGCCGCGCCGAGATCGAGCGCGGCCGCTTGTACTTCCAGGGCCGCACCTACGTGATCCAGCGCGGCGCCCTCGACTTCGTCAACCCCGAAAGGCTCGACCCGCTCTTCGACATCGAGGCCTCGACGCGTATGCGCTCGTACCAGGTGACGCTGCGCGTTTCGGGGACGCTCGAGCGCGTGACGCCGACGCTCACCTCGGACCCGCCGCTGTCGTCGCTGCAGATCCTGGCGCTGCTCGCGGGGCAAGAGGAGTCGGAGGTCGCGAGCCTCACGCAGACCCAGGCGCGCGACAAGCAGGGCGAGCTCGCCCGCGCCGGCGCCGCGACGCTCGCCGCCGGCCGGCTCTCGGAGTCGATGGGCCTCGAGCGCGAAGCGGAGCGGCTGTTCGGGCTCAACCGCTTCTCGATCGACCCCTCGCTGCTGCGCGGCGCGGGAACGACGCCCACCGCGCGCGTCACCGTCGGCAAGCGCCTGACCACAGACCTGAACGTGCTCTACTCGCAGGATCTGCGCGGCACCGAGGAGCGCATCCTGGCCGTCGAGTACACCCTGACCGACCGCTTCTCGCTGCTGCTCACGCGCACGGATCCCGGCACGGCCAAGACCGGGGCCGAGCGCGGCTGGGCCTTCGACGTGCGGATCCGGCAGACGCACTGATGCTGGCGCTGGCGCTCGCCGCCATGGCACTCGCCAGCTCGCCCGCCGAGGACGAGCACGTCAAGAGCGTGCGCGTCGAGGGCGCCGACGAGGCCCGGCTCGCGGCCTTCGTCGGCCTGGCGCCGGGCCGGCCGCTCGACCACGAGGCCGTGCGCCGCGCGGTGGAGCTGATCTTCGCGACCGGGCGCTACGAGGACGTGCGCGTCGAGCTCGTGCGCCAGGCGGGCGACGCGGGCGTCGACGTCGTGTTCCGGCCGCTGCCGGCGCCGCTGTTCGTCGCGGTGCGGGTCGAGGGCGACAGCGTGATCTCACCCGGCGCGGCCGCGCGCGCCGCCCGCCTCCGGCCGGACGAGCCGCTGTGGCCCGCACGGCTCGAGCGCGCCGGGCGCGACGTCGGGCTCGCGCTCGCGCGCAGCGGAAGGCTCGAGGCCCTGGTCGAGGCGGTGGCCCGGCCCGTGCCGGGCGGCGCCCACGCTGTCTTCCGGATCCATGCCGGGCCACGCGCGCGCGTCTCGAGCGCGCGCGTCGAGTGCGACGACGTGGCCGCCGCGGCGGCGCTCCAGCCGCTCGTGCGGCCGCGAACGGGCGAGAGCTACAAGAAGGAGAAGGCGGACGAGGCGCGCGAGGCGATGCGCCGGCGCCTCGCCCAGGACGGCTTCTGGCGCGCGAGCGTCGAGCTCGCCCCCACCTACGACCCGAGTCGCGCGCGGATGAGCTTGCTGTTCAAGGCCGTGAGCGGCCCGCGCATGCGCCTCGAGGTGCGCGGCGCGGAGCTCGAGTCGAAGCTCGAGTCCGCCGTGCGCGCGATCGTGCGCGACGGCTCCGCGTCGAGCGACAGCCTGGAGGCGGGCGCCGAGCGGATCGAGACGCGCCTGCGCAGCCTCGGCTACCGCGACGCCCTGGTGCGCGCCGGCGTCGAGCCGCGCGGCGCGGAGGCCGCCGTGGTCTACGACGTGAGCGCGGGCGAAGCGGCGCACGTCGCCGCGGTGGAGCTGCGCGGCGCCGACGCGACCCTGCTGGAAGGCCTGCGCACCGAGGCCGGCCGCCCGCTCGAAGACGCCGCGGTCACGGAGGACGCGCGCCAGCTCCAGGCCCGGCTCGAGGCGCTCGGGCACTTCGAGGCGCGCGCGGACGCCGAGGTCGCCGACGGCGGCGGCGCGCTGCCGGTCGTCTTCGTGGCGCGTCCCGGCCCGCGCGCGCGCGTGACCGAGCTGCGGATCGAGAGCCCGCCCTTGCCCGTGAGCGCCGAGGACCGCGGGCCGGACGAGCTGGCGCTGCACGAGGGCCGCCCCTACGTGGCCGCCGACGTCGCGCGCAGCCGCGAGGCGCTGCTCTCGGCGTGGCGCCGGGCCGGGCACCTCGAGGCGCGCGTGCGGAGCGAGGTGCAGTTCTCCGAGGCGCGGGACGAGGCGCGCGTCAGCCTGGTGGTCGAGCCCGGCGAGCGGACGATCGTCGAGCACGTGGTGCTCGCCGGGCTCGAGAAGACCCGCGACGTGGCGGTCGAGCGCGAGATGCTGCTGCGCTCCGGCGAGGCCTTCTCGTTCGAGCGCGTGCTCGAGAGCCAGCGCCGGCTGCTGAGCCTCGGCATCTTCGAGCGCGTGCAGATCGCGGAGCTCGACCCCGACCGCGAGCGGCGCCGCGACGTGGTGGTGAGCGTGCAGGAGGCCCCGCGCACCAGCTGGTCGTGGGGCGTCGGCTGGTCGGAGCAGGACCGGCTGCGCGGCAGCGTCGAGCTCACGCGCCGCAACCTGGGCGGCATGGGGCGCACCGCCTCGGTGTTCGCGCGCGGCAGCTTCCGCGGCAGCCGCTTCCTGCTCAACCTGCGGGAGCCGTGGCTCCTCGGCCGCAAGCTCGACTCGTTCCTCACCGGCTTCTGGGAGGAGGAGGACCGCACCAGCTTCGACTACAACCGCAAGGGCGGCATCGTCCAGGCCGGCCGCTCGCTCGACGCGCGCACCAGCCTGATCCTGCGCTACCTGTACCAGGACACGCACGTCTACAACATCGAGGGCTCGCTCGACGAGATCGACCGCCAGTACCGCACCTACGCCGTGTCCGGGCCCGCCGCCTCCGTGGTGTTCGACACGCGCGACGACCCGCTCGAGCCGCGGCGCGGCTTCTTCCTCGGCGCGGACTTGCAGCTGTCGCTCGACGCGCTCGGAGGCGAGAGCTACTGGCGCAGCTTCTTCCAGGCCGTGCGCATCAGCCGTCTGCGCGCCGACCTCGTGTTCGTGCTCTCCGGACGCGTCGGGCTCGCCGCGACCTTCGCCGACGAGGCGCCGCTCTTGCCGCTGCCCGAGCGCTTCTTCGCGGGCGGCGACTACGGCCCGCGCGGCTTCCCGGTGGACATGGTGGGGCCGAAGATCGTGGGGACGGACGGCACGCTCTACCCGACCGGCGGCAACGCGCTCCTGCTCGGGGGCGCCGAGATGCGCTACAACCTGAGCCGCTCGTTCCAGCTGGCGAGCTTCCTCGACACCGGCAACGTCTACCTCGAAACGCGCGACGTCGCGCTCACGGAGCTGCGCTGGAGCGCCGGCCTCGGCGTGCGCTACCGCACGCCGATCGGCCCGATCCGCCTCGACTGGGGCTACGTGCTCGACCACGAGCCGGGCGAGGCCCGCTCGCGCTTTCACCTTTCGATCGGCCATGCGTTCTAGGGCGCGACAGGCATTCGAGCTCGTGGCTCTCGGCTTGTCGATGATCCTGGTGTCGGCAGGGCCCGCGGTTGGGCAGCAGCCGGCGGCCACTGGCGCAACGACTACGATCGAAGGCGTCGTCGCGGTGGTGGACGGGCGGCCGCTGCTGCTCTCGGACCGGCGGGCCGTCGAGCAGGTGCGCGGGCTCGCGGCGCAGCCGGCGCTCGAGGCGCTCGTGGACGAGCGGCTGATGCAGCTCGAGGCGTCGCGCCTGCCCCAGGCGGAGGTGCTGCCGGACGAGGAGGAGCGAGCGGCCCGCGAGCTGCTCGAGCGCCGGCCCACGCTCGCGAGCCTGGTGCCGGCGCCGGACCTGCGGCGGCTCGTGAGGCGCCAGCTCGCGATCCTCAAGTACGTCGAGTTTCGCTTCCGGCCGCAGCTGCGCGTGACCGACGAGGACGTGCGGGCCGCCTTCGAGAGCGATCCGGGCGCGGGCGACTCGCTGGAGGCGGCCAGAGAGCGCGTGCGCGAGCAGCTCGAGCGCCGGGCGCTCGACGAGCGCGTGGAAGCCTGGGTGAAGGAGCTGCGCGCGCGCGCCGAGGTTCGCTACGTGGGGAGCCCGGCCCCGTAGCGCCCGCGCGCCGCCGCCCAGCGGATGCGCAGCAGGTCGAGGAACGCGAAGGCGCCGCCGCCGAGGCCGACGCGGGTCGCCGCGTCGTTGCTCCACACCACGGGCAGCTCGACGATGCGCAGACCCCGGCGGCGCGCCACGTAGAGCGCCTCGACGTCGAAGCAGAAGCCGTCCAGGTGGCAGGCCGCGAAGGCCGAGGCCGCGGCCCCGCCCCGCCAGAGCTTGAAGCCGCACTGGGTGTCGTGCAGGCCGGGCAGCAGCAGGCCCTGGACCAGCCGGTTGAAGAGCCGTCCCATCGCCTCGCGGTACGCCGGCTGGTGCACCTCGATGCGCGATCCCGCGACGGCGCGCGAGCCGATCGCGACGTCGAAGCCACGCTCGAGGCCGGCCTCGAGCCGCCCGATCTCGTCGATCGGCGTCGACAGATCGGCGTCGGTCATCAGCCGCAGCTCGCCCGCGGCGGCCAGCATGCCGGCGCGCACCGCGTGGCCCTTGCCGCGGTTCGTGTCGTGGCGCAGCAGCCCGACGTGCGGGCCGGCCCCGCGCGCGACTTCGGCGGTGGCGTCGCTCGAGCCGTCGTCCACCACCAGCACCTCGTAGGACGTGCCGCGCGCGCCGAGGTAGCCCTGGATCCGCGCGAGCGTCGCGGGCAGCCGCCGCTCCTCGTTGAAGGCGGGGATGACGACGGAGAGGCGCACCGTGGTCAACGCCCTTCATCGAACAGGCCGGCCACGAGCGCTCTTGCGTCTGCGGGCGGCTCGGCGAGCCCGAGCTCGCGCGCCACCCAGCGCAGCTCGTCCTCGGCCCGCGCGCGCGGCCCCGTCGCGGCGGCCCGCGTGGCGATGTCTTCGCGGAGCGCGTCGGCGCGGGGCGCCGCCTGCGCGATCAGCGCGATCAGCGCGACGAGCGACGCGGCGCTGGCCGCTGCGTCCGCCTCGGCGAGCGGCAGGAACACCACGGGGCAGCCCGTCACGGCGGCGGTGGATCGCTCGCGGATAGCCTCCGTCAAGGCCACGATCACGAGGCTCGCCTCGAGCACGCGCTGGTTCATGGCAACGAGCCCGGGAAGCGCGCCGCCCATTCC
Organism: Vicinamibacteria bacterium; assembly: GCA_036559805.1. GTDB lineage: Bacteria > Acidobacteriota > Vicinamibacteria > Fen-336 > Fen-336 > DATBSL01. The sequence continues at coordinate 24,667 of DATBSL010000121.1, forward strand.
CGCGAGCACCTGGCGCGCGACGAAGACCCCGATGTCGCCGTGCGCGTGGCGCGCCTCGCGCAGGTAGGCCCGCGCGTCGCCGCGCCCGGCCGTCTCGGCGTGGACGAGCGCGTGGAGCCCCCACTCCGCGAGCAGCACGATGCCGGGTCGCTGCCGGAGCGCGCGGTACACGAAGCCGTGCTCCGGCGAGCCTGCGACGTGGTAGAGGTCCAGATCCGCGGCCGGGCGCGCGCGCGGCTCGGCGCGTACGAGCGTGAGGTCGAGCTCGCGCTCGAGCTGGGCCGCGAGTGCCGCGGCCCAGCCGGAGAGCGCCGGCGTCCAGAGGGCGACTCTCACCGAACCAGCTCCGTGAGGCGATCGACGACGGTGTCCCACGTGATCGAGGCGACGCGGCGCGCCCCCTCCGCCCCCATCGCGGCGAGCCTCGCTTCCGGCAGGCGCCACAGCCGGTCGAGGGCGTCTCCGAGGGCGCCGGCGTCGGGTGCCGCGACCAGGCCGCTCACGCCGTCCTCCACGAACTCGAGCGGCCCGCCCGAGTCGCTCGCCGTCACGACGGGCTTGCGCGACAGGAACGCCTCGACCGTCACGTAGCCGTAGTCCTCGTCGTAGGGCGCGTACACGACGCCGCGGCAG
>DATBSL010000122.1:0-16621 GCA_036559805.1 Vicinamibacteria bacterium
AAGCGCGTGGTGGTGGCGTTCCAGGACATCCCACCGGTGCTGCGCAACGCCATCGTCGCGGTCGAGGACGCGGACTTCTGGAAGCACATCGGGATCAACTTCTGGCGCATCCCGGGCGCCGCGCTCGCGAACCTGCGCTCGGGGCGCTACAGCCAGGGCTTTTCGACCCTGACCATGCAGCTCACGCGGCTCCTGTTCCTGACCCCGGAAAAGACGCCCGAGCGCAAGATCAAGGAGGTCATCCTCGCCTTCCAGATCGAGAAGAACTTCACCAAGGAGGAGATCCTCACCCTCTACTGCAACCAGATCTACTTCGGGAACGGGAACTACGGCGTCGAGGCGGCGAGCCGTTTCCTGTTCGGCAAGGCGGTCAAGGACGTGACGCTCGAGGAGGCGGCGCTCGTCGCGGGCATCGCCCAGAGCCCGATGCGCCAGAGCCCGATCGAGAACCCCGAGCGCGCGCTGCAGCGGCGCAACCACGTGCTGGACCGGATGGCCGAGGAGAAATACGTGAGCCGCGAGGAGGCGGAGGCGGCGAAGGCGAAGCCGATCGCGCTGCGGCTGCGGCGCGACCCGCCGAGTGTCGCCCCGCACTTCGTCGAGGAGGTCCGCAAGTACCTCGAGCGCGAGTACGGCAGCCAGCGCATCTACCAGGGCGGGCTGCGCGTCTACACGACGCTCGACCCCAAGGCGCAACGCGCCGCCTTGCGCGCCGTGCGCACCGGCCTGCGCGCGATCGACCGGCGGGCCCGCGGCTTCGTCAAGCCCGAAGCGAGCGCCTTGGGACCGGACGGCCTGCTGCCCGAGCCGCTGCGCCTCGACGAGTGGGACTGGCCGTTCGGCGAGGGCGACGTGGTGCGCGGCGTGGTGATCGCGTCGGACCGGCTGAGCGCGGTGGTGCAGGTCGGCGGCTACCGCGGGCGCCTGCTGCCGGCGGACGTGGCCTGGACGCGGCGCGCGAGCGTGAGCGACGCCCTGCCGCGCGGCGCGATCGCGCCGTTCCGCGTCGTCGCGCTGAGCGACGTCGCCGGACGGCGCGAGGCGCGCCTGCAGCTCGAGCAGGAGCCCAAGGTCGAAGGCGCGCTGATCGCCCTCGACGTCCACACCGGCGCCGTGCGCGCGATGGTCGGCGGCTACGATTTCGAGAAGAGCAAGTTCAACCGCGCCACGCAGGCGCTGCGCCAGGTCGGCTCGGCGTTCAAGCCGATCGTCTACGCGGCCGCGCTCGAGACGCTCGGCTACACGCCCGCCACGATCCTGATCGACTCCCCGCTCAGCTTCCCGAACCAGTGGGACGGCTCGGTGTGGTCGCCGCAGAACTACGACGGCGTCTTCCAGGGCCCGATCCCGCTGCGCCGCGCGGTAGAGCAGAGCCGCAACATCCCCGCCGTGCGCACGCTGCAGGCGGTCGGGATCGAGAAGGGCATCGAGTACGCCCGGCGGCTCGGGCTGTCGAGCGAGCTGCCGCCCTACCTGCCGATAGCGCTCGGCGCCGGCGAGGCGACGCTCGCCGAGATGACCGCGGCGTTCGGGACCTTCGCCAACCAGGGCCTGCGCATGCGGCCGTTCCTGATCGACCGCATCACCGACCGCGAGGGCAACGTGATCGAGCAGACGCTGCCGCGCGCCACGGACGCGCTGCGCGCCGACACCGCCTTCATCCTGACGTCGCTCCTGCGCGGGGTGGCCGACCACGGCACCGCGGCGCGCGCGCGCCGCCTGCGCCGGCCGATCGCGGGCAAGACCGGGACCACCAACGACTTCACGGACGCGTGGTTCATCGGCTACGAGCCCTCGCTCGCGGCGGGCGTCTGGGTGGGCTTCGACGAGAAGAAGGACTCGCTCGGGCCTCGCGCCGACGGCGGCACGATCGCGCTGCCGATCTGGATGGAGTTCTGGGCGGCGGTGATGTCCGAGCGGCCGATCGAGGAGTACCCGATCCCCGGCAACGTCGTGTTCGTTCCGGTCGACGAGATGGGCCACCCGGGCGCCCCGGGCGCCCCGGGCGTGCACATGGAGGCGTTCGTCGCGGGCACCGAGCCGCACGTCCAGGAGATGGCGCCGGCGGAGCCCGCCCCGGCCCCGCAGGACACCGCCGAGAAGCTCAGCGCGCCGGGCGGTAGTCCGGGTAGCGCGCCAGGCCCGGGCCGTAGGTGACGCGCCAGGCCTTGCCGTCCGCGAGGCGCTGCCGGTAGACGGCGTACTGCCCGGTGATGTTCGAGGCGAAGGCGAGCTCGCTGCCGTCGGGCGAATACACCGGGTCGTAGTTGAGCGCGGGCCACGAGACGAGCGCCTTCTCCTCGCCGCTCGCGAGGTCGTGCTCGACGAGGCGCGACACTCCGCCGAGGTGGCGCCGGCTGACGTAGACGACCTTCTTTCCGTCGCGGCTGAAGCGCGGCTCGCAGCCGCCGCCCGTCACGGGAGAGATCCGCCGCTCTTGCTTCGTCGCCACCTCGACCACGTAGATCTGGTGCCCGATCCGGTGGTTCGACGAGAACGTGATGAAGCGCCCGTCGGGGCTCCAGTGCGGGTTGCCGAAGATCGTGTCGTTGCCGTGACGCACCAGCTCGCGCACGGCGCCGCTCCCGAAATCCTGCAGCAGCAGCCGCTCCGGCCCGTCGAGGTTGGAGAGAAAGGCGAGCGTCTTTCCGTCGGGCGAAACGTCCACCTGGTACTCGGTCGCGTCGTTCGTGCGTACCCGGCGCGCCTTTCCGCCCTTCGGGGACACCTCGTAGATCTGGTACTTGCCGGTGCGCAGCGACGTGAACAGGATCCGCTCGCCGTCGGGCGTGAAGCGCGCCAGCCCGTCCTCGGCCGGGTCGTCCGTGAGCCGGAGCTCCTTCCCGCCGCCCGCCGGGATCAGGTAGAGGTCGAGGTTTCCGTCGACCTCGCGCTCGAACGCCAGCTCTCCGCCCGGCGGCGCGCCGTCGCTCGCGACCGGCGCCGTGCGCGCCTTCGCCTTGGGCTCGCGGCAGGCCCACGCCACCGCCGTGACGAGGAGCAGGAGGCGCTGCGACAGGTCGCGCCGGCGCATCCCCGGGGCCCCTAGTCCTCGGCCGCCGCGGCCTGGCCGAGCGTGCCCCGCGCCTTGGCCGCGAGCGTCGCCTTGACGAAGTCGTCGATGTCGCCGTCGAGCACGCGGTCGGGGTTCCCCGTCTCGTGCTTGGTGCGGTGGTCCTTCACCATCCGGTACGGATGCAGCACGTACGAGCGGATCTGGCTGCCGAATGCGATCTCTTTCTTGCCTGCCTCCACCGCGTCGAGCTTCTCGCGCCGCTTCTGCAGCTCGAGCTCGTAGAGCCGCGCCTTGAGGATCTTCATCCCGACCTCGCGGTTGCGGATCTGGCTGCGCTCGTTCTGGCACGCCACCACGATGCCCGACGGGATGTGGGTGAGGCGCACGGCGGAGTCGGTGACGTTGACGTGCTGGCCGCCGGCGCCGCTCGAGCGATAGGTGTCGATGCGCAGGTCCTTGTCGAGCACCTCGATGTCGATCGTCTCGTCGATCTCCGGCCAGGCGAAGACCGACGCGAAGGAGGTCTGGCGCCGCGAGTTCGAGTCGAACGGGCTGATGCGCACGAGCCGATGGACGCCCGCTTCCGCCGCCAGGTACCCGTAGGCGTACTCCCCCGCCACCAGCACCGTGACGCTCTTGATGCCGGCTTCCTCGCCGGACTGGATGTCCGTGATGTCGCGCTTGAAGCCGCGGCGGTCGCACCAGCGCAGGTACATGCGCAGCAGCATCTCGGCCCAGTCCTGGCTGTCCGTGCCGCCCGCGCCCGCATTGATCGTGAGGATGGCGCCGGCCCGGTCGTGCTCGCCGCCGAGCATCTTCAGGAACTCGCAGGTCTCGACGGTGGCGTCGAACGCCTCGAGCGCGGCAGTCAGGTCCTTGGCTACGTCCTCGCCGCCGGCGAGCCAGTCCGCCAGCACCTGGGCGTCGTCCTCCTCGCGCTTCAGGCGCTTCAGCAGCTCGAGGTCGGTCTCGACGCGCTTCCTGCGCTGCAGCTGCGTCTGCGCGGCCTTCTGGTCGTTCCAGAAGCCGGGCTCGGCCATGCGCTGCTCGAGCGCCTCGAGCTCCCGCGCCAGCTTGCCTTCCTCAAAGATAGCCGCGGATGTCCGCGGCCCTCGCTCGCAGCGCTTCGAGACGCTGCCTCAGGTCTGCGCTCAAGATCGTGTTTCCTCATCTCATTCTAGGCTGAGTTGGTTCGGGTCTAGCGTCTCGAGCGCGGCCAGCCGAAGCTCGCAGCAACTAGAGCGAGGGCAATCGCCGCGCAGGCGCGCGCGAAGAGGTCCCCGTGGCGGGCGTAGAAGCTGGTTTCGGCCACGAAGGGGACCTCGCGCACCAGGAGCGTTTCATCGAAGAGGCGTGTCGCCTCGAGCACCCGGCCGCGCGGGTCCACGACGGCGGTGACGCCGGTGTTCGCCGCGCGCACCACGTAGCGCCGGTTCTCGACGGCGCGGAAGGCCGCCATCGCCAGGTGCTGGTAGGGCGCCGAGGTGCGCCCGTACCACGCGTCGTTCGTGATGTTCACGAGCAGCTCTGCGCCCTGCGACGTGAAGCGGCGCACGAGCCCGGGAAAGATCGCCTCGTAGCAGATGTAGCCGCCCATCCGGTGGCCCGCGACGCCGCCGGTGACCGCCTCCTTTCCGGGGCTGAAGTCGGCGACCTCCCGGACCAGCTTGGCCGCGACACGGCCGCCGAGCGTGAAGACGGCCTTGAGCGGCACGTACTCGCCGAAGGGCACCAGGTGGATCTTTCTGTAGCGGGCGGTCAGCCGGCCCTCGGGGTCCAAGAGCTTTGCGCCGACGTAGATGGGCGCCTCGCCGCCGGGCCCCGTTTCGCGATCGTCGTTGCCGAAGTACAGGTGGATGCCGTGCCGGCGGACCAGCTCCTGGAGCAGCGACGCGAGTGCGGGCTGCTCGTCGTACAGGAAGGGGACGGCCGACTCCGGCCAGACCACGAAGCGGGCGCCACGCGCCGCCGCCTGCTCGGTGAGCTGAACGTGCCGAAGCACGTTGCTCCAGGCGTTCCCGGGGACCCACTTGTCCTCCTGCCGGATGCCTCCCTGCACGAGCCCCACCGTGACGCGCCCGGTCTCGGCGATCGGCTGCGCGAGCGTCCAGCTCCCGATCGCCCAGGTCGTCGCGACGAGCGCGGCGGCCGCGCCGAGCGCGACGCGCCGCAGGCGAGCGTCGACGAGCGCCATGGCCACGAGCGCGGCGAACAGGACGAGCAGGAACGACACCCCGTAAACGGCCGTCACGGACGCGATCTGGATCACCGGCAGGAACGGCTGCTGGCTGTAGCCGAGCAGGCACCAGGGGAACTCGAAGAAGGTGTGCACGCGCAAGAGCTCGGTCGCCACCCAAAGGAACGGCGTCCCGAAGAGACCCGGGGTCCCGAAGCGCGCCACCAGGCGGCCCGTGGACCAGCCGAAGACGAGCGGAAACAGCGCGAAGGCGAGGCACAGCGCGACCATGATCAGCGTCCCCGCCACGAGCGGGATGCCTCCGTACTGGACGACCACGAGCGCCGTCCAGTAGAGCAGGCCGAGGGCCGCAATGGCGCCCGCCACGTAGCCGAGGCGCGCCGCACGCAGCCCCGTAGCGCCGTGGAGCGCCACGAGCAGCGGGACGAGCGCCACCCAGGCGACCGCCGGGTGCCCGAACTTCGGGAACGACAGCACCAGCAGCGCTCCCGACAGGGCCGCGAGAGCCTCGCGGCGCAGGCTGTCGCTCAGCGCGCACCCCTCGCGTGAAAAACCTCGTCGGCGTTGTACGACGAGCGCACGAAGACGCCGGCGTAGACGGCCTCGAACCCGAGCCGGCGCGCGTCCTGCTCGAGCCTGGAGAACACCTCGGGCGGGACGTAGCGGTGGACGGGCTCGTGGTCCCGTGTGGGCCGCAGGTACTGCCCGAGCGTGACGATCGAGACCCCGCTCGCGCGCAGATCCGCGAGCACCTCGAGGACCTCTGCGTCGGTCTCGCCGAGGCCGAGCATCAGGCCGCTCTTGGTGGGCACGCCCGGCCGGATCGCGCGCGCCGCGGCCAGGGTCTCGAGGCTCAGCCGGTAGCGACCCTGCGGCCGCAGACGTGGAAACAGGCGCGGCACGGTCTCGATGTTGTGGTTGAAGACCGTGGGCAGGGCGCCCAGCACCGTGGCGAGCGCAGGCCGGTCGCCCTTGAAGTCGGGCGTCAGCACCTCGATCCCCGCTTCCGGAAGCGCTTGGCGCACCGCCTCGATCGTCGCGGCGAAGTGCGCGGCCCCGCCGTCCGCGAGGTCGTCGCGGTTCACCGAGGTCAGGACCACGTAGCGCAGGCCCAGCCGAAAGGCGGCCCGCGCCACGCGCTCGGGCTCGTCCCGGTCGGGCGGCAAGGGTTTCGCGGTGCCGACCGAGCAGTAGCCGCAGCGGCGCGTGCAGCGGTCGCCCAGCAGCATGAAGGTGGCCGTGCCGCGGCTGAAGCACTCGCCCAAGTTCGGGCAGCGCGCCTCCTCGCAGACGGTGTTGAGCGCGCCCTCGCGCAGCAGCACGCGCATCGCGTGCGCGCCCGGCGTGAGCGGCGAGCCCTTGCGGGCCCAGGCCGGGAGCCGCGCAGGCTTCGCGTCGGCCGGCCGCCCGGCATCCCGGGGCGAGGCGGTGGCGTCCACGCTACTGCTTGATGATGTAAGGCTTGAACTTGTCGTCGTTGAGGCGCGACTGCACGGTCTCGGCGTCGGCGCGATCGCGGTAGATCCCGACGCGCACGGTGAAGAGCCCCCCGCCACCCCCCGCCGGCGCCACGGCGTAGGCCGGGAAGCCCCGCGTCTTCAAGCTTTTCACCACGCTGTCGGCGCTCGCGCGGTCCTTGAACGCGCCGACCTGGATCGCGAACCCGTCGGCGGACTGCGGCTGCGCCTTGGGCAAGGCGCCCGCCGGCCGCGTCGTGGCCGGCGCGGGAGTCGTCGCCTGCGGAGGAGCGCTCGTCGTGGGCCGCGGCGTCGGCACGGGCGGCAGCGCCTGGCTCGCGGGCCGCGGCGTCGGCGCCGGTGTTTCGCTGCGCGCCGCGGCCGGGCTCGCGCCCTTCGGGCGCTCGAGACCGTCCTCGGGCTTGTCGGACTCGAGCCGGGCGGGGTAGCTGAAGTCGGAGGCGGCTGGCGTCGCCTGCGCCGGCGCGGGCGACTGCTCGGCGACGACGCGCTCTTCCGAGACGGCGCGCGAGTCGACGGCGCCGAGCGCCGTGCCCTCGACGCCGCGGCCGACCATCACGCCCGCGAGAAAGCTCAGCACCAAGCCGGAAGCGCCGGCCATGAAGTAGAAGACGAGCTGCTTGTTGGTGAGCTGGATCTCGTAGTAGTAGTCGTCCTGCGCCACGGCGTCTCTCCCGGCGGCCTGCATCGGCCGGCCTTGGTTAGCCCACGCCCAACCGGCGGTACGCCTCCTTGATTATGCCCGAGACTACCGCGATCTCCTGCGCCCCGAGCCGCTCGCGCACGCCCAGCTGGATCGAGGCCACCAGCTCGTTGAGGCCCGCGAGCATCAGGCGCCGGCGCTCTTCGGGGGGCAAGTCCGCCACGTTCGCGAGCAGCTGGTCGTAGTCGGCGCGGCCGTACTGCTTCAGGTCCACGCCGTAGAAGAGCGCTTCGTACTGCCCGGCGGTGCGCGCCTGCGCCTCGTCCATGAAAACGTCGACGTCGCTGCCGATCCGGCCCTGCAGGAAGGAGTGGATCCGGTTCAGCATCTGGTTGAAACGCTCGACGATGCTCTCGAGGTCCTGCTCCTGCTCGCGCTGGGCCACGTGCTCCTCGCGCGCCGCCGCCTCGCCTGGCTGGCCGCGCCGCAGCACGCCCAGCACCATCATCGCCCACAGCAGCCGGCAGGTCTCGAAGTTCGACAGGTACGAGACCTGGCAGATCTGCTCGATCGTCGCGTGGCCGTTGACCTGCGCCACGAGCTCCTGCTCCTCCTCGCTGAGCTCGAGCTTCAGCAGCAACTCCTGGTGGCCGGTGGGCACCGGCACCGCGTCGAGGTCGCCGCCGATGCCGCGGTAGACGGCGTGCCACGAGCGCACGCGCCGCAGCCCGTCCATGATCAACGCCTCGGTCGACAGGTTGAGGGCCACGTCGTCCTTGCCGGGCTCGGTCATGGTGAGCTCGTACTCGCCCCTGGACCAGGTGAACATCTCGAGCAGGATCTCCTTCACGTGGTGCTCGATCGAGCCGAGCAGGTCCTCGGGCTCGAGGGCTCCGAGCTCGACGAGGATCTTGCCGAGCCGCCGCCCCGGCGCGATCAGGCGGCTGGCCTCGAGGAACTGCCGCGCCGTGATCTTGCCGCGCAGCAGCAGGTCCTCGCCCATGCGCTCGTCGGGGTTGCTGCTGCGGGCGTAGACGATGCGCCCCAGGTGCAGGTGGACGTTCTTGGTCACGTCCGGCCTGCGAAACGTCAGCACCCCCGTCTCCCCGCTGCCCAGCACCGACTTGAGCAGCTCGGGGACCGACGTGTCCTCGATGCTGCCGCGCAGCGTCAGGCCCTGGTCGTCGAGCGAGCCCGGCCCGGATTCTCCCATCTACGCCTTCCTCCCGTCCCCGCCCATGAGCGCCTTCAGCCAGTCGATCGGGACCGGGAAGACGATCGTGGAGTTCTTCTCGGCCGCGATCTCGACGAGCGTCTGCAGGTAGCGCAGGTGCAGCGACACCGGCTCGGTGTTGAGCTCCTTCGCCGCCGCGGTGAGCTGCTGGCTCGCCTCGAACTCGCCCGAGGCATGGATGATCTTGGCGCGCTTCTCGCGCTCCGACTCGGCCTGCTTGGCCATCGCCCGCTGCATCTCCTGCGGCAGGTCGACCGCCTTCACCGCCACCTGGGTCACCTTCACGCCCCAGGGATCGGTGTGCTGGTCGATCACCTCCTGCAGCCTCTGCGCGAGCCGGTCGCGCTCGGAGAGCAGCTCGTCGAGGTGCGCCTGGCCGAGGATGCTGCGCAGCGTCGTCTGCGCTTCCTGGCTCGTGGCGTAGAGGTAGTTCTCGACGTTGATTACCGCGGCGAGCGGGTCCATCACGCGGAAGTAGACGACCGCGTTGACCTTGACCGTCACGTTGTCGCGCGTGATCACGTCCTGCGGCGGCACGTCGAGCACCACCGTGCGCAGGCTCACGCGCACCATCCGGTCGATCGGCCACGCCACGATCACGAGCCCGGGACCCTTCGGCTTCGCCAGGACCTTGCCCAGGCGGAACACCACGCCGCGCTCGTACTCGTTCAAGACCTTTACGGACAGCAGGAGCCAGAAAACCGCGAAGCCGAGCACGAACACCATCGGTGTCATCTCACGCCCCCTTTCGGACCCGGAGTTGCAGCCCCTCGACCGCCTCGACGACGACGCGCTCGCCGGCGGCCACCGGCTCCGTGGCGCGAGCGCGCCAACGCTCTCCCTGGACGACGACCCAGCCCTCGGGAGCGAGCTCGCTCACGGCCTGGCCGGGCTGCGCGACGAGGCCCTCGACGCCCGTGCGCGCGTGGCGGCGCTGCGCCTGCAGCACCAGCCGCACGATCGCGATCGTGAAGCCGGCGAAGGCCAGTATCACGGGCAAGAGCGTCCACGCCGAGACGCGCAGCTCCGGCAGGTCGGAGTCGACGAGCATCATCGCGCCGAGGATCATCGCCACGAGGCCCGCCACGGTCAACAGCCCGTAGGACGCGACCTTGACCTCGGCCACGAAGAGCCCCACCGCGAGCAGGATCAGCAGCACGCCCGCCCCGCTCACCGGGAGGATCTGGCTCGCGAACAGGAACAGGATCAGGCACAAGGCGCCGATCACGCCGGGGAAGATCAGGCCGGGGTGGCTGATCTCGGCGCCCAGCCCCGCGAGCGCGCCGAGCAGCAGCAGGAACAGCACCTCGGGCCGTGCGATCGCGGAGAGGATCGCCTGGCGCCAGTCCATGCGCACCTCGAAGGTGCGCTCGCCCGCGAGGCGGAGCGTGACGCTCGTCCCGTCGAAGCGGCGCACCACGCGCCCGTCGAGCTGGGCCAGGAGGTCGGGGACGTCGCGCGCCACGAGGTCGATCAGCTTGAGCTCGAGCGCCTCCTTCTCGGTGAAGGACTTGCTCTCGACGACGGCTTTCTCGGCCATCTCGACGTTGCGGCCGCGGCGCTCCGCCTTGCCCCGGATGTAGGCGGCGGCGTCCGAGGTGACCTTCTTCGACATCACCTCGTCCATCTGGCCGATCCCGGCGACCGGGTGGGCGGCGCCGATGTTGGTGCCGGGCGCCATCGCAGCCACGTCGGCGGCGACGGTGATCACGAAGCCGGCCGAGGCCGCGCGCGCTCCCGACGGCCCCACGAACACCGCGACCGGCGTCGTGCAGTTGAGCATCTTGTCGACGATCTGCCGCATCGAGCTGTCCAGGCCGCCGGGCGTGTCGATCCGGACCACCAGCAGCGGGGCCTTCTGGGCGTCGGCGCGCTCGATCGCCTGCACGACGTGGGCCGCGCTCACCGCGTGGACGACGCCGTCGAGCTCGACCACCGGCACCTCGGCGCGCGCGGGGAACGGGAGCAGGGCCGAAGCGGCGGCGACCGCGCCGAGCCACCTCCCGGACATGGAGTCACTCTAGCACGCGGCCGGTGGTAAGATCCGGTCAGGATCCATGTTCGGTACGCTGGGCGGGCCGGAGCTGTTCCTGATCTTCGTCGTGGCCCTGATCGTGTTCGGGCCGCGCAAGCTTCCCGAGATCGGCAAGAGCCTCGGAAAGATGATGGGCGAGTTCCGTCGCGCCTCGAACGACTTCCGCAACACGATCGAGAGCGAGGTCGAGGCCGAGAAGATCCGGGATTCGCTGCGCATCGAGCCGCCGAAGGTGGAGCCCGCACCCGCCGAGGGCGTGCCCGAGGCGAAGCCAGCGTCGTCCGACGCGGCAACGGCCGATCCCCCCGCCGTCGAGCCCGTGGCCGAGGCGGTCAGCCGTGAGGGCGCCTCGCCCGACACCCACCGCGACTAGAGCACTCGCTCCACCTTGGCGCGTCCCCATCCGGACAAGATGACGTTCCTCGAGCATCTGGAAGAGCTGCGCCAGCGCCTCGTGCGCGCGTGCGTCTACCTGGCGCTCGGCTTCGGGGCCTGCTGGGGCTTCCGCGAGCAGATCTTCCACTTCATGGTCCAGCCGATGCGCCAGGCCGGCTTCAAGGACAAGTTCATCTTCACGGGCCCCGCCGAGTCGCTGATGCTCTACATGAAGATGGCGTTCTTCGTCGGCATCTTCCTCGCGGCGCCCTTCATCCTCTGGGAGATCTGGGGCTTCATCGCGCCGGGGCTCTACAAGAACGAGAAGAAGTGGGCAGTGCCGTTCATCGGCATGGGCACCTTCTTCTTCACGGGCGGGGCGCTCTTCGGCCACTACCTGCTGTTTCCGCTCACGTTCCGCTTCCTGTACACGTTCGGCGGACCGGAGATGCAGTTCATGCCGCGGATAGGCGAGTACTGGTCGTTCTACTCGTGGTTCCTGCTCGGGCTGGGGCTCGTGTTCCAGATCCCCGTCGTGATCTTCGTGCTGGCGCGGCTCGGGCTCGTCACGCCCGGCGGCCTGATTCGCGGCTGGAAGTGGGCGTTCCTCGGGAGCTTCGTCATCTCGGCGCTCGTCACGCCCTCCCCCGACGTCGTCAACCAGACGGCGCTCGCCGCGCCGATGATCGGGCTCTACGGGCTGGGCGTGCTGGTCGCGTGGCTCTTCGGGAAGGAGAGGCGCGCCGAGTAGTCTCTCCTCAAGGGGGGAAGATCGAAGGGGGGCGTTCACGCTTGCGTTCATGTTCTGGGGGGACTTCGTCCCCCCAGGCCCCCCTGGGTAGCTTTTGGCTGCCTCGTTCCCACCCTGTGGCCTTAGACCCGCGCGATCTCGCCCAGCCGCCCGGCCCGGTAGTCCTCGATCGCCTGCATGATCTCGGCCTCGGTGTTCATCACGAACGGTCCGTAGCGGGCCACCTGCTCGCCGATCGGGAGGCCCGAGAGCAGCAGCAGCCGCGCCGGACCCGTCGCGTCCGCCGGCACCTCCAGCCGCACGGAGTCGCCCTCGTCCAGGATGCCGAGCTGGCCGTCCTTCAGCTCGCGCGCGTCGCGGCCGATCCGGGCCTTGCCCTGGAACACGTAGGTGATCGCGTGATGCGAAGCGTCGACCGCCTGCTCGACCACGGCGCCCGGCTGCAGCGTCCAGTCCTGGTACGTGATCGGGATGCGCGTGTCGATCACGGCGCGCACGCCCAAGGCGGCGCCCGCGATCACGCGCACGCGCGCGAGCCCGTCGGGGCTCGTCGCCTCGGGGATCCCGGCGGACTTCACCTCCTGGTAGCGCGGCGCGATCATCTTGTCGCGCGCCGGGAGGTTCACCCACAGCTGGAAGCCGTGCAGCCGTCCGCCCTTCTCGCGGATGAGGCGCGTCGGCATCTCGGAGTGGACGACGCCCCGCCCCGCCGTCATCCACTGCACGTCGCCCGGCGCGATCGTGCCCTTGTGGCCGGCGGAGTCCTCGTGCTCGAACTCGCCGTCCAGCATGTAGGTCACCGTCTCGAAGCCGCGGTGCGGGTGGTCGGGCGCGCCCTTGGCCTCTCCGGGCCCGTACTCGGCCGGCCCCATCTCGTCGAGCAGCAGAAACGGATCCACGAGGTCCAGCCCTCGCGTCGGGAACGGCCGGCGAACGACGAACCCGCCGCCCTCGAGCTGGCGGTGGGCGGTGATCACGGCTGCGACTGTGCGGCTCATCGTCCTTCTCCCCTCTTGGCTTGCCATCCCGGCAACCACTTTCCTATGGAAACTAAATATAGGCCTGCTACTACATTCTGTCAAGTTGCTTCCCTCTAGAAAGCACGTAGGGTAGGATCGGGCGATGAAGAAGGCCGTCGACCCCCACTGCGAGGCGTTCGGGCGCGCCATCGACCTCCTGTCGCGTCCCTGGACGGGCCTGATCCTGAGCGTGCTGCAGGCGGGCCCCCTGCGCTTCAGCGCGCTCGCGGAGCGCTGCCGCGGCGTCGGGGCCAAGACGCTCTCGGCGCGCCTCAAGCAGCTCGAAGCGCGCGGCGTGGTCGTTCGCCACGTCGAGCCGGGGCCGCCGGTGCGCGTGCAGTACACCCTCACGCGCAGCGGACTCGCGTTCGAGCAGGTCGCGGCCGCGATCGAGGGCTGGGGGCGGCAGCTCCTGGCCGACGCTCCCCCGTCGTCGGGCGCGCGCTCGCGCGCCGGCCGCTAGCTCAGCGGCCCGCCTCCGGGCGCTGGCGCGCCGAATCCGGAAGCACGAAGCCGATCGTCGAGCCGATCACGGCCTTCTCGCGGCGCGCCTGGCCGGCGTTCAGCTCCACGACGTAGGCGGCCTTGCGCAGCGGGTTGTAGACCGGGCACGGCTCGGCCTTGCACGGCGGCACCGCCTCGGCGACGTGCACCACGCTGCGCTGCTCGTCGAGCCACAGGATGTCGATCGGGAACTTGCAGTTCTTCATCCAGATCCCGTGGAAGTCCGACGTCTCGAAGACGAACAGCATCCCGCGGTCGCGCGGCAGGGACGGACGAAACATGAGGCCCATCGCGCGGTCCTCGTCCTTGACCATCACCTCGGCCTGCAGCACCGTGCCCGAGGGCAGCGTGAGCGGAACCACCGCGGGGGCGGCCGCCGAGGCTGCGGCGAGGGCCCCGAGCCCGGCCACGAAGAGCGCGGCGTGTCGCGTGGGGGTCATCTTCAGGATCGTAACACCCCGCCGTCCGAGGCCGCCGTCAGCCGCTCGCGGAAGCGCAGGTTGAGCCAGGCTCCCGCGAGCAGCAGCGCCCCGAGCGCGAGGAACGACAGCATGCGGTAGAGCGTGGGGAGCGTCGCGACGTCCACGAGCACGACCTTGGCAGCGGTCGCCGCGAAGAGCGCGTAGGACGAGTAGAAGAGCGGCAGGCTGCGCAGCAGGAGCCCCGCCGAGAGGAGCGCCGTTGCGAAGAGCGTCCACAGCACCGACAGCGCCAGCCCGCCCTGGCGCTCGGCGCGCAGGGCGCCTGCCCGGTCGCCCAGCTCCGCGGCGGCCCGCGAGGCGTGGCCGAAGTAGGCGCTCGCCTCGTGCGAGAGCAGCCCGAACAGCAGCAGGAGCGTGAGCGGGCCGAAGAGCAGCGCGCAGGCGCCGTCCAGCCACGCGATCTCGTCGTCGCCCACGGAGCGCGCCAGGCGGCGCGCGAGCGCGAGCGCCACGATCACGAAGAGCCAGGTGCCGAACGCCGCGTTCAGCACCGGAGCGAACGGCTCGGGGTGGAGCGGCACGTGCCGCAGGAAGAGACGGCACAGGGCCAGCAGCAGCACGGCGTAACCGAAGCCGCGCGCGAGCGGCGCGCGCTGCTTCACGCCCAGCCAGGTCAGCAGGACTCCCTCGGCCGCCCAGGCGAGCGTCGTTCCGGTGAGCCCCAGTCTCACGGGCAGCGCCAGCGTGAAGAACGTCACCGCGAGCCCGAGCGTGACGCGCACCCGCAGCGGATCTCCTCCCCTGCGACGCGCGTCGAGACCCAGCAGGAGATGCGCCCCCGCCAGGCCCAGGACCGACGCGAAGAGCCGCCCGCTCGTCGGCTCGAAAACCTGCTCGAGCGTCGTGAAGGCCAGGAGCGAGGCGGCCACGTGAGCGAGCGCCGCCGGTACGCGCAGCGGCTGCGAGCGGAGGCCCGTGAGTGCGAGCAACCCGACGTAGACGAGTGCTATGCCGAGGCCCAGGCTGAGCGCCACCCCGGTCCGCTCGCTCGTGAAATAGCGGTCGAGCCAGGCGTGCACGCCGAGCGCGGCGAGCGCGGCGCCGAGCGGCCGCGTCCACGTCGAGCGCGACGCGGCGAGCTCCGCGACGAAGGCGATCGAAACGAAGAACAGGAGCAGCGAGAGCGGGCGGTTGGCCTCGCCGGCCATCGCGATCCCGCACGAGGAAGATGAGGCGACGGCCAGCACGGCCAGGAAGCCCGCGAGCGCTCCCCCGCGAGCCGGCGCCAGCGCGAAGAGCGCCGCGAGGGCCAGCGACCCGGCGACGGCGACTCCGAGTCGGTCTTCCGAGAAATGGGCTGCGTACCAGGACGCGTACAAGATGAGGGTGCCGAGCGCCGCGAGCAGCGGGACCTCGGGCCAGCGCTTCTGCCGGTCGAGCCACAGCGCTCCGGCGCCGAGCAGCAAGAGGTAGACGAACAGCGTCTCGGCGCGGTCCTCATGCGTCGAAAGCAGCACCGGCGCCAGGTAGCCGCCGAGCCAGGCGAGCCCCGCGAGCAGGCGGGCGCCGTTACGTGAGGCGACGATCGCGGCAGCCGCGACGACGGCGAGCAGCATGGCGCTGGCCGTCGCACGTGCAACGAGCTCGTAGACGGCGTGCGCCGCCCACGCAGTCACGTAGAGGCCGGCGAAGCCGGCGGCGGTCAGGCCCTGGCCGAGCGGCCGGTAGCGACGACTCATGATCCGAAGCCCGCCCACGACGAGCGCCAGGCTGAAGGCCCCGGCGCTGAGCACGCGCCCGAGCGGCCCCACCCAGTTGTTCTCCCAGGCGTAGCGGACGAAGAGGGCCAGGAAGACGACCACCGCGAGGCCGCCCGCGCCCACCAGGATCTTCGGACCGAGCGACCCCACGAATTCGGCCTCGGTCCGCGGGTGCCCGGCCCCGGCGCGGGTGTCGAATGCTCTCGCCGTGCGCGCAGCCGGCTGGCTGGCAGGAACCGAGGCGGCGGCCGGTTCCCGGGGCGACGCGGAGACGGACGGGGGCGCTGGCCGAGCCTCGAGCGACCCGGGCTCAGCGACGGCCGCAGCCGGTGGCACGGCGGTCGGCTGAGCCAGCGGCACGGCAGGCTGAGCTGGCGGCGCACCCGACACGGACAGCCGGCGCGACAGGTCATGGACACGCGCGTGCAGCTCGTGGAGGGTTCGCAGCGCCTGGTTGGCGCGCACGAGGGCGACGATCGCCGTGATCGGCACCGCGAGCACCAGAACGGCCCCGATCAGCAGTCCGACGAGGCCCGCAAGCACTTCCATCAGCGGCTCCCCCCTCCAGGCCGAGCGCCGCCTGGCTCCTGTTGCGCGGTGATCACCGACGAATGCCGAGCGAGCCCTCCGCCCGGACCTCGACGAGCTACTGCCGGACCTTTCCCGTCATCGGCACGAAGCGAACGGGCAGCACGCGCTTTTCCTCGAAGCGCGCGCCGCGCCGCGTCACGACCACGAGCTCCTGCCAGTCGTCGCCCACCGGCACCACGAGCCGGCCGCCGTCCTTGAGCTGCTGCTTGAGCGGCTCCGGGATGCGCGGGGCGGCGGCCGTGACCAGGATCGCGTCGAACGGAGCCGCTTCGGGCCAACCCTGGTAGCCGTCGCCGGCCCGCACCGAGACCGTGTCGCAGCCGAGGCGCTTCAGGAGCGCGGCCGACGCCTCGGCGAGCGGCGCCACGATCTCGATCGTGTAGACGCGCGCCGCGATGTGCGCCAGGACCGCCGCCTGATAGCCCGAGCCGGTGCCGATCTCCAGCACCGTCTCGCCCGGGCGCAGCTCGGCCGCCTCGGTCATGAAGGCGACGATGTAGGGCTGGGAGATCGTCTGAGCGTGGCCGATCGCGAGCGGGTGGTCCTCGTAGGCCGCGTCGCGCGATGCCTTCGGGACGAACAGGTGGCGCGGCACC
>DATBSL010000123.1:0-31313 GCA_036559805.1 Vicinamibacteria bacterium
GCCTACGTCGGCAATCACTGGCCGCCGGGCCCGGAGGAGCAGGGCGAGCACGTCGACGTCGTGCCGGCGCGGCGCAGCACCGGCAGCGTGCTGAAGCCGCTGCTCTACGCTTCGATGCTCGAGGCGGGCGAGGTGCTGCCGCGCCAGCTCGTGGCCGACGTGCCCACTCACATCGGTGCCTTCCATCCCGAGAACTTCGACCGTGCCTACGCCGGCGCCGTGCCGGCGGCGCAGGCGCTCGCGCGCTCGCTGAACGTGCCCGCCGTGCGCCTGTTGCGCGCGCACGGGGTCGAGCGCTTCACCGCGGTGCTGCGGCGCCTCGGGCTGCGGACGCTCGACCGTCCCGGGTCTCACTACGGCCTGGCACTGATCCTGGGCGGAGCGGAGGGCACCCTCTGGGACGTCACGGGGGTCTACGCGGGCCTCGCGCGCTCGGCCCAGGCGCGCACGCCGGACGAGGCGCGCGCAGCGTTCTTCGAGGCCACGTATCGCACGACCCAGCGAGCGGCTCGGGCCGAGTCCGCGCCGCTCGGTCCGGCCGCGAGCTACCTGACGCTGCAGGCGATGCTCGAGGTCGAGCGGCCGGGCGAAGAGCTCGCCTGGCGCGCGTTCTCGTCGGCGCGCAAGGTCGCCTGGAAGACGGGGACCAGCTACGGCTTCCGCGACGCCTGGGCCGTGGGCGTGACGCCGCGCGTTGCCATCGGAGTCTGGGCCGGCAACGCCTCGGGCGAGGGCCGCGCGGGGCTCACCGGTCACTCGGCGGCGGCGCCGATCCTGTTCGACCTCGTGGGCGGCCTGCCTGCGAGCGGCTGGTTCGCGCCGCCCGAGAGCGGCCTCGAGGACGTCGACGTCTGCGCGCGCAGCGGCATGCGGGCCGGCGCGCAGTGCGAGACGCGGCGCGCGGAGCTCGTTCCGAAGGCGGGGCTCGACTCGGCGCCCTGCTCCTTCTGCCGGCTCGTCCACGCGGATGCGGCGCTCGCGTGGCAGGTGCACGCCGACTGTGAGCCGCTCGGCGCGATCCGCGCCGTCTCCTGGTTCGTGCTCCCGCCCGCGCTCGAGACGTACTACCGCCGTCTCCACGCGGACTACCGTCCGCCGCCGCCCTTCCGGCCCGACTGCCGCGCGGCGCTGTCGGGCGCCCAGAGCGCCTCGCTCTCGTTCGTGTATCCCCGCGAGGGCGCCACCGTCTACGTTCCGGTCGAGATGGACGGCTCGCTCGGGCGCGTCGTCTTCGACGCGGCGCACCGCGACGCCTCCGCCCGCGTCTTCTGGCACCTGGACGACGAGTACGCGGGCGAGACGGTCGAGGCGCACCAGCTCGCGCTCGCCCCGCGCCCGGGACGCCACCGCCTGGTGCTGGTCGACGAGCGCGGCGAGACGGTCGAGCGGCGCTTCACGGCCATCGGCCGGGGCGCGCGCAGTTCTGCTACGCTTCCGAGCGGGCCTGTAGTTCAGCTGGTTAGAACGGCCGGCTCATAACCGGCTAGTCGAAGGTTCGAGTCCTTCCAGGCCCACATCCCCCGCTCCCCCCGCGCGCCGATGTAGAATGCGGCTCTTACCTTGCCCCGCCGCGCCCCCCTCTGCCCATGAACCCCGACCTCGAGAAGCTGGTTCGCCTGCACCACGCCGAAACGGAGTTGAAGCGCGTCGAGGCCGAGCTCGCGGAGCTGCCGGCGAAGAAGCGGGCGATCGACGAGCACCTGAACGCCGACCGCGCCCGCCTCGACGCCGCCAAGGCGGCGCTCGAGGCCTCGCAGAAGGCCCGCAAGCAGAACGAGGCTGCCGTGCAGGACCTCGAGACCAAGCGCTCGAAGTACAAGGGCCAGCTGATGGAGGTCAAGACCAACAAGGAGTACACGGCGGTGCTCCACGAGATCGAGGGCGTGGAGCGCGAGATCCGGGGGCGCGAGGACCTGATCCTCGAGGAGATGGAGAAGGCCGAGGCGCTCGCGGCGACGGTCAAGAGCGAAGAGGTCGACTTCAAGGCGGTCGAGGCGGAGGCCAGGAAGTCGCACGCGGAGCTCGACCTTGCCACGGCGAAGCTGCAGGCGAGCGCCGAGCGCCTGCGCGGCGAGTGCTCCGCCGCCGCAGCTTCGGTGCCGGAAGACGCCCGGGCGCTCTACGCGCGGGTTGCGAAGCAGCGAGGCAGCGGCGTCGCCATGGCGAGCGACGGCATGTGCCAGGCGTGCCACGTCCGGATGCGGGTCCAGATCTGGGTCGAGGTCCGCAAGAACGAGCAGATCTTCCAGTGCGAGTCGTGCAGCCGCATCCTGTTCTTCGAGCCGCCCCCGCCGGTCGTCGTCGCCGAGCCTTGAGCCGGCTGCGTCTTCACGTGGACGGCGCCAGCCGGGGCAACCCCGGCGAAGCCGGCTTCGGCGTCCACGTCACGGGCCCCGACGGTAGCGAGGTCGCGTCGCTCTTCGGCTACCTCGGCAAGGCGACCAACAACGTGGCCGAGTACCAGGCGCTGCTGCACGGCCTGCGCTTCGCGCTCGGGCGCGGGGCGTCCGAGGTCGAGGTGTTCTCGGATTCCGAGCTGCTGGTCCGGCAGCTCGAGGGCCGCTACCGCGTGAAGAACGCGGGGCTGCTGCCGCTCTACCGCGAGGCGCAGGGGCTGCTCGCCCGCTTCGGCAAGTCGCGCGTCTCGCATGTGCCGCGGGAGAAGAACAAGGAAGCCGACGCGCTCGCCAACCGGGCGGTGGACGAGAAGCAATCGAACCTCTGACAGCGCCGTGACTCTTCAAGGGTGGTTCTGCCGGCGGTGGCGTGAGGCAGACCGGGGCAGGAGCGTCGCCCTGCGACTCGAGCGCATGGGGCCTCCGGGTCTCAGATCGGGGGAACGAGCTCGTCGGGGATCCCCAGACCGGGACCGAGTATCTCCCGAGGACGCACGTAGCCGTCGCCGAGCCTGAAGATCCCCGGGAAGCGCGTGGCCCAGCGCTCGTTGGCCGCGGGCACGTACTGCCGGGCGTTGGCCTCGATGCCGGCAACCGTGGGCACGTGGGCCGAGATACCGACGGAATGGATGAGGGACGCGCCCGGACAGGTCAGGTCCTGGACGCAAAGGAACAGGCCGAATCTCTGCGCAGCCGCCGCCATCAGCATGGCCTGGCTCTGGCCCTTGCACGCCTTCAGGGCCACGCCGTTGTAGCCCATTTCTCGGGCGAGGCGCAGGCTCTCGAGGTCGGTCAGCGACTCGTCGATGACCACCGGGCGGAGCCGGGCCGCTTCGTGCATGACGTTTGCGCGGTGGGCCCGCAGGTCGCGAGCCGTGGGCTGCTCTACATAGAGGATGCGCGCGAACCCCTCGGGTGTCCTGGCGCGGATCTGGCGCAGGCAGTCGAGGACGTACTCCACGTTCGGACAGCGCTCGTTGAAGTCCAGGCAGTAGGCCCAGTCCGCGACCTTTCGCCGCCTCTGGGCCGCGGTGGCGACGTGGTCGATGCGGACCGTGCGCTCCACGTCGGAGCGCAGGTCCTCGCCCGAGAGCTTGATCTTGATGCGGAGGAGCCCGTCGCGGTCTATCCACTCGGCCAGGGTCTCGGGCAGGCCGTCGCCGACAGGCTTCTGGAGGTCGGCCGCTTCCAGGGGATCGAGACCGCCCACGCTGTGGAAGAGGGGGATGCGCTCCTGGGGCTGTCGCAGCAGGTATCGGTCCAGGCGATCGCCCGCGAACTCCGGACCCAGATAACGCGAGAGGTCGTGGGGAAGGAGGTCCTTGCCGTAGCTGGCGTAGACGTTGCGCCCGTGGAGCTTGCCGAAGGCGTCGTGGAGCGCCGCGTCGAAGGGGCTCGCGACCACGAGCGTGCAGAGCTTGGGCACGGGCTCGTCCAAGCGGAGAGCCCGGGACACCTCGGCCGCGGCGGCGAGGTACTCGGGCTCGAGGGCCTGGGCGATGTCGAGAGGATGACCGACCTCGCGGCAGCCTTCGGTGAGGCGGGCGATCCGCCCCGCCAGCTCCTTCATGGCCCCGAGCGTCACGTCGTAGGACATCGAGCGTGAGGGGAAGGCCCACATGTTGCCGAGAGTCATGGAGCCGAAGCCCCAGGCGCTCCGGCCTCCTGACGTCTCGACCCGGCAGCGCGCGTTCAGGATGGTGACGCGGTCCACCACCCGACCTCCGAACTTGTAGGGCGCCCGGTAGACATGGTCCTCGTAGCCGTGGCGGACCGCGGCGATCCGGATGTCGGTCGCGAGAGGGGCGGCCACGGCCACCCGTCGAGTGGCGGCGAGTACAGCGGGCGCGGCGAGGGCGCCGCGCAAGAAGCCGCGCCGCGTGGTCCTCACTGCGCCGCTCCTCCGGTGGAATAAGCCTCGGCCAGTCCCGCCTTCAAGAAAGCCAGATCCCGGGCCGCGGCCGCCAGCGTCGCCTCCTGCTTCGCTTGCGGCGTCGCGCCCGGCAGCTCGTATTCGAGGTGGAGCGACATGGCGCCGGCGAAGCCGGACTTCGCGAGGGCGGCGAAGAACTCCTTCCAGTCCACCATCCCCTCGCCGAGCGGACAGTGGCGCTGGCGCCACCCCGAGGAGCCCTTCTCCCAGAAGAAGTCCTTGATCGCGACCATCTTCAGGCGGGGAGCCACCAGGTTCAGCGCGGCGCGCCAGCCCGCGTCACCGCCCTCGACGACCGCGTGCCTCACGTCGAAGTAGTAACCGACCCAGCGGGGATCGAGGCCGTCGATGACGCGAGCGACGTCCCAGATCGGACCCCCCAGGAGGCCAGCGTGGTTGTGGTAGCCCAGCGCGACCCCGCAGCGAGCGCTGAGGGCCGCGAGCGCGCGCAGCTCGGTCGCGGCCGTCTCGAGTTCCCTCCGCACATCCACGAAGGCATAGCGGTAATAGCCCGGCTTGAAGAGCGGCACCTCGAGTCGCCCCGCGGTCTCGAGGATGGGGCGTGCGGTCGGGTCGGAGGCCGAGGTGAGGCCGGTCGTGATCAGGGGGACGGCCAGGCCTTCGCCCCTCAAGGTCGTCACGAACGACGGGAAGTCCGACGCCGCGCGCTCCGGGCTCACGTGCCCTCCCGGCCGCACCGTGAGATCGATGCCGGTGAAGCCCAGGGGCTTCAGGGCACGGCCCAGCCCCTTTGCGTCCAGTCCCGGCAGGTGCTTGGAGAAGAAGCAGAGCGGACCGGGGAGTGCGTGAGGGGTCGATGAGCGACCGACCCCTGCCGCCGTCCCGACCGCCGCCCCCAGGAAGCCCCGCCGGCTTACAGAGCCCACGGTGTCCGGGTTACAGCGCAAAGCCCACGAAGCTGATCATTCGGCCGCTTCCTTTGCCGTCCCGCCTGTACGAATGGTAGAGGTCCGGGCGGCAGTAGGTGCATTCGGCGAGGTGGTAGATCGAGTCGGCGGGCAGGCCTTCGTCGAGCAGCTGGCTCACGTTGGCGGCGCGCACGTCCAGGTGGGGCTTGCCGCGCGGGCCTGGTCGGAAGAACGCCTCACCGCCTTCGCCGAAGGCCGCGCGCAGCTCGTCGCCCACTTCGTAGCAGCAAGGGCCGATGCCGGGGCCGAGCGCGGCGACGAGGTCGGAGGCGCTGGAGCCGCGCGCCAATAGCGCGCGAACGGCCGCTCGCGTGACGCCTGCGACCGTTCCGCGCCAGCCGGCGTGGGCCGCGGCCGCGAAGCCGCGCCGCGGGTCCACCAGCAGCACCGGCATGCAGTCGGCGGTCTGTATGCCCACGAGCGGGCCGCGCCGCGTGGCGACGCCGGCGTCGGCCTCCGGCAGTCCCTGCCACGGCGCGTCCGCGACCGTCGCACCGTGCACCTGGCGCAGGAGCTGCAGCGTTCCTCTCGCCTGCAGCGCGCGCGCGACGCGCCGGACGGTCGCGTCGCGAGCCTCGGGGGCGGGGCCGCGCGCGCGGCGCCCGAAGCCGTGGGCGAGCCCGGGCACCGCCTCGAGCACCGGGACCGTTGCGAAGTCCTCGGCCATCGCCGGCATGCTAGCAGCGGTCCGCGGACTACACTAGCGGAGATGACCGATGCGGACCTCGCGGACGAAAGCGCGGAGCACGAAGGTGTCGTCGCGAGCGCCGTCGAGGTGGCTCCGCTCGACGTGGTCGAGGCGCTGCTCGCGGGCGATCCGGCGAGCGTCTTCAGCCAGCGCGAGCTCGCCTACGCGCGTGCGCGCGTCGACCCCGAGCGCCGGCTCGCAGCGCGCCTCTGCGCCAAGCGCGCCGCCGCCCGCGCGCTCGGCGGCGAGGTGACGCTCGACGACGTCGAGGTCGTGCGCGGCGAGCACGGCCCTCCCTGGCTGCACCTGAGCGGGCGCGCGCAGGCGCGGCTCACGCGGCTCGGCGCGGCGCGGGCGCTGGTGAGCCTGACCCACGAGCGGCGCCACGCCGCGGCGCTCGTGCTGCTCGTGCGGGATCCCGGGTGACGCGCGCGCGGCTGCTGGCGCGGCTCGCCGCGGTCGTCGTTGTGGCGGGCCTCGCTGGCCTCGTCTACTTCGCCTACGCCCCGGTCGAGGACAAGGACGCGCATCCCTTCAACCACGATCGCAACGCCGTGTGGCTCGAGCACCGCTGGCTCGAGCGGCCGCAGCCGCTGCCCGAGATGGAGGCGCTGTTTGCGAAGCTCGACCGGCGCGGCATCGCCTACGCCTACCCGCACCTGATCCCGTTCGACGCGACGGGCCAGCTGCCGCCCCACGACCGCGAGCAGCTGCGCGCGTTCCTCGCGACCGCGCGCCGCGTGGCGCCGGAGCTCAAGCTCTTGCCGTGGATCGGCGGCCTGCGCCGCGGCTACAAGCGACAGCGCCCGGGCACGCTCGAGCTCGCCGACCTCTCCCAGCGCCAGCAGATGGTGGCGGAGGCGCGCGGCCTGGTCGACGAGGGCTTCGCGGGCGTGCACTTGAACGTCGAGCCCGTGGACGACGGCAACGACGACTTCCTGGCGCTCCTGCGCGCGCTGCGGACCGCGGTCGGCGACGACCGCGTGCTGTCGCTGGCCGCCATCCGTCCGGCGCCGCTAGGCCTGCCGCGCGCACCCAACTTCGCATGGAGCCCGGACTACTACGCGCGCGTGGCGGCCATCGTCGACCAGATCGTGATCATGGCCTACGACACGGCGCTGCCGACGCCGTCGCTCTACAGGCGCTACGTGCGCTGGGCCGCGCGCAGCGTGGCGGGCGCGCTCTATGCCTCCGGCTCCGACGCACGGGTGCTGATGGGCGTGCCGACCTACGAGCCCTACGGCTTCATGCACCGGCGCGGCGTCGAGACGCCCGAGAACGCGATTGTCGGCGTCGTCGCGGGGCTGCGCGGCCTCGGCGCCGGCGGGACATTCGAGGGCGTGGCGCTCTACGCGGAGTGGACGACGGACGAGAGCGAGTGGCTCGCCTACGAGCGGCACTGGCGCAACCGCGCCGAGTAGCCTAAGGTCGCGGCATGATCGAGGTCACGGGCCTCGTCCGGCGCTACGCCGGCAGCGTCGCGGTGGCCGACGTGTCTTTCCGCGTCGAGCGCGGCGAGATGCTCGCGCTCGTCGGAGACTCCGGCTCCGGCAAGACCACGACGCTCAAGATGATCAACCGGCTGATCGAGCCCGACGCCGGGCGCGTCGTGATCGACGGCCGCGACACGCGCGACCTCGAGCCCCACGCGCTGCGGCGCTCGATCGGCTACGTGTTCCAGGGAATCGGGCTCTTCCCCCACTTGACGGTCGGCGAGAACGTGGCGGTCCCGCTGCGCCTCGCGGGCTTCTCCCCGGCCCGCATCCGCGAACGCCTGGCCGAGCTGCTGGCGCTCGTCGAGCTCGACGAGGCGCTCCTCGGCCAACGTCCCGACGAGCTGTCGGGCGGGCAGCAGCAGCGCGTGGGTGTCGCTCGCGCTCTCGCGGCGTCGCCTTTGGTCATGCTGCTGGACGAGCCGTTCGGCGCCCTCGATCCGCTGACCCGCGACCGGCTTCAGGGCTCGTTCGGCGCCTTGCGCCGCCGGCTGGGGCTTACCGCGGTATTCGTGACCCACGACGTGGCCGAGGCGGTCGTGCTGGCCGACCGCATCGGCGTGATGCGGGCGGGCCGGCTGGTGCAGCTCGGGACGCCGGACCAGCTCGCGCGCAGCCCGGCCGACGCAGACGTGGCGCGCCTCATCGACACGCCGCGGCGCCAGGCACGGCTCGTGGCCGAGCGTCTCGAGGCACGCCCCTGAGCGCCCAGCTCGCCCTGCTGCCGGAGTACCTCTCGGCCCACGTGCGGCTCACGCTGCTGGCGCTCGCCGCCGGCGTGCTGCTCGCCGTGCCGATGGGCGTCCTGGTGACGCGCGTGCGGGGGCTCGAAGCCCCCGTGCTCGGCCTCGCCGGAGTCGTCCAGACGATTCCGGCGCTCGCGCTCCTGGCGGTCATGGTCCCGCTGCTCTCCGCCCTCGGCCTGCCGGGCATCGGCGTGCTGCCGGCGTTTCTCGGCCTCGTGCTCTACAGCCTGCTGCCGATCCTGCGCAACACGGTCGCGGGCCTGCGCGGCGTCCCCGACGCCGTGATCGAGGCGGCGCGCGGCGTGGGCATGACCGAGCGTCAGCGCCTGCTTCGGGTCGAGCTGCCGCTGGCGCTGCCCGTCGTCGTGGCCGGGATCCGGACCGCGACCGCGTGGACGGTGGGGATGGCCACGCTGTCGACGCCCGTGGGCGCGACGAGCCTCGGCAACTACATCTTCGCCGGCCTGCAGACGCGCAACCCGGCCGCGATCCTCACCGGCTGCGCCGCCGCGGCGCTCCTCGCGCTCGTGCTCGACGGGCTCGTGCGAACTGCTTCCCTCGGGATCGCGACGCGTCGCCGGCGGCTCGTGGCCGCGGCGGCGCTGGGCCTCGTCGCGCTGGGGGCGTGGTCGGCGTGGGCCAGCCCGCGGAGCGCGGCGGACCGCGGCGCTCACCGCGTGGTGCGCGTGGGAGGCAAGACGTTCACCGAGCAGTACGTCCTCGCCGAGATCCTGGCCGAGACGGCGCGCCGCGCGGGTCGCGCGGCCGAGGTCGTGCCGGGGCTGGGGTCGACGGTCGCTTTCGACGCGCTGGTTCGAGACGAGATCGACGTGTACGTGGACTACACGGGAACGCTCTGGTCCACCGTGATGAAGGGCGGCGGCCCGGCTCGGGACCGCGCCGGGCTGCTCGAGGAGGTACGCCGCTGGCTCCGCGAGCGCCACGGGATCGTGCTGGCGGCGGCGCTCGGCTTCGAGAACGCGTACTGCTTCGCAGTGCGGCACGAGACGGCCGAGGCCTCGCGGCTCGGCTCCGTCAGCGACCTGGCGCGGCACGCCACGACGCTGCGGCTCGCGAGCGACTACGAGTTCTTCGCCCGCGAGGAGTGGCGCGCGGTCGAGAGCGCCTACGGGATCGCCTTCGCCGAGCGGCGGACGATGGACCCGTCGCTGCTCTACCAGGCGATCGCCGCGCGCCAGGTCGACGTGATCACGGCCTACTCCTCGGACGGCCGGATCGCGGCGCTCGACCTGGTCGTGCTCCAGGACGACAAGCAGGCCATCCCACCCTACGACGCGGTGGTCCTGGTCGGGGCGCGCCGCGCGCGCGAGGATCCCGAGCTCCTGGCGGCGCTCGGCGGGCTCGAAGGCTCGATCGACGAGGCCCGCATGCGCTCGCTCAACCGCCTCGTCGACGCGGAGAGTCGCAGTCCCCGGGACGCGGCCCTGGCGTTCCTGGAGCGGAACGCGGCCACGCGGCCGTGAGCGCCTCGGATAGACTCCGCGCGATGCGTCGCCTGCGGAGCGTCCTGGCCCCGCTCGTCTTCAGCGTGCTCGTGCATCCCGCGGCGGCCGCCGACACCGTCGTGATCCAGGCGGCGCGGCTCGTGGACGGCCGCGGAGGCGAGCCGCTGGCGCCGGCCATGGTGCTCGTGGAGGGCGACCGGATCCGCGCCGTGGCGGCACGGCTCGCCGTTCCGGCGGGTGCGCGTGTCGTCGACCTCGGCGACGCCACGCTCTTGCCGGGGCTGATCGACCTGCACACGCACCTCACCGGCTCGGCCGACATCCACTGGGAGGAGGCCCTCGTCAAGAGCACGCCGCCCGACGACGCGATCGCGGGGGTGGCCAACGCGCGAACCACGCTCCTCGCCGGCTTCACCACCTGCCGCGAGATGGGCCCGAACTGGCCCTACGTCGACGTCGCACTGCGCAACGCCATCGAGCGCGGTGCCGTGCCGGGCCCGCGCCTGCTCGTGTCGGGGAACTACGTCTCGTCCACCGGCGGCGCCGGCGACGCGCGCCAGTTCTCCCCGTACGTGGACGTGCCGCTCGTGCGCAACCTCGCCGACGGGCCCGAGGAGATCGTCAAGGCCGTGCGCACGAACTTCAAGCACGGGGCCGACTTCATCAAGATCCTGGCGACGGGCGCCGTGCTCTCGAAGGGCATCTCACCGGACGCCCAGCAGTACTCCGACGACGAGCTGCGGGCGGCGGTGGTCGAGGCGCGGCGCTGGGGCCGGCAGGTGGCGGCGCACGCGCACGGCAGCGCGGGCATCAAGGCCGCGATCCGCGCCGGCGTCCGCACCGTCGACCACGGCTCGATGCTCGACGACGAGGCGATCGCCATGCTGAAGCGCGCGCCGACGTACTACGTGCCGACGCTCTACACCTCGCAGGTGGTCCCGTCGAGCCCGGGCGTGCCGGAGTCCCAGAAGGCGCGCGAGCGGCAGATCGGCGAGACGCAGACGACGGCCTTCAAGAAGGCGCTCGCCGCCGGGCTGGCGATCGGCTTCGCGACCGACGTCCCGGTGATACCCCACGGCCAGAACGCCCGCGAGCTCACGTTCCGCGTGACGCTCGGGGAGACGCCGATGGCCGCGATCGTCTCGGCCACCCGTGTCAACGCGGAGATCCTCGGCTGGTCGGATCGCGTCGGAACCGTCGAGCCGGGCAAGCTCGCCGACCTCGTGGGCGTGCCGGGGAACCCGCTCCAGGACATCACGGCCGCCGAGCGCGTCGGCTTCGTGATGAAGGGCGGTGTCGTCTACCGGGACGAGCTCGCCAGGCGCTGACGCCGGCGCCCGGAGGCGGCGCTCACTCCCTCAGGCGAGCGCCTGTCCGAGGTGGTGCTCCATGTGGTGGACGTAGTCGACCATGTGGTGCCCGAGCGTCGACGGCTCGTCCTCCGCAACGATGCAGACGTTTCCGAACGCCGACGCGGGCACCCGGCGCATCACGTGCAGCAGGTGGCGGTTGTACTGCCGCCACAGCTCCACGATCTCGGCCCACGGGCGCTCGCCGTAGCCCTGCGCGGCGATCCACTGGTCCTGCACGTAGCGCGGGAAGCTCATCTTCGGCTGGTACTGCGCGCGCACGAAGCGCTGGTGGTTGTTGCCGCAGGAGTCGATCAGGTGCCCGACGATCTCCTTGCGGCTCCAGCTCATGCCGGGCGCGGGCGCGCCGGCCCCCGCCTCGTCGAACGCCAGGAGTCGCGGCGGGATCTCCTCGAGCAGCACCGCGAGCCGCGCGATGGCCGCGTCCACGGCCGCCTTGTCCTCGCTCATCGCCCCTCCCCGTCTTGCGCGCGAACCGGCTCAGGCCGTCCGCGCCCCCAGCTTCTCGTAGAGCGGCAGCGTCTCGCGCCCCTTCCACTTCTCGGGCAGCGCGTAGGACGGGTTCGGCGTCTCGATGCACACGCCGCAGCGGATGCAGCCCTGGATCTCCGGGCAGTGCGGCGAGACGAGCTCCTTCTCGCTCTTCACGAGCTCACGCCAGAAGTAGTCCTTGGCGACACCGTTGTCGACGAGGTCCCAGGGCAAGAGCTCGTCCTTCGGACGCCGGCGGAACAGGTAGAAGGAGGGGTCGAGCCCCGTCTCCCGGAGCGCCCGCTTCAAGTCCAGGCCGCGCGTCACCGCGGCCTCGAGTGCTGTCCCCACGCGGCGGTCGCCCACGGCCAGCACCGACTGCACGGCGCCCGTGCGGGCGCTCTTGCAGATCGCGTCGACGTTCGGCATGCGCCCGAACGCCTTGCGCAGGTACTGCAGCTTGCGGTCGGTCTCCTTCGGGTCCTCCATCGGCAGCCACTGGTACGGCGTCCCGGGCTTGGGGATGAAGGGGTTTATCGAGGGGTGGATCCTTCCGATCCGGCCGCGCCCGCGCGCGACCTTGAGCATCCGCTCGCGGATCCCTTCGGTGAGCGCGACGATCGCCTCGACGTCCTCGTGCTGCTCGAACGGCAGCCCGACCATGTAGTAGAGCTTCAGGTTCTCGATGCCGTTCTCGAAGATCCAGGTCGCCTTGTCGAGGATCTCCTCGTTCGTGAACTGCTTGTTCAGGATCCGGCGCATGCGGTCGGAGCCGCACTCGGGCGCGAGCGTCAGCCCCTGAACGCCGGTGTCCGCGAGCTTGAACACGAATTGCGGCGTGAGGTCGTCGAGCCGCAGCGAGGCGACCGAGACCTCGTAGTCCATGCCCGCGAGGTCGTCGACGATCCCGTCGATCTCGGGGTGGTCGCAGACCGCCGTCGAGACGAGGCCGATCTTGCCCGTCACGCGGCGCACCTCGCGCGCGCGCGCGGTGAGCTCGGCCCGCGTGAAGCCGCGCACCGGCAGGTAGTTGTAGCCCGCCCAGCAGAAGCGGCACATGCACGGGCAGCCGCGCGAGATCTCGACCATGTACTTCATCGACATCTCGGTGTGCGGCGTGAGGATCACCGACTCCGGGAAGCCCATGGCACCCGGCCAGCCGCGCTGGCGCACGACTCGGCCCGGGCCGTCGTACGCCGCGACCGTGCCGTCCGCGTGATAGCGGACCTCGTAGCGGCTCGGCACGTAGAAGCCGTGCTTCGGCTCGAGCGACTCGAGCCCTTTGCGTGGATCGGGCCCGCCCAGCAGCCCCTCCATCAGGCGCGGCACCATCGGCTCGCCTTCGCCCACCGCGACGAGGTCGGCGAACGGCGCGAGCGGCTCCGGGTTCAGGAACATCGCGGCGCCGCCCAGGATCACGAGCGGGTCGCGCGGACCCCGCTCGCTCGCTCGAAGCGGGATGCCCGCGAGCCGCAGGATCTGCAGCACGTGCAGGTAGTCGTTCTCGAACGAGATCGAGAACGCGACGGCGTCGAAGTCCCTGAGCGGCGTGCCGCTCTCGAAGCTCACGAGCGGGCTGCCCGTGCGCTCGAGCTCGGCCTTGTCCTCGTCGTCCGGCAGGAAGGCGCGCTCGCACACCACGTCGGGCGTGCGGTTCAGCAGCCGATAGACCGCCTGGAAGCCGAGGTTCGACATCCCGACGAAGTAGAGGTTCGGCCACACGAGCGCGATCCGGAACGATCCGCGCCGCGGGACGTCCTCGAGGTACACCTCGGCCTCGCGTAGACGGGCGTGGCGCTCCTGCAGGCGTCTCGACATATGAATGGACCCACCATCTTAGACGATCTGGTGGGGCGTGCCTTGACCGGGACTCCGATCCACGAGTCACAGCGGCCTAAGCCGTTGGTGAGCCGTGAGATAGAGAGGTCCGCGACGCGGAGTGGGCCGCTCCGCCTCAGCTCTTTGGGGTCAGCAACAGCCTCTCGGTGTTGACGCTGCCGGGGACGAAGGCCTTCACCTCGCCACCGCACTCGCAGCGCAGGACCTTGGGGCCCTCGGTCTCCGCCCCCGGATGGAGCGCGACACCTGTCACGTTGTACTCGAGCCCGCAGCGGCTGCAGTGGGCATCGCGCTCGAAGGGTTTCACTGCTACTCGCTCGGCGCCTCGCCCGAGCCCTTGCGGCGCAGGAACGCCGGCACGTCGAGGTCGAAGCGGCTGCCACCGCCCGCGGCCTTGGCGTTCGGCGTCTTGCGGTAGAAGCCCTCGCCCGAGGCCGCCGCCTGCTGCTGTGCCTGCGGCTGCGGAGTCGTCATGTAGTTGGCGAGATCCACCGGGGTCGTCGCGGCCTTGCGCGGGCCGCGGCTGAAGCCGGTCGCGATCACCGTGACCTTCACGGCGTTGCCCATCGACTCGTCGGTGACGATGCCGTAGATCACGTTGGCGTCGGGGTCGGCCACCTTGGTGATGAGCGCCGTCGCCTCGGCGGCCTCGGACAGCGACAGGTCGGAGCCGCCCGTGATGTTGACGATCACGCCCTTGGCGCCCTCGATCGAGGAGTCCTCCAGGAGCGGGTTGGAGATCGCGCGCTGCGCCGCCTCGGCCGCGCGGTTCTCGCCCTGCCCGACGCCCGTGCCCATCACGGCCTGGCCCATGCCCTTCATCACCGCGCGCACGTCGGCGAAGTCGAGGTTGATCTGGCCGGGGACCGTGATGATGTCGGAGATGCCCTGCACCGCCTGGCGCAGCACGTCGTCCGCCACGCGGAAGGCTTCGGTGACCGGCGTGTTGCGCGCCACCGAGTTGAGCAGCCGGTCGTTGGGGATCGCGATCACCGAGTCGACGCACTCGCGCAGCTGGCTGAGCCCGTCGAGCGCCTGCTGCATGCGGCGCTTGCCCTCGAGCGCGAACGGCAGCGTCACGACCGCGACCGACAGCACGTTGCCGGTCTCGCCGCCGAGCTGGCTCGCGATCGACGCCACCACGGGCGCGGCGCCGGTGCCGGTCCCGCCGCCGAGGCCGGCGGTGATGAAGATCATGTCCGAGCCTTCGAGCGCGTCGCAGATCTTCTCGGTGTCCTCGATCGCGGCCTGGCGGCCCACGTCGGGGTTGGCGCCGGCGCCGAGCCCCTTGGTGAGCTTGCCGCCGACCTGGATCTTGACGGGCGCGCGGTTGGCGCGCAGCGCCTGCAGGTCGGTGTTGACCGCGATGAACTCGATGCCCTGCAGCCCCGACGCGATCATGCGGCTGATCGCGTTGCCGCCACCCCCACCCACGCCCACCACCTTGATGCGGGCGCCGTGGACCTCCTCCTCTGCGAACTGAATGCGTGAAGGTCGGTCGGTCTCTTTGGTCATGCTCCTCAAATCCCCTCGGAACAGCCGGTCATGAACCCGCAGTGGAGGCAGATGCGCTTGCAATGGTACGCGACAACCGCGGACCCGCACATCTCGCAGGGAAGCTCGGCCACCTCACCCGTCGGAAAGGGGCCGCGACGGGCGCGCGCCACGCGCGGATCGGCGACGGGCAGCGGCGGCAGTGCGGCGCCTTCGCGCTTCGTTTCCACGTCCCCTCCTCAGAAGAAGTCGGATAGCCAGCCCATGAGGCGCCCGGTGACCCGGCCGAATGTCCCCGTCGCCGCCTGACGTCCACCGCCGAGCGCGCGCCCGGCCCGGTTGCGGTACCCGCACTGGACGAGTCCGACCGCCGTCGCGTAAACAGGGCTCGCCACCACGTCGACGAGCCCGCCGATCCCGGTCGGCGTGCCGCGCCGCACCGGCATGTCGAAGATCTGCTCCGCGATCTCGGGGAGCCCCTCGAGGATCGCGCCGCCCCCGGTCAGCACGATGCCGGAGTTGAGGCTGCGCTCGAAGCCCGCGCGCCGGATCTCGGTGAGCGCGAGCTGGCAGATCTCCTCGGCGCGCGCCTGCAGCACGTCGCCGAGCACCTGCCGCGCCATGATGCGGGGCTTCCTGCCGCCGACGCTCGGCACCTCGATCGAGTCCTCCTCCGGGATCATCGAGGTGAGCGCGCAGCCGTGCTTCTTCTTGATCTTTTCCGCCTCGTTCACCGGCGTGCGCAGCGCCACGGCCACGTCGTTGGTGAAGTGCTCGCCGCCCACCTGCAGCACGGCGGTGTGCCAGAGCGAGCCCTTCTCGAAGATCGCGAGGTCGGTGGTGCCGCCGCCGATGTCCACGATCGCGACGCCGAGCTCCTTCTCGTCCGGGGTCAGGCACGCCTCGGACGCGGCGAGCTGCGTGAGCACGGTGTCGACCACCTCGAGCCCGGCCCGGTTCACGCAGGTGACCGTGTTCTGGGCGGCGGTGGTCGAGCAGGTGATCACGTGGACGTTCACCTCGAGGCGGGTGCCCGTCATGCCGCTCGGGTCGCCGATGCCGTCCTGGTCGTCGACCACGAACTCCTGCGGCAGCACGTGCAGGATCTCGCGGTCGATCGGGATCGAGACCGCCTTGGCGGCGTCGATCACGCGGCGCACGTCCTCGCGGTCGATCGAGCGGTTCTTGCTCGAGACCGCGATCACGCCGCGCGAGTTGAAGCCCTTGATGTGTGTGCCCGCGATGCCGACGTAGACGGCGTCGATCTCGACGCCGGCCATGAGCTCCGCCTCCTCGAGCACGCGCTTGATCGCGTCGACGGTCGCGTCGAGGTTGATCACGACGCCCTTGCGCAGCCCGCGCGACTCGGTCTGCCCGATCCCGATCACGTCGAGGCGGCCCTCCTCGGTGAGCTCCGCCACGATCGCGCAGATCTTGTGGGTGCCCACGTCGAGCCCTACGATGTAGCGGTCCTTCTTCTTGGCCAGGGTCGTCTCTCCTAGGCGATGGGTTGCCCGGTTGCCCGCGGCGGCCCGGGTGGCTTGTGCTCCGCCGCCGGGTGGGAGGGTGAGGCACCCGGCTCGGATGGAGTGGGGACCGGCAGCTTGTGCTTGGCGAAGATGCGGCCGCGGAAACGCAGGTCGAAGTGCTCGGCGTCCGGCGCCCGCTGGGCGAGCTCGCGGCGCAGGCTCAGGAACGTGACGAGCCGCGACTTGTAGGGCGCGTCGCCGAACAGCAGCACCTCGCCCTCGCCGCGCAGTACCACGCGCAGGTCGCCCGTCGGCTCGACGTAGACCTCGGAGATCTCGCCGCCGAGCTCGGCGAGGTCCGCGAGCAGCGCGCCGGCCCGGCGCGCGCGGTCGCGGCGCGACTCCTCCTCGACGCCGCGCAGGCCGCGCACGATCGGCAGGTCGAAAGCACCCGTGCGCGGGCCGTAGATGTCGATGAGACCCCCGTCCTGGTCCATCAGGTACAGGCGGTCGAGCTCGGCGAGCGCGAGCGGGATGCGCTCGTGGATCTCGACGCGCAGCGTGTCGGGCAGCGCGCGCGTGACGGTGGCGTCCGCCACCCAGGGCGAGGCGCGCAGGCGCGCCTTGAGCGCGTCGATGTCGAGCGTCAGGATGCTCTCGCCCACCGCGGGGCCGATCAGCTCGCGCACCTCGCCCTCGGAGAGGAAGTGGCTGCCGCGCACCTCCAGCCGCCCCACGCGCAGGCGGTCGCTCGCGAAGACCTTCTGCCAGGCGCTCCAGACGCACACCACGGCGACCAGCCCCACCGCCGAGATCTGCAGCACCAGGAGCGTGCGCGCGGCGAGGCCGCGGCGCCGCGGCTTGAGGCGGGTGCGCCGCCGCGGGCGGAGAAACGGCGACTCCTCCGCGCCCGCGTCGAGCGGGAGGTCCATGAGCTCCTCGGGCGGAGGGCCGACGGGCAGGCCGCGCCGCGTCACGCGCGCAGCCTCCGCAGGAGCTCGTCTCCCGCTGCGGAGACGTTGCCGGCGCCGAGCGTCAGCACCACGTCGCCCGAGAGCGCCTCGCCCGCCAGCGTCTCGCCCGCGCCGCGCACGTCGCCTATCCACGCGACGTCCCGGTGCCCGCGCACGGCGATCGCGCGCGCCAGCGCCTCCGAGCTCACGCCCTCGATCGGGTCTTCCGAGGCGGGATAGACGTCCACCAGCCGCAGCACGTCGGCTCCGCCGAACGCCGCGCAGAAGTCGTCCCACAGCGCCTTCGTGCGCGTGAAGCGGTGCGGCTGGAACACCACGAGCGTGCGGCGCTCCCCGGCGCGGAGCCGCAGCGTCTCGAGCGTCGCGCGGATCTCGGTCGGGTGGTGGCCGTAGTCGTCGATCACCAGCACGCCGTTTGCCTCGCCGCGCACCTCGAAGCGCCGATCCACTCCGCTGAATGACGAGAGCCCCCGCTGGATCGCCTCGAACGGCAGCTCGAGATCGAGGCCCACCGCTACCGCGGCGAGCGAGTTCGTCACGTTGTGTCTGCCCGGGACCTCGACCGTGACCGTTCCGAGGGGCTTCCCGAGGTGGGTCGCGGTGTAGCTCGAGCCGGTGGCCCTGAGCTCCAGGTCGCGCGCCGAGACGCTCGCCTCCTGCGTGAGGCCGTAGGTCACGACGCGGCGCTCGACGCGCGGCAGGATCGCCTGCACCGGCGGGTCGTCCAGGCACAGCACGGCGCAGCCGTAGAACGGCACCTTGTTCACGAAGCCGAGGAAGGCCTCCTGGATGTCGGAGAGGTCGCGGTACGCGTCGAGGTGCTCGCGGTCGATGTTGGTGACGACGGCGAGCGTCGGCGAGAGCTTGAGGAACGAGCGGTCCGACTCGTCGGCCTCGGCCACCAGGTACTCGCCGCGGCCGAGCCGCGCGCCGGAGCCGAGCACACCGAGCCTCCCGCCCACGACGACAGTCGGGTCGAGCCCGCCCTTGTCGAGCACGAGAGCGACCATCGAGGTGGTCGTGGTCTTGCCGTGGCTGCCAGCGATCGCGATCCCGTACTTGAGCCGCATCAGCTCGGCCAGCATCTCGGCGCGCGGGATCACGGGCACGCCGCGGCGGCGCGCCTCGGCCACCTCGGGGTTCGACGGCCGCACCGCCGTCGAGGTCACCACGACGTGGGCCGCTCCGAGGTTCTCGGCCGCGTGGCCTTCGAACACCCGGGCGCCCAGCGCCTGGAGGTGGCCGGTGACCGACGAGAGCTTGAGGTCCGAGCCCGAGACGGTGTAGCCGAGGTTCAGCAGCACCTCGGCGATGCCGCTCATGCCGGAGCCGCCGATCCCCACGAAGTGCACGTGCTGGAAGCGCCTAAGCACCGGCGCCTCCCGGCCCCGTCAACAGGTCCGCCACGCGCGCCGCCGCGTCGGGCCGTCCCAGCCGCCGCGACGCCGCCCCCATCTCCGCGAGCGTGCCCGGGGCGTCCAGGAGCTGCCGCACGGCCTCGGCCAGCGAGTCGCCCGTGAGCGACCGCTCCTCGAGCACGCGGGCGGCGCCCTTCGCCTCGAACGCGCGGGCGTTCGTCGTCTGGTGGTCTTCCACGGCTCCGGCGAACGGAACGAGGATCGCCGCGCGGCCCGAGGCCGCGAGCTCCGCGCAGGTGGTCGCCCCGCTCCGCGCCAGCACCAGGTCGGCGTCCGCGAAGCGCCGGACCATGTCGTCGAGGAACGCGACGACCTCGCCCGGATGGCCGGCCGCACGATAGCCCGCCTCCACCTCGTCGCGCATGCCGGGCCCGGTCTGATGGACGATCCTCAGCCGATCCGGCCCCGGCAGCTTCGGCAGCGCCCCGACCAGCGCCCGGTTGAGCGCGCGCGAGCCCTGGCTGCCGCCGAAGGCGAGCAGCGTCAGCGGCTCCTGGTGCGGCTTGGCCGGCAGCGCCGCGAAGCCGCCGCGCACCGGGTTGCCCGTCAGCACTCCCCTGGCGCCGAAGGCGGCGCGCGCCTCGTCGTAGGCGCACGCCGCGGCGGAGACGAACGGCTTGAGCAGGCGGTTGGTGAAGCCGGGGCGGACGTTCGGCTCGAGGATCACCGCGCGCACGCCGATGAGCGCCGCGACCAGCGTCACCGGGCCGCCGGCGTACCCGCCGACGCCGAGGACCGCCGCCGGACGCTGGCGCAGCACGAGCAGCGCCGACCGGAGCAGCCCCCAGGGCAGCGCCAGCAGCCCCACGAGCGCGCGCCCGAGTCCCGCGCCCTTCAGCGGCAGGATCGGCAGCAGCTCGAGCCCGTAGCCGGCCTTCGGCACGAGCCGCGACTCGAGGCCGCGCGCCGTGCCCGCGAAGACGACGCGCGTCGCCGCGTCGCGCCGCACGAGCTCGTCCGCCACCGCGATCCCGGGGAACACGTGGCCGCCGGTGCCGCCCGCCGCGATCAGGATCGTGGCCACGCGCTAGTCCCCGTGCTGCGACACGTTGGCGACCAGGCCCACGCCGAAGAGGGTGAACACGAGCGACGAGCCGCCCGCGCTGATGAACGGCAGCGGGATGCCCTTGGGCGGCATCAGCCCGAGTACGACCGAGACGTTGATGAACGCCTGGAACACGATGCCGAGCGTGATGCCGGCCGCCAGGAAGCGCCCGAACTCGTCGGGAGCGCCCCAAGCGGCGCGCAGTCCCCGCCACAGCAGCACGACGAAGGCGGCGACCACCGCGAGCGCGCCCAGGAGCCCGAGCTCCTCGCCGATCACGGCGAAGATGAAGTCGCTGTAGGGGTAGGGCAGGTAGAAGAGCTTCTGGCGCCCCTCCATCAGGCCGACACCGGAGACGCCGCCCGTGCCGACCGCGATCAGGCTCTGGATCACGTGGTAGCCCGAGCCCTGCGGGTCGGCCCACGGGTTGATGAAGCTGGTGATGCGCACGCGTCGCCACGGCACCGCCATCACGGCCGCGTACAGCACCACGAGCGCCGGCACCGCGAGCGCCGCGAAGTACTTGAGCCGGACACCCGCGGCGAACAGCATCACGCCGCAGGTGAGCACGAGGCAGAACGCGGTGCCCAGGTCCTGCTGGATCAGGATCAGGAAGCCGAACCACGACACGAGCAGCAGCGCCGGGAAGAGCGTCACCATCTCGTTGATGCGCTCGGCGCGGCGCTCGATGTGGTAGGCGAGGAACAGCACGATCGACAGCTTGGCGAGCTCGGCGGGCTGGAAGCTCAGAGCACCCAGCCGGATCCAGCGGTGCGTGCCGTTCACGGCCGGCAGGAACAGCACGACGATCAGCATCAGCGTGGAGACGATGAGAGCCGGATAGACCACGACCGGGCGGCGCAGGCTCTTGTAGTCGAGCCGGAGCGCCGCGACGAGCGCTATGAGCCCGAGCGTGCCCCAGCCCGCCTGCTTCAGCAGGAAGTAGTAGGGGCTGCCGTGGCGCTCCTGCGCGAGCGCCGAGGACGCGCTCCACACCATCACGAGGCCGAAGCCGAAGAGCGCGAGTGTCACGCCCAGCAGCACGAGGTCGGTGCTGAGCTTCCTAGCCACGCGTGTGCTCCTCGGCCGAGGCGGCGCCTGCGAGCCGCGCGATCTCCGCCTTGAAGGCGCGGCCGCGTTCGGCGTAGTCCTGGAACATGTCGAAGGACGAGCAGGCCGGGGCGAGCAGGACGATGTCGCCCGGGCGGGCCAGGGAATTCGCCTGAAGGACGGCCTCCCTGAGCGACGAGGCTCGCTCAATGGGGAGAGAGCCACCGAGAGCGACAGTGACGCGTTCCGTCGCTTCGCCGATGGCCACGACCGCCCGGCCGTGGGCGCGAAGCGACGGGAGAAGCTCCGCGAAATCGCCACCTTTGTATCGGCCGCCGAGGATCACGACCACGGGGGCGTCGAAGGCCTCGAGGCTGCGGCGGGCGGCCTCGACGTTCGTGGCCTTGGAGTCGTTGTAGAAGGCGACGCCGCCGATCGTCGCGACGTGCTCGAGCACGTGCTCGACGCCCCGGAAGGCGCGCACCGCGAGCGCGATCGCGGCGGGCGTCGCGCCCAGGAGGCGCGCCGCGGCCGCCGCCACCAGCAGGTCGCCGTGGAGGTGGGCCCCGGGCAGCGCCACGTCGGCGCGTGCGAAGAGCGTCTCCTCGCGGCCCTCGTGGCGCAGCCGGGCGAAGCCCGCGTCGAAGTAGGCGCCGTCGCCCGTGGCGAGCGGCTCGCCGGTGACGCGGACCAGCAGCTGCCGGGAGCGCGCGCGGCGCGCCTCGGCCAGCACCGCCGGATCGTCGGCGTTCACGACCGCCCAGTCGGAGGTGTCCTGGTTCGCGAACACGCGCGCCTTGGCGGCCACGTAGGCCTCGAGCGTGGGGTGGCGGTCGAGGTGGTCGGGCGACAGGTTGAGCCAGACGGCCACGTGGGCGTGGAAGCGCTTCGTGCCCTCGAGCTGGAAGCTCGAGACCTCGACGGCGAAGACGGTCGCCTCGGTCGAGTCCTCGACGAGGCCGACGAGGGGCGACCCGATGTTGCCGCCCACGCGCGCGTCGAAGCCGGCTTCGCGCAGCATCGCGCCGAGCGCCGCCGTGGTCGTCGACTTGCCCTTGGTGCCCGTGATCGCCGCCACCCGGCCCTTGAGGTGCCGGAACGCCAGCTCGATCTCCGCGATCACCGGGACGCCCGCGCGCCGCGCGGCCTCGAGCTCCGCGAGCTCCCACGGCACGCCGGGCGAGACGACGACGAGCGAGGCGCCCTCGAACGTCTCGCGCCGGTGCGGGCCGAGCTCGAGCCGGACGCCTTTCTCGCGCAGCGCCAGCGCCTCGCGGGGCAGCTCGTCCTCGCGCTTGCGGTCGACGGCCACGACGCCCGCGCCGCGGCGCGCCAGGAACGACGCCGCCGCGATCCCGGAGCGGGCGAGCCCGACCACCACGACGTTGCCGGAAGCGCTCAGCATGCCGTTCTCACCGCAGCTTCAGCGTCATGAGCGTGAAGGTGGCGAAGATGACGGCCACGATCCAGAAGCGGATGATGATCTGCGGCTCCTTCCAGCCGACGAGCTCGAAGTGATGGTGCAGCGGCGACATGCGGAAGACGCGCTTGCCGGTGAGGCGGAACGAGGCCACCTGCAGCATCACGGAGAAGGCCTCGATCATGAAGAGCCCGCCGACCAGGAACAGCAGCAGCTCCTGCTTGATCAGGATCGCGACCGTGCCGAGGGCGCCCCCGAGCGCGAGGCTGCCCACGTCGCCCATGAACACCTGCGCGGGGTAGCAGTTCCACCACAGGAAGCCCATCGCGGCGCCGACCATCGCGCCGCAGAACACGGTCACCTCGCCCGCGCCGGGCCGGTGCAGCAGGTCGAGGTACTCGGAGAAGCGGAAGTGGCTCGAGACGTACGCGAGCCCGGTGAGCGCGGCCGCGGCGATCAGCGTGGCGCCGATCGCGAGCCCGTCGAGGCCGTCGGTGAGGTTGACGGCGTTGCTCGAGAGCGTGAGCAGCCAGACCGCGAACAGCACGTAGAAGATGCCGAGGTCGGGCACGAGCTGCTTGACGAAGGGGAACTGCACGCGCGTCGAGTACTCGCGCGGCTGGTCCTGGGCGAGCGCCACGATCGCGAGCCCGACCGCGAGCCCGATCGCGAACTGCCAGAAGAGCTTCCTCCGCGCGGTGAGCCCCAGGCTTCGCTTCTTCACGACCTTGATGTAGTCGTCGGCGAAGCCCACGGCGCCGTAGGCCGTGGTCGCCAGCATCAGGATCCAGATGTTGAGGTTGCTGAGGTCCGCCCACAGCAGCGTGGGCACCAGGATCCCGATCAGGATCAGGACCCCGCCCATCGTCGGCGTGCCGGCCTTCGCCTTGTGCGCCTGCGGTCCCTCGTCGCGGATGAACTGGCCGATCTGCAGCCGGCGCAGCCGCTCGATCATCCACGGGCCCAGCAGCAGCACCAGGAAGAGCGCCGTGAGCGCGGCGATCGCGGTGCGGAACGTGATGTAGCGCGTCACGTTGAGCGCCGAGAGCTCCCCGCGCAGCGCGTAGAGCAGGTGGAAGAGCATCTAGCTCGCCGCCTCCCCGAAGCGCCGCGCGAGCGCGTCCACGACCTCTTCGAGCCGCATGCCGCGCGAGGCCTTCACCAGCACGGCGTCTCCCGGCGTCACCAGGCTCACGACGGCGGCCAGGGAGCTCGCGGCGTCGTGGAAGTGGACGACGGCCTTCGCGGGCAGCCCCGCCTCGAGCGCCCCTTCCACGATCGCTTTCGAGAGCGGGCCTATCGCCGCCACCAGGTCCACGCGGCCGGCGAGCGCGCGGCCCGCCTCGCGGTGGAGCCGCGGGCCGGCTTCTCCGAGCTCGAGCATGTCGCCGACGACGGCCACCCGGCGCAGGCCGGGCACGAGACCGAGCGCCACGACCGCCGCCTCGAGCGCCGCGGGCGAGGAGTTGTAGCAGTCGTCGAGGACGATCACGCCCTCGCCGAGGCGCCGGAGCTCGCCGCGGTGGCGCGCCGGCCGCAGGTGCTTTGCGGCGTCCACGATCGCGTCCGGCGAGACGCCGAGCGTGTGCGCCACCGCGGCAGCGGCCAGGAAGTTCGTGGCGAAGTGCGGCCCGGCGAGCGGCAGCGCCACGTCGAGCGTGCGTCCCGCCAGGCGCATGTCGAAGCGCATGCCGAAGCCCGTCCCGCGCCAGCGCTCGGCCGAGACGTCGAAGCTGCGGTCGCGCCCGTACCAGACGACGCGGCCCGGGAAGCCGCGTCCGATGCGCGCGACGTGGGGGTCGTCGCCGTTCAGCACCGCGGTCCCGCCGGGCCGGAGCCCCTCGAGGATCTCGGCCTTGGCGTCGGCGATCGCGTCGAGCGAGGCGAAGAACTCGAGGTGGACGGGGGCGATCCGCGTGATCGTGGCCACGTCCGGCTCGGCGATCTTCGTGAGCGCACGGATCTCGCCGGCAGCCGACATTCCGAGCTCGACGACCGCGGCCTTGTGCGCGGGAGTGAGCCGCAGCAGCGTGAGCGGCAGGCCGTACTGGTTGTTGAGGTTGCCCTCGGTCTTCAGCACCGGCCCGAGCGCGCGCAGGAGCTCCGCCGTCATGTCCTTGGTCGTGGTCTTGCCCACCGAGCCGGTGACGGCCACGACCGGCACCGCGAGCGCGCGGCGCACGGCGCTGGCGAGCGCCGCGAGCGCCTGCGTCGTGTCGGGCACGCGCACGAGCACGAGCCCCGCCGGCGCCTCGAGCTCGCGCTCGACGAGGGCCGCCACGGCGCCGCGCGCAGCGGCCTGCGCCAGGAAGTCGTGCCCGTCGAAGCGCTGTCCGCGGATCGCCACGAAGAGCGCGCCGGGCTCGAGCGTGCGCGAGTCGATCGAGAAAGACGTCAGGACCAGCTCGCGAGCAGGCGCGCTCGCGCGGCCGCCCGTCGCTTCCAGCAGGCGCTCCAGGGAAAGCCCCGTCGCGGTCATGACCGGGCTCACCTCTTCCCCCCCGCCCCGGCGAGGCGAGCCAGCACGTCGCGCGCCACCTGGCGGTCGTCGAACGGAACGGTGCGCTCGCGCAGCACCTGGTAGGTCTCGTGCCCCTTGCCGGCGATCACCACGCAGACGCCCTCGCGCCCCATCTCGAGCGCGCGCGCGATCGCGTCGCGGCGGTCGGGGATCACGTGCGTGTCCTGCACGCGCGCCGCCGGGATGCCGCGCCGGATCTCCTCGAGGATCGCCTCGGGCGGCTCGCTCCTCGGGTTGTCGGAGGTCAGGATCACGACGTCGCTCAGCCGCGCAGCCACCGCGCCCATC
This sequence comes from Vicinamibacteria bacterium, assembly GCA_036559805.1. GTDB lineage: Bacteria > Acidobacteriota > Vicinamibacteria > Fen-336 > Fen-336 > DATBSL01. The sequence goes on from DATBSL010000123.1 coordinate 25,011, forward strand.
AGCGGGCGCTTGCTGCGGTCGCGGTCGCCGCCGCAGCCGAAGACCGTGATCACGCGGCGCGGGCCGAGGCCGCGCACCGTCTCGAGCAGGTTCTTGAGCGCGTCGTCGGTGTGCGCGTAGTCGACGAGCACCGTGAAGTCCTGGCCTAGCGCGACCTTCTCCATCCGCCCCGGCACGCCGGGCAGCGCCGCGAGCCCGCGCTGGACGACGTCGGCCGGCAGCCCGAGCGCCAGTCCCGCGCCGAGCGCCGCGAGCAGGTTCTGGACGTTGAAGCGGCCGACGAGCGCGCTTTCGATCTCGAGCGTGCCCGCGGGCGTGCGCGCGCGCAGCCGCGTGCGGTCGAGCCCGAGCCGCAGCTGCTCGGCGACGAGGTCCGCCTTCGGGTTCTCGAGCGAGTAGCTCCAGACCCGCCCGCGCGAAACGCGCGCCAGCGCGGCACCGCGGTCGTCGTCGATGTTGACGATCGCGTGGCCGTCCGGCCGCAGCAGCCTCTCGAACAGCACGCGCTTGGCCGCGAAGTACGCGTCCATGTCGCCGTGAAAGTCGAGGTGGTCGCGCGTCAGGTTGGTGAAGACGGCGACCTGGAACTCGAGGCCGTGGACGCGCTCGAGCGCGAGCGAGTGCGAGGACACCTCGAGCACCGCGCGCCGGCAGCCGGCGTCCACCATCTCGCGCAAGAGCGCCTGCAGGTCGGAGGACTCGGGTGTCGTGCGCACCGCCTCGGCGATGCGGTTGCCGATCCGGTACTCCACCGTCCCGACGAGGCCTGCGCTCTCGCCCGCGGCGCGCAGCGCCGAGTCGATCAGGTAGGTGGTCGTGGTCTTGCCGTTGGTGCCGGTCACGCCAACCAGGTCCAGCGAGCGGGCGGGATCGCCGAGCACCGCGGCGGAGAAGAGCGCGAGCGCCTCACGCGCGTTCTTCACCGTCACCCAGGCTCCCTCGCCGCGCGGCGGCTCTTCGGAGCAGATGGCGAGGGCGCCTTTGCGGCGCGCCGCCTCGGCGAACTCGTTGCCGTCGGTCGCCAGGCCGCGAATCCCGACGAACAGACTGCCGGGCCCCGAGCGGCGCGAGTCGTGCGTCACGCTCGTGACCTCGAGCTGCGGGTTGCCGTGGAGCTGCGCGCCGGGGACGCGAGCGACGAGATCTCCGAGCTTCACGGCTGGCCCTCCCGGCCGAGCGTCAGAAGGCAGGTGAGCCCCGGCTCGATCTCGGCGCCCGGCTCGGGCGACTGGGCTACCACGCTGCCCGAGCCGCGCAGCTCGACCACCAGCCCGCGGCGGGCGGCGGCGATCGCGGCCTCGCGGGCCGGGCGCCCGCGCAGGTCGGGCATCAGGCCCGGCTCGTCGGCGGGCGGCTCGACCAAAGGCCGCGCCGGCGCGCGCGGGCGGTAGGCCGCCGGCGTCAGGCTCTCGGGCACCACCGCCACCGCGTGCAGCACGCGCGCGGCGTCGTCGGGTGGAACCGCCAGCACGCGCAGCGCCCCTTCCGCGATGCGCGCGAAGAGCGGCGCCGCCACGTCGCCGCCCTGGTTCTTCGGCCCGCGCGGCGTGTCGAGCGACGCCAGCACCACGAGCGCAGGGCGCGTGGCCGGCGTGAAGCCGACGAAGGACGCCACGTGGTCGATCATCGAGTAGCGCCCGGTCGCGTCGATCTTCTGCGCGGTGCCGGTCTTGCCGGCCACGCGGAAACCCGGCAGCGCCGCGCGCTGACCGGTGCCGCTCGTCACCACCTCCTGCAGGATCGTCGTGAGCGCGTCCACGGTCTGTGGCTCGAGCACGCGGCGCACGACGATCGGCTTCGTCTCGCGGACGAGGCGCCCCTCGGCGTCCTCGACGCGCCGGACCACGAACGGCTTCATCAGGTAGCCGCCGTTGGCGACCGCCGCCGCGGCCATCGTGATCTGGAGCGCCGTCACGCCGATCTCCTGGCCGAACGAGAGCGAGGGCAGCGAGAGCGCGCTCCAGCGCGCGGTCGGGCGGAAAAGACCCGCGGACTCCCCGGGCAGGTCGATCCCGCTCGTCGCGCCGAAGCCGAAATCGCGCACGTAGCGCGCGAAGTTGTCGCGGCCCAGCCGCTGCGCCACGCGGATCATGCCGATGTCGCTCGAGCGCGTCACCGCCTGCGTGAAGGTGAGCTGGTCGAAGACCGCGTGGTCGTTGATCACGGTGCCGGCGATCTCGATGCGGCCGTTGCCGCAGTCGACGATCTCCCCCGGTGCTATGACACTCTCCTGCAGGCCGGCCGCCGCCGTGACGATCTTGAAGATCGAGCCCGGCTCGAAGGCGTCGGAGACCGCGCGGTTGCGCCAGCGCGAGCTCGGCGAGGCGTTGTAGCGGTTCGGGTTGAAGGCGGGCCGGCCCGCCATCGCCAGCACCTCGCCCGTGAAGGGCTCGATCACGACGACACTGCCGGCCAGCGACTGGGTCTCGGCGAGCGCGCGCTCGAGCTCGCGCTCCGCGATGTGCTGGATGCGCTCGTCGATCGTCAGCGTGACGGCGGCGCCGTCGGTCGAGGGCCGCTCGGTCTGCGCCACCGGCCGGCGGCGCGCGTCGGTGTGAACGACGACCTTGGCCGCCCGGCCGCGGATGTCCTTCTCGAGGGCGTGCTCGACGCCGGACATGCCCTCGTTGTCGACGCCAACGTAGCCCAGCACGTGAGCCAGGAGCTCACGCTGCGGGTAGTAGCGGCGGTGCTCGGTCAGAAAGCCGAGCCCGTCGAGCTGCAGCTCGCGCACGCGTCGCGCGGTGACCGGATCGAGCTTGCGCTGGATCCAGACGAAGGCGCGGCTCTTCTGCTGGAGCTTCCCCAGCACCTCGCGCCGGCCGGCCGCGTCGAGCGAGAGCGCTCGCGCGAGCGCCTGCGCCGTGACGGGCGCGTTCGCCACGTCCTGCGGCACGGCGTACAGGCTCTCCGCGTCGACCGAGACCGCGAGCGGCCGGCCCGCGCGGTCCAGGATCGGGCCGCGGCGCGGATCCAGGTTGAGCGTGCGCTCGCTCTGGCGCGTCCCGGCCTCTTCGAAGAACGACCGGCCCAGCACCTGCACGTGCACCAGCCGGATCCCGATCACGAGCGCCCACAGCGAGACCGAGAGCGCGAGCAGCATCAGCCGCAGCCGCGTGCGGCGCTCGCGCGGCTTCGCCGCGTCCGCGTAGCTCGCGTGAGGGACCAGCGGGGGGCGCTCGTGTCTCAGGGTCGAGCCTCTCCGGCCTTCGTTTCGCGCTGAGAGGCAGTCGCGACCGTGGTGCCCGGCGCCTTCGGCTTCTCGACCTCGACCACCACCGAGCGCTCGGGCGCGGGCGGCTGCAGGCCCAGCTCCCGGGCCGCGATCGTCTCGACGCGCTTCAGGTTCTCGAGCGCGGCCTTCTCGAGCCGCAGCTTGCGGTTCTCCTCGATCAGCCGCTGCTTCTCGCGGTCGAGCATCGCACCCGCCTGGCCCGCGCGGCGGATCTCGAGCGCCGGCCAGGCGTAGAGCCCGAGCCCGGCCGCCAGCACGCTCACGAGCAGGATCAGCAGCAGGATCTCGCGCCGCGAGCGCGGGTCGACCTGGCGCACCACGCGCGAGTTGTCGATCGGCCTGCCGAGCCGCACGACGCCTTCGCTCTTCATGCCGCGGCCTCCTCGCGCACGAGCGCGCGCAGCCGCGCGCTGCGCGCGCGCGGGTTTCTCCGCGTCTCGTCCGCTCCGGGACGCAGCGGCTTGCGGTTCACGAGCGCGAAGCCGCGCGACGCCAGCGCGCGGAACGACGTCTTGGCCGCCCGGTCCTCGAGCGAGTGGAAGGCGATCACGACCATGCGCCCGCCGGGACGCAGGCAGGCGGCCGCGCGCTCGAGCGCGTCGCCGAGCCCGTCGAGCTCGCGGTTGACGCGGATCCGCAGCGCCTGGAACGTGCGCGTCGCGGGATGGAAGCCGGGCCGGCGGCTGCGCGGCGCCGCGCGGCGCACGATCTCGGCGAGCTCGGTCGTGGTCTGGATCGGCGCGCGCTCGCGCGCTCGCGCGATCGCCCGCGCGATGCGGCGCGAGAACGGCTCCTCGCCCAGCTCGTGGAGGAGGTCGGCGAGCTCGCTCTCGCGCAGGCGGTTCACGAGCTCGAAGGCGGTGCCGCGCGCGCTCCTGTCCATGCGCATGTCGAGCGGGCCGTCGCGCCGCAGGCTGAAGCCGCGCTCGGCGTCGTCGAGCTGCAGCGACGAGACGCCCAGGTCGAGCAGGATCCCGCTCGCGGGCTCGCCGCCGAGGCGCTCCGGGATCTCGCGGTAGTCGGCGTGCTCGAGCCGCGCGCGTTCGCCGAACGGCCGCAGCCGCTCGCGGGCGTGCTCGAGCGCCTCCCCGTCGCGGTCGAGCCCGACGAGGCGCCCGTCGGGCGACGACGCGCGCAGCACCGCCTCGGCGTGGCCGCCGAGCCCGAGCGTCCCGTCGACCCACAGCCCGCCAGGGGTCACGGCAAGCAGCTCCAGTGTTTCCGCGAGCAGGACCGGGACGTGGCCCGCATCAGATTCCATGCTCCGCGAGCAGCCTCCCGTCCTCGTCGGTGAAGGGCTCCTTCTTGAGCCGCTCCTGCAGGCGCTTGAGGTTCCAGACCGCGAGCTGGTTCTGCAGGCCGAGGACGCTCACATCGCCCGTCATCAGCGCGCTGTCGCGCAGCAGCTGCGGGATCACGATCCGGCCCTGGCGGTCCATCGTCGCCACCTGGCCGAAGAAGTTCACGCGGTCGAGGAAGCGCAGGCGCGACGGGTGCGCGGACGGCATCGCCGCGATGCGGCGCTCGATCTCGAGCCACACCGCCATCGGGTAGAGGCGCACGAACTCGCCGGTCACGCTCGTGACGAACAGCTCCATCCCCCACTGCGATTCGATCGCCGTGCGGAATCCGTTCGGGACTTTCAGCCGTCCCTTGTCGTCGATGCGCGCCGGATGATTGCCACGCAGCATTTCGTCGACGTGTCCCTCGCAGGGAGTCGCCTCCCTGCCGTCCCACCAGGGACGGCAGATAGACCACTACACTCCACAAAATTCCACACGAAGTCTAGACTCCGGTTCCGGAGGGTGTCAAGGCGAAAGTGCACTAGCCGTTGGAGTTTGCTTGTGGATCGCGACGTCCGGAGCGGGCTCCGGAGGCCGGCGGGGTGGCGCCGGCCGGAGGCAGGGGCGGCGGAGGCCACTGGATCTCGATCGAGGCGTCGTCCAGCAGCCGCTCCGACTCGCGCACGAAGCCGTCCCAGGCCTCGGGGGTCCACACCTCGAACCGGTTCAGCACGCCGATCACGACCGCGTCGCGCGCGAGTGCTGTCGCCGCTCGCAGCGCGGGCGGCAGCAGGATGCGCCCCGGGCCGTCGATCTCGCAGTCCGCCGCGCGGCTCGCCACGAGACGCGTGAGCGCCTTCACCGCCTTGCTGAACGCGGGCAGCGCGGCGAGCTGCCCCTCGAGCCGCGCCCACTCGGCCGGCGGGTAGACCGCGAGACACGCGTCGAGCTGCGTGACGACGACGAAGCCCTCCTCGCCCAACGCCCGCCGGAACGCCGCGGGGATCGGCAGCCGCCCCTTGCCGTCGATTCGATGCCGATAAGTCCCTTTGAACACAGCGGCCTAGAAGTCTTCCACATTTTCTTCCACTTTTCCACACATTCCATCCTTCGAAGAGCCCCCCCGGCTGGCGATGGGCTCTTCGAAGGATTTTTGAGCCGTGCTGTTGGCCCGGTTCCGTTGTCCGTTGTTCTGGTTCGTCGCTCTCCAGCTCGTTCCGTTATCCTCCCCGCGATGGTCCGTCTCCCCGCCCACCGCGTCGCCGGGCTGTATCTCGCCCAGCGGGTCCGTTTCGGGATCAAGTTCGGCCTCGAGACGATGCGGGCGCTCGTGGCCGAGATGGGCCACCCCGAGCGCGCCTACCCGACGCTGCTCATCGCGGGCACGAACGGCAAGGGCTCGGTCGCGGCGTACTGCGACGAGGCACTGCGCGCGTCGGGGCTCAGGACCGGGCGCTACACGTCGCCGCACCTCGTGCGGGTCAACGAGCGCATCACGGTCGACGGGCGGGCGATCACCGACGCCGCCTTTGCGCGCGCCGTGCACGAGGTGAGGGACGCCGCGGCGCGGCTCGTGGCGCGGCGCGTGCTGCGCGGCCATCCGACCTTCTTCGAGATACTCACGGCCGCGGCCTTCGCGCACTTCCGCCGCGAGCGCGTCGACGTGGCCGTGCTCGAGGTGGGCCTCGGCGGCCGGCTCGACGCCACGAACGTCGCGGAGCCCGTCGCCTCGGCGATCGTCAGCGTCGATCTCGACCACGAGATCTACCTCGGCCGCACGCTCGC
>DATBSL010000124.1:0-15069 GCA_036559805.1 Vicinamibacteria bacterium
CCGCTGGCCGCGGCGGCCGCGGTTGCCGCGGGCGCCGGCCTCGGCGCAGTGAACGGCGGGCTCGTCGCCGGGCTCGGGCTTCCCTCGATCGTCGTGACGCTCGCGACGATGGTCGCGTGGCGCGAGGGCCTGCGCTGGGCGACCGAGGGCGCCTGGGTGCGCGGGCTGCCCGCGAGCTTCCAGTGGCTCGGCCTCGGGCAGACCGGCGGCCGGATCCTGATCGTCGTCACCGCGGCGCTCGTGTTCGCGGCCGTTGCCTGGGGCCTCGTGTCGCTGCGCGCCGGCCGCGCGGTCTACGCGACGGGCTCCGACGCCGAGGCGGCGCGGCTTCTGGGCCTGCGCCCCCGGCGCGTCGTGTTCGGCGTGTTCGTGGTGATGGGCGCGCTCAGCGGGCTCGCGGCGGTGCTCACGACGCTGCAGTTCATCGACGTGCAGGCGAACGCGGGCGTCGGCCTCGAGCTGCGGGTCATCGCGGCCGTCGTCGTGGGCGGCGTCGCGATCAGCGGCGGCCGCGGCTCGAGCCTCGGCGTGCTGCTCGGCGTGCTGTTCCTTGCGGTCCTCGGCCCGGCGCTCGTCTTCCTCGGCGGCAAGGCGCATTGGGACCGTGCCCTGCAAGGCGCGATCGTGCTGCTGGCCGTCGCGGGCGAAGCCGCGCGCCAGCGCGGAGCGGATCGTGGCTGAGCGTCGCGCGCTCGGCCCGACCGCCCCGCTCCTCGGCCTGCTGGCCCTGGAGCTCGTGGCCTTCGGCGTTTTCGGCCACAACTTCCTCACGCTCGCGAACGGCTTCGAGATCGTGCGCGCCAGCGTCGAGGTCGGACTCCTGGCGCTCGCGCTCACGGCGGTGATCGCGACGGGAGGCATCGACCTCTCGGTCGGCTCGCTGCTCGGGCTGTGCGCCGTCGTCTTCGGCTGGCTCGCGCGCGAGGCCGGCCTCGCCGTGCCCCTGGCGGCGGCGCTCGCCGTCGCCACGGGGACGCTCGGCGGCCTGCTGAACGGCTGGCTGGTCACGGCGCTGCGCCTGCCGCCGCTCATCGTCACGCTCGGGACGTACTCGCTCTACCGCGGGCTGGCGGAGGCCGCGACCGGCGGCGTCGCCAACTACACGGGCTTCTCCGACGCCTTCCTGGGCCTGGGCCAGGGGACGTTTCTCGGCGGCGTGCCTGCGCAGCTGCCCGTGCTCGCGGCCGCGGGCCTCTTCTTCTGGCTGCTCGTCCAGCGCTCCGTCGTCGGACGCGGCCTCGAGGCGATCGGCTACGCGCCCGAGGCCGCGCGCCACGCGGGCGTGCCGGTCGGCGCCAGACTGCGGCTCGTCTACGTGCTCTCCGGCGCCTGCGCCGGCGTCGCGGCGCTCGTATACGTCGCCCGCCTCGGCCAGGCGAAGGCCGACGCCGGCACGGGCTTCGAGCTGCTCGCGATCACGGCGGTGGTGCTGGGCGGCACCTCGATCTTCGGCGGCCGGGCGAGCGTCGCCGGCACGCTGGCCGGTCTCTTCGTTCTCGCGTTGCTGCAGAACGGCTTGCGGCTCGCCGACCAGCCGGCCGAGCTCGCGGGCATACTCACGGGTATGCTTCTGCTGCTGGCGCTCGCCCTCTCGCGCGAAAGGAAGGCCTCATGACGCGACGTGCCCTCTCCTTCTTGTGGCTCCTGGCCACGGTCGCGTGCGGCGGCGGTGGCGGCGGCGCGGCCACTGAAGGCCTGACGGTGGCGATGATGCCGAAGAACAAGGGCAACCCCTACTTCGCGAGCTGCCGCCAGGGGGCGGAAGAGGCCGCCAAGGAGCTCGGGGTCAAGCTGCTGTGGGACGGGCCCACCGAGACCGACGCGGCCAAGCAGAACGAGGTGGTCGAGGCCTGGATCACGCGCGGCGTGAACGTGATCGCGGTGAGCGTCGAGAACCGCGAGGGCCTCTCGACCGTGCTGCGCAAGGCGCGCGGCCGCGGCATCAAGGTGCTCACGTTCGACGCCGACGCGCTGCCCGACGCGCGCGAGTTCTTCGTCAACCAGGCGACGCCGCGCGGCATCGCGGAGACGCTGCTCGACCACACCAGCCGCCTGCTGGGCGGCGCCGGCGAGTTCGCGATCGTCACCGCGTCGCTGACCGCGGCCAACCAGAACGAGTGGATCAAGGAGATGCGGGCGCTGCTCGAGTCGAAGCACACGGGGCTCAAGCTCGCCGACATCCGCCCGAGCGACGACGACCGCAAGCGCGCCTTCGACGAGACGCAGGCGCTGCTCAAGGCCTACCCGAATGTCAGAGTGGTCATGGCGATCGCGTCCCCCGCCGTCCCGGGTGCGGCCGAGGCCGTGAAGCAGTCGGGCCGCAGCGACGTGAAGGTGACCGGCCTGGGGCTGCCGAACGACGCCAAGCCCTATCTGAAGGACGGTGTCCTGGACTCGGTCGTGCTCTGGAACACGCAGGACCTCGGCTACCTGACTCTCCACGCCGCGGCGGCGCTCGGACGCGGCACGCTCCAGCCGGGAGCGACGTCGTTCGAGGCCGGCCGGCTGAAGACGCTGCGCGTCGAAGGCGACAACATCCTGCTCGGCACGCCGTTCACGTTCACGAAGGACAACGTCGACCGCTTCGATTTCTGACCGACCCCGCCGCAGTGCGAGATTGAGCTTGCAAGGCGGGCGCGACAGGGGTAGGAAACGAGTCATCCCGCAGCCGTGGAGGCTTGAACATGAGCACGCTGAAGCTGAACGTCAACGGCGTCGAGCACACGGTCGAAGCCGATCCCGAGATGCCCCTGCTCTGGGCCCTGCGCGACATCGTCGGCTTGACGGGCACGAAGTACGGCTGCGGCGAGGCCTACTGCGGCGCCTGCACAGTGCACCTCGACGGCATGGCGGTGCGCTCGTGCATCACGCCGGTGAGCGCCGCCGCGAAGCAGAAGGTCACCACCATCGAAGGGCTCTCGAATGGCGGGAACCATCCGCTGCAGAAAGCCTGGTGCGAGCTCGGCGTGCCTCAGTGCGGCTTCTGCCAGCCCGGCCAGATCATGAGCGCCGCGGCGCTGCTCGACGCCAACCCGCGGCCGACGGACGCGGACATCGACAAGGCGCTCGGCGGCAACCTCTGCCGCTGCGGGTGCTACCAGCGCATCCGCGAGGCCGTCCACACGGCCGCCCGCCAGCCGGCGAAGGGAGCCGCGCGATGACGGCGCCAGCCGCAGTCCCCGAGCTCGAGGTCGGCCGGCGCTTCTTCGTCGTGGCGCTCGGCGGGGCGGTCGGCGGGCTGGTGCTGGGAGTGCGCATGGCACCTCCGGTCGAGGCGCAGGGCGGCCTCGCGTCGCAGCTCCTGCCGACGCACTTCGTCAAGATCGGCGCGGACGGAATCGTCACGATCGTCTGCTCGCGCTCCGAGATGGGACAGGGCATCCGCTCGTCGCTGCCGTTCGTGCTGGCCGACGAGCTCGGCGCCGACTTCGCGCGGGTCGCGATCGTCCAGGGCGACGCCGACGCGCGCTACGGCGACCAGAACACCGACGGCTCGCACAGCGTGAAAGACTTCTACGACGTGATGCGCCTCGCAGGCGCGACGGCGCGCAGCATGCTCAGCTCCGCGGCCGCCGCTCGCTGGGGAGTTCCGGCCGAGCGCCTGATCGTCCACGACCACGCCGTCCACGATCCCGCGACGGGCAAGAAGGCTGGGTTCGGCGAGCTGGCCGAGGCCGCGGCGGCGCTGCCCGTGCCGGACGCAAAGACGGTCACGCTGCGGCCGGACGCCGAGCTCGTGAAGAGCCGCGGCCCGCTGCCGTTCGTCGACGGCCCCGCCTTCGTCACCGGCAAGGCGGCCTACGGCGCCGACATCCGGCTGCCTGGCATGCTGACTGCCGTGATCGCGCGGCCGCCGGTCGTCGGCGGCCGCGTCAAGAGCCTCGACGACACGAAGGCGCTGGCCGTGCCGGGCGTGCGCAAGGTAGTCCGCATGCCCGAGCTCGAGCTGCCCGCGAAGTTCCAGCCGCTAGGCGGCGTCGCGGTCGTCGCCGACCACACCTGGGCCGCGCTCCAGGGGCGCAAGGCACTCGTCGTCGAGTGGGACAACGGGCCGAACGCGGCGTACGACTCGGAGGCCTACAGGCTGACGCTGCACGCCGCCGTGAACGCGCCGGGCAAGGTCGCCCGCGAGGTGGGCGACGTCGAGAAAGCACTCGCCGGCGCGGCCAGGGTGCTCACGGCCGAGTACCACGTGGCGCACCTCGTGCACACGCCGATGGAGCCGCCGGCCGCGGTGGCGCGTGTCTCCGCCGGCTCGTGCGAGCTGTGGGCTCCGTCGCAGGACCCGCAGACCGCCCAGAAGGAGGTCGCGACGGCGCTCGGGATCGAGCCGGCCAAGGTCACGCTCCACGTGACCTACCTGGGCGGCGGCTTCGGCCGCAAGTCGAAGCCCGACTTCATCGTCGAGGCAGCGCTCCTGTCGAAGGCCGCGGGCGCCCCGGTGCGCGTGCAGTGGACGCGCGAAGACGACGTTCAGCACGGCTACTACCACGCTGTCAGCACCCAGCGCATCGACGCCGGCCTCGACGCGGAGCAGAAGCTCGTCGCCTGGCGCCACCGGGTGGCCTCGCCCTCGATCGGCTCGACGTTCGACAAGAAGGTCGACCGCGCGGCGGGCTGGGAGCTGCAGGGGCTCAACGACCTGCCGCTGACGGCCAAAGCCGTCCGCTTCGAGAGCTGCGAGGCGCGCGCGCACGTCCGGATCGGGTGGCTGCGCTCGGTCTACAACATCAACCACTGCTTCGCCGCGCAGAGCTTCATCGGCGAGCTGGCGGCGGCGACCGGCCGCGACCCGAAGGCAGTCCTGCTCGACACGCTGGGCCCGGCCCGCCAGCTCACGGCGCAGGAAGTCGGGATGAAGGAGCTCGAAAACGCTCCCGCCGGCCACCCGATCGACGTCGGCCGGCTGCGACACGTGATCGAGCGCGTGGCGGAGATCTCGGGCTGGGACGCGGCGCGGCGCGCCGGCAAGGCGGTCGGAATCGCGGCCCACCGCAGCTTCCTGTCGTACATCGCGGCGGTCGTCGCCGCCTCGCTCGACGACAAGAAGCAGCTGCGCATCGACGACGTCTGGATGGTGGCCGACGTCGGTCGGATGGCCAACGCCGACCGCGTGCGCTCGCAGATGGAGGGCGCGGTGGTGTTCGGGCTCAGCCTGGCGCTCTACGGCCGGATCACGGCGAAGGAAGGGGCGATCCAGCAGAAGAACTTCGACGACTACCCGCTCGTCCGGATCTTCGAGGCGCCCCGCACCCGCGTCGAGCTCGTCGACAGCCGCGCCCCCCACGCCGGCGCCGGCGAGCCAGGTGTCCCGCCGATCGCCCCGGCGCTCGCAAACGCGATCTTCGCGCTCACTGGAAAGCGCCTGCGCGAGATCCCGTTCGCGCGGGCGCTCTGACTCGTTCCGGAACGAAGAACGCCTTGGCGAGACGACCGCAGCGCACCTCGCTGCTGCTCCTGTCGCTGGCAGTCGCGGCGGCCGCCGCGGGATTCTTTCGCGGGCCGTACACCAGCGCCGACGCCGAGCGTTCGCCGGCGAGAGCCGACTTCCTGGACTGGGCGGTGACGCCGCCCATGGGCTGGAACAGCTGGGACGCTTTCGGCACGACCCTCACCGAGGCCCAGGCCAGGGAGCAGGCGGACTTCATGGCCGCGCACCTGCTTCCCCACGGCTGGCGGATCCTGACCGTGGACATCCAGTGGTACGAGCCCGGAGCGCGCGGGCACTCGTACCGGACCGACGCGCCGTTGGCGATGGACGCCTGGGGTCGGCTGCTCCCGGCGCCGAATCGCTTCCCGTCAGCGGCGCGCGGTGCGGGCTTCCGGCCGCTCGCGGACTACGTCCACGCCAAGGGCCTGCAGCTCGGGATTCACCTGATGCGCGGGGTGCCGAGGCTGGCGGTCGCGCGGAAGCTGCCCGTCAAGGGAGCGTCGGTGACGGCCGCGGAGATCGCCAACCCGGCCAGCGTCTGCCCGTGGAATCCAGACATGTACGGCGTCGACATGGCGAAGCCGGGCGCGCAGGCGTACTACGACTCGGTCTTCGAGCTGATCGCGTCCTGGGGCGTCGACTTCGTCAAGGTGGACGACATCAGCCGGCCGTATCACGAGCACGAGCGGGAGATCGAGGCCATCAGGCGCGCCATCGACCGCACGGGCCGGCCGATCGTCCTCAGCCTCTCGCCCGGCGAAACGGCGTTGACGGCGGCCGATCACGTCAGCCACCACGCCAACATGTGGCGAATCAGCGACGACTTCTGGGATACGTGGCCGGCGCTCGTCGAGCAGTTCGACAGGCTCGCGCGCTGGAACCCTCATCGCGGACCGGGACACTGGCCCGACGCCGACATGCTGCCGCTAGGCGTCCTCGGCCGGCGCTCGACGCGCTTCACGCCCGACGAGCAGCGCACGCTGATGACGCTCTGGTCGATCGCCCGCTCGCCGCTCGTCCACGGCGGCGACATGACGAAGACGGACGCCTTCACCCTCCGGCTGCTCACGAACGACGAGGTGATCGCCGTCGACCAGCACAGCGAAGGCAATCGGCCTCTGTTCGACCGCGACGGCCTCGTCGCCTGGACCGCGAACGTCCCGGGCTCGCTCGATCGCTACCTCGCGCTCTTCAACACCCGTGACCGCTTCCCGCTGGATCTCCGGACGCCCGCTCTCGCGAGCCCGCTGGTAACGCGGGCGACACCGGGGCACGGGGTCGAGGTCGATGTCGACGTGCGCGGCCGTGCCCGTCTGGTGCTCGTCGCGGAAGGCGGCGAGGACGGCACGGGCTGGGACCACGCGCTGTGGACGGAGCCCCGCCTGGTGATGGACGACGGTACCGAGCGGAGACTGACGGAGCAGCCCTGGGTGCAGGCGACCGCGGGCTGGGGCGAGGCGTCGACCGAGCGCTCGCCGAGCGGTGGCCCGATGCGGGTCGAGGGGCGGCCGGTTCGCTACGGGATCGCGGCGCACGCTCGGTCGCTCGTCGAGTACTGGCTTCCGCCGTCGGCTTCCCGGTTCCGCGCCTATGCCGCTCTCGACGACGGCGCGTTGACCCAAGCGACCGGTGCCAGCGTGCGTTTCTACGTCCACGCGCTGCCGCCGGCGGAACCCGCGGATCCGGCCGGAGTGCCGATCGGCGCTTCGCTGGCGGAGCTTTCGCTCGCGGGCCGCTGGCGCGTGCGCGACCTTTGGACGCACGAGCCTCTCCCTTCCGTCGAGCGGGAGCTCGTTGCGGTCGTCCCGTGGCACGGCGCCAGGCTCTACCGCTTGTCGCCCGAGCGTTGAGGCTCGCCGCCCGCCTTCTCTAACCTCCGCAGCCACAAGCTCCAGGATCGGCCGCGGCAGAACGGCCCGCTAGCCGGCCCTGAACAGGCTCTCCAACACGCTCGACGTGCGCTCGAAGACCTCCTCGAAATTCCCCATGCCGTCCACCTTCACGACGCCGTGGAGCTGGCTGTACTTCTCGATGACCGGCACGGTCTTGGTCTCGTGCTCGGCCAGCCGCTTCACGATCTTCGCGGTGGTGTTGTCGTAGGGCATGCAGCGCTCGGTGCGGCTGCGCGCGTCGAGGCGCTTGATGAGCTCCAGCATCGGGACCTGGATCTCGATGCTGCGCGAGATGGAGGAGCCGACCTTCCGCAGGAGCCCGTCCAGGATGTACGACTGCACGAGCGTCCTCGGGAATCCCTTGAAGATGAAACCCTTGACCTCCCGCGACCGCTCCAGCTTCGTCTCGATCAGCTGCACCACCATCTCGTCGGGAACCAGCTGGCCGCTCTCGTAGAGCGCGACGATCTTGCGGCCGATGGCCGTCCCGGCCCTGATCTCGTGGTCCAGCAGGGGACCCGTGGCCACGTACTCGAGGCCGTACTTGCGGGCGAGTGCTTCGCTCTGGGAGCCGCGGCCCGAGCCGGGGTAGCCGAACACGACCACGTTGACGAGGTGCTTCGCGAGCTCGTCGCGGATGATGGCGCGGATGTCGGCCGCCACGTCCCCGATGGACTGGTTGCCGCTGACGCGCAGGTAGTTGCCGCGCTCGCGGTAGAAATCGAGCACGGGCAGCGTCTTCTCGTTGTACTCCCGCAAGCGGTTGCGGATGACCGTCTCGTTGTCGTCCGTTCGGCCCGACGTCCTCCCGCGCTCCAGCAGGCGCCGGACGGAGGTCTCCTCGTCCACCTCGAGGCTGATGAGGCAGCTGAGCGACGTGCTCAGCTTCAGCATCAGGCCTTCGAGGATGTAGCACTGGACGTACGTCCGCGGGAAGCCGTCGAAAAGGAACCCGTTCGCCTCCGGGTGCTCCGTGATGGTCTTCTCGATCAGCTGCACGATGATCTCGTCGGAGACGAGGCCTCCCGAGGCGATGACGCTCTTCGCCTCCAGGCCCAGTTTCGTCTCCGCCGCGAGCTCCCGCCGCAGCAGGTCGCCGGTGGAGATGTAGAAGAGGTTGAACTCCTCGACGAGGGACTCCGACTGCGTCCCCTTGCCGGCCCCGGGCGGGCCGAACAGCGCGACATTCAGCATTCGGGCTTCCTTGCTCGGTCTTCCGAGGCGTCAGCGATGAGCTTCCGTCAACCGCGCCGGGAACGATAGCTCAGCCGGTGGAGGCCGCCGCAAGAGCCTCATGCATGCGAACGCCTCACGCTATCGGCACTCGAACGACGCGGCGTCCTCGACGTCGCCCGAGCCCTTGTAGTGCGCGTGCGACGGGTAGGGGCACAGCGGCCGGCTGCGCCCGGGCCAGCTGCGGCCCGTGGCCCGGACGGCCTGCGGGGGCTTCTGGCTCTCGACCCAGTCCACGACCGCGCTCAGCATGTCGAAGCTGTCGAGCGTCGCGGGGCCGCCGCCACAGTGGCCCATCCCCGGCACCAGGAAGAGCCGGCTCCAGCCGGTGACGACGGAAGCGCCTCCGTTGGCCCGGGTCATCCGCTCGTAGTAGTCGACCGTGTCGAGGGCCGAGAACCACGGGTCGCTCACGCCGTGGAAAAAGAGGAGCTTGCCGCCGCGGCTCGAGAACGTGTTGAGGTTGGTCCAGCTCCAGGTCGACGTCAGCTGCATGTGCGGCTGGGCGGCTGCGTCCTCGGCCCGCGTGTCCACGTCCATCTTGGTCGCCGTGAACGGCGCGCCCACCGGGTTCATGCTGCCGGCGAGCAGCCCCGGGATGCCCTGGGTGGCGGCGATGCCCGTGTCGAACGGGAAGCCCGGGTACACCGGCCGCCCCTTCGAGTCCTTCGGGCCGGCGAACGCCCTGGCCAGGGCATCGGCCTGCGGCCCCGAGAGGCAGCCGTCTGCCTTCTCGGCCGCGCAAACCAGGGCGGCCGGATCGAAGCGGCACCCGATCGGGTCGGAGACGATGCCGTCGCGCAGCCCGTCGGTGGCGTCGCAGGCGCCGAGCAGGCCGTCGACGACCGCTTTGCGATCCGCTTGCGAGAACGCGCGCCGCCCGTCCGGCTTGCCCGATACGTCGAGCGGCGCGACGTTGTTCAGCATCGTCGCGACCCACTCGTCCCCGATCCCGGAGAAGTGCGTGCGCATGGCCGGCGCGCCGACGACGATGCCGTCGAAGTAGGCCGGATAGCGCTGGGCCATTAGCATGCCCTCACGCCCGCCCGTCGAGCAGCCCATGAAATATGCCCGCGCGGCAGGCCTGCCATAGTGCTGCGTGAGGATCTGCTTCGCGAGCACTGCCACGCGCCCGACCGCCTGGTAGGCGAAGTCGAGGCTTGCCTGCTGGTCCGCCATGAAGGACGCGTCGAAGACCTCGCCGCGGTGGCCGGTGTCGGTCGTGACGACGGCGAAGCCGCGGGTGAGCGCGGCATCGCCCTGTCCCGTGCGTCCGAGCGGCGGCGCCACGCGGCCGTTCAGGCCGCCTCCGCCCTGGAACAGAAAGCGTCCGTTCCACCCGGCGGGCAGCGCCAGCGCGAACCCGATGCCGTAGCTCCGGCCATCGGCGCCGGTGCGCCGGTCGAGCGTCGCGCTCAGCCGGCAATAGGCCGGCAACGGGACGGCGAGCGGAGGCACCCACGGCGGCTCCTGCGGCGGGGGCGAGCCCTGCGCGAACCACTCCGCACTCACCTCCGACAGCGCGGCGCCCGGCACCTGCAGCTGCCGGAGGGCCGCGCACGCGGGCTCGCCGGGCGCGGCCTGCGCCACGGCCTCCTGTGAGACGGACGAAGCCACGAGCACGACGACCGCCATGTGACGGGAAGCCGGAAAGCTCATCGCGATGTCAGATGCGACCGAAGAGCTCGATCGCCTTCTGGATTGACTTGTGCTCCCGGATGAACGGGAACATGCCTCGCTCGCGGTCGTCGATCTCCTTCGCCTTCCTCAGGACCTCTTCCGCCCGCTCCTGCGGGACGACCACGACGCCGTCCTCGTCGGCAACGATGATGTCGCCGGGGCGGACCGTCACTCCCGCGCACTCCACCGGGACGTTCTTCGCCACAGTGGCGTAGTGGCCGACGGCGGTCCTGGGAGTGGCCGAGCGCGCGTAGACCGTGAGGCCCATGCGGCGGATGTCCCAGACGTCGCGGATCGCGCCGTCGAGGACCATCCCGGCCATGCCGCGCACACTGGCCGCGGTGCCCATCAGGTTGCCCATGGCGGCGATGTCCAAGGTGCCTTCCATCACGATCACGCCGACTTCGCCCGGCCCGGCCGCGTCGATCATCTCGACCGAGTGCTTCGTCGCGAGGGCGGGTGTCGCGGCTTCGGCCGCGGCGGGCCTGGCGAGCGCGGTCACGGCGCGTCCGACCAATGGCTTGCCGGTCACCAGCTTCATGTCGTGCCGCATGGTGCCGGGCCTGCCGGTGACGAGCTCGACCGCGTCGGAGACCGAGGCGGGATAGGTGGCCTTGAACCCCGCGATGAGCGGGTCGTCCGGCGTGCCCGCTGCGTTTCGCTCGAGCGCGGCGGCCACGACCGCGGCTGGCGCCGCGATCGCCGCCGCCAGCAGGAGGATCCTGCGACGAGGGGTCGGCTGCTTCATGGCTTGCGTTTCCTTTCCTCTTCGAACGCTTCCCGAGCTCGGGGTTGACCATCGCCTGATGGAATCGCCTCACGGTGGTCTCCCCCGTTCGCCCTGGCGCTCTGACGCGGCCTCAGGGCGCGGCGCGTATCTTCGCGATTGCGGCCTGCGCCGAGGCGGTCGCCTGCCGCTCGAGCTGCGGCAGCGCCCCGCGCGCGGCGGGACCCAGGCCGCCCAGGCCTTCGACGATCAGCTCGCGCACCGCGGGGGCCGTGGTCTTCCGGTCGAGCGCGGCCGCGAGCGACGGCACGGCGGGTCGGCCGATCTCGAGGAGCTCCTTAGCCGCGCGGGCCTGCACGCCCGCGTGCTTCGAGCGCAGCCCTTCGGCCAGCTCGGCCTGCTCGTCGCTGCCGGCGCCGGGACGCCCGAACGCCTGGCGGATGTCGTCGACGTCCGCGCCGCCGCGGACGGCGACCTGCGTGTAGAACTTGGCGCGGGTTTCGTCGCCGCTCAGCTGGTAGCACCAGGCGGTGCCGAGCGCGGCCTCGCCGTCGAGCCGCGGGAAGGACTGCGACACGCGCTCGTAGGCGCTGATCGCGCGCGACCACTGCCTGCCGGCGCGGTAGCTCTCCGCCACGCCGAGCGCCGCCTGCCCGTTCTTCGGATCGAGCTTCAGCGCCTTCTCGTAGGCAGCCACCGCATCCGCCACGCGCGGAGGCCTGAAGCTGCGGTACACGCTTCCGAGCGCCATGAATGCGTCGGGGGTCTCGCCGCCGGGAAGCGCCATCGCCTTCTGCATCACGGAGAGCGCCTGCTCGAGGCGGCGGTCGTAGCCGAGATACAAGGCGTGGCTCGCGAGGTAGGCGCTGTTGGCCGGGTCGAGTTCGACGGCCCGCCCGGACGCGTCGCCGGCGAGCTTCAGCTCGCCGGCGTTGTAGGCCGCGGTCGCTCGCAGCGCATGCGCCTCGGCCAGGCCGGGCAGCGCGAGCGCGGCCGCGTCGAGCGACTTGAGGGCGCCCGTCCACTCTTCCTGCCGCGACAGCAGCCGTCCCAGCAGGAGCTGCGCCCCGCCCGTGGCGGCCTGCTCCGCAGGCAGCGCGCGCACGCCCGCGAGCGCTCCCGCGACGTCGCCGCGCGCGAGCTGCACCCCGAGCGCTCCGACCCTGGGCGCGGCCCACGACGGGTCGAGCTCCGCGGCTTCGGCGTAGGTGGCGGCAGCCTGGTCGAGCTGGCCGCCGCTCTCGAGCGCGCGGCCGAGCGCGAGCTTCGCCAGGGCGCTCTTCGGCTCGAGCGAGACCGCCTGGTAGGCTGCGGCCACGGCCTCGCTCTTCTTGTCCTCGGGGTCGCGCGCGAGCTCGGCCATCGCCAGCGCGGCCTGCGCCTCGGCGGCGCGCGGGTCGAGCGCGACGGCCGCGCGCGCCGCCTCGAGAGCCGGTCCGGCCTTGCGCTGCGCCGCGAGCGCGAGCGCGAGCCCCGCGCCCGATGCCACCGAGAGCGGCTCGGCCTGCTGCGCGCGGCGGTAGGCGGCCTCGGCGTCGGCGCCCAGCCGCGCCGCGAGCAGCGCGTCGCCCAGGGCGAGTTGAGTGGCGGCCGAAGCGGGAGCGTCCTTCACCGCGCGCGCTGCGGTCTCGCGCGCCGCCGGGTCGCCGAGCCGCGCCTCCGCGCGCGCGAGCGCGGCAAGGCTCTCCGGCCCGGAGCCCGCCTCGACCGCCTGGCGGGCGAACGCCAGCGCGTCGCCGGCCTTCCCCGACCGCAGCGCGAAGGCCGACTGTGTCGCCCGCACGCGCGCGCGTACCGGTGCGGCGGCTGCGCCGGCCAGCTCCCCCGCCTTCGCGAGCGCGCCTGCGGCCTCGTCCAGCTTGCCGAGCCTGAGCTGCAGGGCCGCGAGCGCGAGCTGTGGCTCTGGATCGCGCGGCGCGCGCGAGGTCTCCTTCTGGAGGATCTTGACCGCCTCCGCGTCCTTTCCCTTGGCGAGCTGCGCCTCCGCCTTCCGGATCGCGTCGTCGAGCTTCTTGTCGGCGCTGGCCGGGAGCGCGCACAGGCTCACGGCCACGAACGTCGCGGCGAGTCGCATCGAACCTCCGTTCCCGAGTCTACCGCGACGTACCTGAAGGGCCTGGCCGCCTCACGACTTCCGTCGCAGCGCGTCCACGCTCCACGGCCCCGGCCCGACGGCGGAGAAGTAGAGCCAGACGAAGCAGTAGAGAACGGCGCCCACGCCTCCGTTCTGGGTGGGCCAGAAGCCCTGCGGGAAGTGGAACTGGAAGTACGCGACGGCCATCTGGCCGGCCATCAGGAACGCGGCCGGGCGCGTCAGGAGCCCGACGGTGAGGAGACCGCCGCAGACGACCTCGAGCAGTCCACCGATCCAGACCTGAGTTCCGAAGGCGGCCGTGCCTCCGTTCGGAGGCATTCCGATCGGCCAGGCGAAGAGCTTCGTCGTTCCGGCCATCAGGAACATCAGGCCGGCCACGATCCGCAGGGCGCTTCGGAGCTCGGGCGCTCGCGCCAACCATCCCTCGATCACGGTGCTCATGCCGATCTCCTTTCAACACCTGACGATTGCGCGGCCCTACGCCCCGGCCACGCCCCTCGATCTTCGTTCCAGTGCGTCAGGGCCTTGTCACCACAGAGACGGATTGTCCTGCGTGTCTCGACGCTGCCGCTCGCGTCCTGCGGCTTCGCGTGCTTCGGGCCGATACGTGAACCAGACTGATCGAAGGACGCCGCCGTGCTTTTCGGCATGACGCACAGCCCACCACTCCAGTAGGGCCGGCAGGACACCAAGCTCAAGCCCCGCGAACCACACTACGCCGAGGGCTACCAGAAGCCACACGCTCGGCAGGCGCTCAAGGACCATGACGCCCGCCGTGAACGCGAGGATCGCCACAACGATCGCGACGGTCTGCAGGAGCGCCGTTGGTCTAAGACGCGAACGCATCACTGGGGTCTGTCGCCGGCGGCTTCTCCTTCATTGGATAAGCAGCCTCGTGCTACTTCTCACAGAAGGAGTCCGTTAGAGCACCCGCCCGACACAGCTCGTCGCGGATACGCTGCTGCTTGTCAGTCTGGTGCTGCCGCTCGCGGGTTCGTTTCTCGGCCTCCTGACTGCCGTACACCTCGCCCCAGACTTGGACCCATACGGGGTGCAGCCCGTGCTGCTCCAACGGACAGCGATAGGAAAGGTGGAAGGCGGCCTCTCGGCGCTGGCTATCTCGCCAGCGACCCTCCCAACTGTGGGTCACGGGACTGCCTAGCCACTTCAGATGAGCAAGCAGCATCGGCGCATCATCCCGAAAGCTGCCCAGATCAGCCAGCGTCCACCCCCGTTTCGACATCGCATCAGCAAGCTGACGGATGGTCTCCGACGCTGGAAGGGGCTCTCGCACGTCGTAACGAACCTGGGGCGCGCCACCGACTCGCTCGTGTACTACATCCACCGCACCTGGGACAACCGGCAGGCGGTTACCAGAGTGCGCGACCCGTGGTTGTGCGCCTGCCGCGGCCCCAACGGTCACGAGTAGAGCCACTGTCACGTGCATCACTCACCCCAGGTCTGTCCAACAGGCTGTGAACCTCCGAAGTCTACCGGGTTCCCGGCGCTGCGCTCACGATTCGGGCCCCGCCAGGACCGTCGCGGCGACCGTGCCCAACCCGCAGGCCGGCGCGTCGCACGCGTGCCCCTTTCTTAGGACTGCGCGGCCGGAGCCCCGCGTCAGGCCTGAACGAAGACCTTGAAGCCACCGCAGGCCATCCGCTTCGGGTCGAACGGCATCGACTCGAGCATGAAGTCGTTCATGCGGGGGTCCTTCATGACCTTGGCGTTGACGCGGTCGCGATGGGCTCGCGAGCGGTAGAGGATCCAGGCGAACACCACCGTCTCGCCGGCCTTCGTGCGCGCCAGGCGCGGAAACGGCAGAACTCCCTTGATCTTGAGGTCGTCGCCGACGCACTCGCGGTAGTCGAGGGCGCCGTGCTCCCGCCAGATCTTTCCGGCCTTCTGCGACATGCGCCGGTACGCCGGAATCTTCTTCCTCGGTACCGGGACCACGAAGCCGTCGACGTACTGGGCCATGGGATCACCTCTTCCCTCTAGCAGTTGGACG
>DATBSL010000125.1:0-36998 GCA_036559805.1 Vicinamibacteria bacterium
AGGCTTGATATTTCATCCCGGTGATCATGGCGGAGGGGCCACACCCGTTCCCATTCCGAACACGGCCGTTAAGCCCTCCTGCGCCGATGGTACTGTCAGGGCGACCTGGTGGGAGAGTAGGACGTTGCCGGGACTTTTTTCTTCATACTCGATCCGAGAGCCCCTGTCCGATTGGACCGGGGCTTTTTTGTTGAGCCCGGTGCTAGACTTCCGCGAAGACTACGCAGGAGAAGGACATGTCGGGACATTCCAAGTGGGCCACGATCAAGCACAAGAAGGGCGCGCTCGACGCCAAGCGCGGCAAGCTCTTCACCAAGCTGATCCGCGAGATGACGATCGCCGCACGCATCGGGGGCGGTGACACGGGCAGCAACCCGCGTCTGCGAACCGCAGTCGACAAGGCCAAGGCCTCGAACATGCCCGCCGACAACATCACGCGCGCCATCAAGAAGGGCACCGGCGAGCTCGAGGGCACTACCTACGAGGAGCTGCTGCTCGAGGGCTACGGGCCCGGCGGGGTCGCGATCCTGGTCGAGGGCTCGACCGACAACCGCAACCGCAGCGTCTCCGAGATCCGGCACATCTTCACGAAGCACGGCGGCAACCTCGGCGGCGCCGGCAGCGTCGCCTACATGTTCAAGCCCAAGGGCGTCATCGCGATCGCCGCGGACAAGACGACCGAAGACAAGCTGATGGAGATCGCACTCGACGCGGGCGCCGAGGACATCCAGTCCGAGAGCGCGGGCTTCACCGTCTACACCTCGCAGCAGGATTTCGAGGCCGTGCGCGCCGCCATCCAGAAGGCCGGAATCGAGCCCGACGAGGCCGAGGTCAAGAAGCTCGCCGAGAACAACATCACGCTCGAAGGCGTGAAGGCGCAGCAGCTCCTGAAGCTGGTCGAGGCGCTCGACGACAACGACGACGTGCAGAGCGTGTGGGACAACTCCGACATCTCCGAGAAGGAGATGGAGGAAGCGGCGGCCGGCTAGCCCCGCGCGCGCTTGATCGTCCTCGGCGTCGATCCCGGCTCGCTGCGGACGGGTTACGGCGTCGTCGACACCGACGGCCGGCGCCACCGCCTGCTCGAGATGGGCGTGCTCGCGCCCGGCCAGCGCTTGGCACTCCCGGACAAGCTGCGCCACATCCACGCCGGCATCGCCACGCTGATCGACCGGCTGCACCCGGACGCGCTCGCGGTCGAGGACGTGTTCCACGCGGCCAACACCCGGACGGCGCTGGTGCTGGGCCATGTGCGCGGCGTCGTGCTGCTGGCGGGCGCGGAGCTCGGAGTGCCGGTCCACGAGTACCCGCCCGCGACCGTGAAGCAGCAGATCACCGGCTTCGGGCGCGCCGAGAAGGGCCAGGTCGCGTTCATGGTCACGCGCATGCTCGAGCTCGCCGCCGACGCCGAGCCCGGCGACGCGACCGACGCCCTCGCCGTGGCACTCTGCTTCGCGTGCCAGCGCGTGTCCGTGGGCCTGCCCAGGTGACGCTCGGTCCAGCCGCCCGCGGCCAGCGGAGAACGCGGTGATCGCGCAGCTCCGCGGCCGCCTGCTGCGCAAGGCCCCGCAGGAGGCCGTCGTCGACGTCGGCGGTGTCGGCTATCGCGTCACGATCCCGCTCAGCACGTTCTACCGCGTCGGCGAGCCGGGCGCCGAGGTCACCCTGCTCACCCACACCCACGTCCGCGAAGACGCGCTCGCGCTCTTCGGCTTCCTCACCGCCATGGAGCAGGAGCTCTTCGAGCGCCTGATCGCGGTCTCGGGCGTGGGCCCGAAGGTCGCGATCTCGATCCTGTCCGGGATCGAAGCCCCCGAGCTCGCGGCCGCGCTCCGCTCGAGCGACATCGCACGGCTGACCCGCATTCCGGGCGTCGGCAAGAAGACCGCCGAGCGCCTCGTGGTCGAGCTCAAGGACAAGATGCAGGACCTGCCAGCGGCCGAGGCGGCCGTGCCCGCCTCGCCCAGCGCCGCGACCGACGACCTCGTCTCGGCGCTGCTCCACCTCGGCTACTCGCGGCCGGAAGCCGAGCGCGGCGTCGAGCGCGCGCTCCGGGACCACGGCGAGGGCCGCTTCGAGGACCTGCTGCGCGCCGCGCTTCAGGCCGTCTCGCGACGGTCCTGAGCAGCCAGGCGCCCCTGCTAAGCTAGAAGCCCGTGAACGACCGCCTGATCACCGGCCGGCCGATCGACGACGACCTCGGCTTCGAGGTGTCGCTCCGGCCGCGCCGCCTCGACGAGTACGTCGGGCAGGCGCCGGTGATCGCCAACCTGCGCGTGGCGATCGAAGCCGCGCGCGCGCGCGGCGACGCGCTCGACCACGTATTGCTGTTCGGCCCGCCGGGCGTGGGCAAGACGAGCCTCGCGCACGTGATCGCCGCCGAGCTCCAGGTGCCGATCAAGGCGACGGCCGGCCCGATCATCGAGCGCGCCGGCGACCTGGCGGCGCTGCTCACAGCGCTCGAGCCGCGCGAGATCCTGTTCGTGGACGAGATCCACCGCCTCGACGCGAAGGTCGAGGAGATCCTGTACCCGGCGCTCGAGGACCAGAGCCTCGACCTGATGATCGGCAGCGGCCCCGGCGCACGCTCGATGAAAATCCCGCTGAAGCCCTTCACGCTAGTAGCGGCCACGACACGCGCGGGCCTGCTCACGGCTCCCCTGCGCGGCCGCTTCGGCATCGTCCACCGCCTCGACTTCTACACCGAGGCCGACCTGCACCGGATCGTGACGCGCTCGGCGCGCATCCTCGACGTCCCGATCGACGCGGACGGCGCGCACGAGATCGCCTCGCGCAGCCGCGGCACGCCGCGCGTCGCGAACCGCCTGCTGCGCCGGGTGCGCGACTACGCGCAGGTGCGCGCCGACGGCGCGATCACGGCCACGGTCGCCAAGGACGCGCTCGCGCTGCTCGAGGTGGACGCCTACGGCTTCGACGAGGTCGACCGCCGCCTGCTGCTGACGATCATCCAGAAGTTCGGCGGCGGCCCCGTCGGCGTGAACGCGCTCGCCGCGGCGATCAGCGAGGAGCCGGACGCGATCGAGGACATCTACGAGCCGTACCTGCTGCAGCACGGCTTCCTCGACCGCACCCCGCGCGGCCGCACGGCCACGCGCCGCGCCTACGAGCACCTGGGCCTCCCGATACCGGACAGCGTGACACCCCAGAAAAAGCTCTTCTCGTAAGCAACCCAAGGGGGGTCTGGGGGGACGAAGTCCCCCCAGCTCAAGAAAGGAAGCAGCAGCCCTGTTACCGTTCGCCCCCCTTCGAGAGCCGCTCTTGAGGAGTGACGAGCCCCGACCGTTTCGCCCCCCTTCGAGTGCCGCACTTGAGGAGTAACGGACCCCGGCCGTTCGTCCTCCTTGGAAGGCGATGACCCAGCCAGATTTCCAACTCTCCTCCTACGACTACCCCCTGCCTCCCGAGCTCGTGGCCCAGGAGCCGCTCGCGGAGCGCGACCAGTCGCGGCTGCTGGTGCTGGACCGCGGGTCGGGCGCGCTCCAGCACAGGACGTTCGCGGAGCTTCCCGACCTACTTCGGCCCGGCGACCTCCTCGTGACCAACCGCAGCCGAGTCTTCCCCGCGCGCCTGCTCGGTCGCCGGCCCCAGGGCGGCCGCGCCGAGATTCTGCTCGTGCGGCGGCGCGAGGATGGGCTCTGGGACGCGATGCTCCGTCCCGGCCGCCGGCTGCGTGCTGGAATGCTGGTGGACGTCGCCCCCGGCTTGAAGGTGCGCGTCGAGCCGGACGTCCCGACGTCATCGGAGCAGAAGCCGAGCCCGAAAGAGGTCCCCGGCGGCGCCGAGAATGTCCTGCGCCGCGTCCGCCTCCTGGCCGACGGCATGAGCGACGACGAGGCGCTCGAGCGCCACGGCCACCCGCCGCTGCCGCCCTACATCCACCGCGAAGACCGTCCCTCCGACCGCGACCGCTACCAGACCGTCTACGCGCGCGAGCCGGGCAGCGTCGCGGCGCCGACGGCGGGCCTGCACTTCACGCCGGGACTGCTGGCGCGCCTCGAGGCGCGCGGCGTCGAGCGGACCGAGCTCGTGCTGCACGTGGGCCCGGGCACGTTCCGCCCCGTCGAGGTGAGCGACGTCCGCGACCACCGCGTCGAGCCCGAGCGCTACGTCGTTCCGGTGGAAGCGGCCGCGGCGCTGGCGCGCGCGCGCGCGCGCGGCGCGCGCGTCGTGGCGGTGGGTACCACCGTCACGCGAGCCTTGGAGACGGCGACGGACGAGGCAGAGCGCCTCCGCGCCGGACCCGGCGAGACGACGCTCGTGATCGTGCCCGGCTACGCGTTCCGGGCCGTGAACGCCCTGGTCACCAATTTCCACCTGCCCGGCTCGTCGCTGCTGCTCCTGGCCTGCGCCTTCGCGGGTCGCGAGCGGCTGCTCGCGGCGTACTGCGAAGCGGTTCGCGAGCGCTACCGCTTCTACTCCTACGGCGACGCGATGCTGATCGCCTGAAGAGGTTCTGGTATCGTCACGCTTCGGTCATCCTGAGGTGAGCGACGCATGAGCCTGACGCTGCGGCCAGCCGCCGAGTGCCGCTTCGACCTGGTGAGCCTGGGGGAGGTGATGCTGCGCCTCGACCCGGGCGACACGCGCATCCACACCACGCGCTCGTTCCAGGCCTGGGAGGGCGGCGGCGAGTACAACGTGGCGCGGGGGCTAAGGCGCTGCTTCGGCCTGCGCACGGCACTCGTGAGCGCCTTCGTCGACAACCCGGTCGGCCGGCTGCTCGAGGACCTGATCCTGCAGGGCGGCGTCGACCAGAGCTACGTGCGCTGGGTCGCCGACGACGGCGTCGGCCGCACCGCCAGGAACGGCCTCAACTTCACCGAGCGCGGCTTCGGCGTGCGCGCGGCGGTGGGCTCGTCCGACCGCGGCCACACGGCGGTGTCGCAGCTCCAGCCGGGCGACGTCGACTGGGACCGGATCTTCGGTGCGGAGGGAGCGCGCTGGCTCCACACCGGCGGCATCTTCGCGGCGCTCTCGGAGACGACGCCGCTCGTCGCGAAGGAGGCCATGGCGGCCGCCCGCAAGCGCGGGACGCTCGTGTCCTACGACCTCAACTACCGCGCCTCGCTGTGGAAGTCGATCGGCGGCAAGCAGCGTGCCCAGCAGGTGAACCGCGAGCTCGCGGCGCACGTCGACGTGATGATCGGCAATGAAGAAGACTTCACCGCGGCGCTCGGCTTCGAGGTGGAAGGCCTCGACGAGAACCTGAAGGCGCTCGACCCCGCGAACTTCCAGAAGATGATCGAGCAGGCCAAGGCCGCGTTCCCGAACTTCCAGGCCGTCGCCACCACCCTGCGCGCCGTGCGCTCGGCCAGCGTCAACGACTGGGCGGCGGTCGTCTACACCGGCGGGAAGCTCTACCGCTCGCGCGCCTACGACGGGCTCGAGATCTGGGACCGCGTGGGCGGCGGCGACTCGTTCGCCTCGGGGCTGATCTACGGCTTTCTCGCGGGCAAGGACCCGCAGTGGGCCGTCGAGTGCGGCGCGGCGCACGGGGCGCTCGCGATGACGACACCGGGGGACACCACCATGGCGAGCCTCGCCGAAGTGGAGCGCGTCATGAAGGGCGTCGCGGCGCGCGTGCAGCGCTAGCGATCCCGAGATGCAGGTTGGCACTCGCCTGGGCCCGTACGAGGTCCTGAGCCCGATCGGCAAGGGTGGCATGGGCGAGGTGTGGAAGGCGCGCGACACCCGGCTCCGGCGCGAGGTTGCGATCAAGACGCTGCCGACGGAGCTGGCCCGCGAGCCGGCCCGGCTGGCGCGGCTGACGCGGGAGGCGGAGCTGCTGGCCGCGTTGAACCATCCCAACGTCGCCGTGATCCACGGGATCGAGGAGCATGGCGAGACCCGCGCCCTGATCCTCGAGCTGGTCGAGGGCGAGACGCTGCAGGACCGGATCGAGCGCGGCGGGGCGATCCCGGTCTCGGAGGCCCTGACCCTCGCCCTGCAGATCGCCCAGGCGCTGGAAGCGGCGCACGGCAAGGGCGTGATACACAGGGACCTCAAGCCGGCCAACGTCAAGGTGACACCGGAGGGACGAGTCAAGGTGCTCGATTTTGGCCTGGCCAAGGCTCTGGGGCCGGCACACAGCGACGATCTCGCTACGCCGGCGGCCGGCCTCACGCACACCGGGGTGGTGCTGGGCACGCCCGCCTACATGAGCCCCGAGCAGGCGCGCGGCGAAGCCGCGGGCTTCCAGGCCGACATCTGGTCGTTCGGGGCCGTCCTCTACGAGCTGCTGACGGGCACCTCGCCGTTCCTGCGCAGGACGCTGGCAGAGACGCTGGCGAGCATTCTCGGCGCCGAACCGGACTACGCCGCGCTTCCTTCGGAAACGCCGGCCATCGCGCGCCGTTTGGTCCGCCGTTGCCTGGAGAAGCACCCAAGCCGGCGGGTGCAGCACATCGGTGACGCGCGCATCGACCTCGAAGACGCGCTGGCCCCGTCCGAGCCGCTCGCTGCGGGAACCGGACGGCCAGCGGGTGTGCTCGGCGCGAGGCCGGGCAGCCTCTGGATCGCCGGCCTTGTGCTGTTCGCCCTGCTCGCCGGACTCGCAGGCTTCTCTCTGGCCCGGCGACCCGCGGCCGAGCCGCTCCGAAGCAGCATTCGCGTGTCGCTGCCGTTCCGGGAGCGTCCGGCCTACCAGCCCTACGGCACTCGCCACCTGGCGATCTCCGAGGACGGGTCGAACGTCGCGTACGCGTCGCTCAGCCGGCTCTGGCTGCGCCGGCTGGACCAGAAGGACGCCGTCGCCCTGGCGAGCGGGCAGGCATTCGATCCTTTCTTTTCGCCCGACGGCGAATGGGTCGGCTGGTTCAGCCAAACAGGTCTGTTCAAGGCGCCGGCACGCGGCGGCCCACCCGAGACGATCGTCACGAACACCGACCGACCGGCCGGTGCCGTGTGGCGGGCCGACGGCACGATCCTGTTCGCGACATCCGAAGGGCTGTACCGGGTGTCGGCGAGCGGCGGCCCATCCCGGCTGATCGCAAAGCCGGACCGGGGCGCGAACGAGGCTCTCTATGGGTGGCCGCAGCTGCTGCCCGGAGGCGAGTCCGTGCTGCTCACGATCGTCACGGACCACGCGGGC
The DNA here is from genome assembly GCA_036559805.1 of Vicinamibacteria bacterium. Taxonomy (GTDB): domain Bacteria; phylum Acidobacteriota; class Vicinamibacteria; order Fen-336; family Fen-336; genus DATBSL01. The sequence goes on from DATBSL010000125.1 coordinate 7,112, forward strand.
GGAGGGGTGCGCGTCGCCACCATGGATCTCGGGACCCTCGAGCGCAAGACCGTCGTGGAAGGAGGCAGCTGCGCACGTTACCTGGCCAGCGGACACCTCGTCTACGCGTCCGGCTCGGCGCTCCGCGTCGTGGCGTTCGACCCGGCCGCGCGGGCAAGCATCGGACAAGCCGTCTCGCTTCCGGAGATCGAGCTGGGCACGGCGCTCGACAACGGCGCCGCCAGCTTCGCACTCTCTGACTCCGGCACGCTCGTCTTCACGACGCCGCCCGAGCCGGCCCCGAGGCGGCTCCAGTGGATGGACCGCCGGGGCCGAGCGAAGCCGCTGCCCATCGAGCCCGAGGGCTACGTCTACCCCAGCATCTCCCCGGACGGCATGCGCGTGGCCCTCGACCGGAACAGTCGTGGCCATCGGGACATCTGGATACTGGACCTCGAGCGCATGACCCAAACGCGGCTCACCGACAACCCTGCCGAGGACATGATGCCGACTTGGAGCCAGGACGGCAGGCGGGTGTTCTTTGCGTCCATCCGCAACGGAAACTTCGACGTCTACTCGCAAGCGGCCGACGGCGCGACGAGCGCGCGCGTTGAGTTTGAGAGCCCGGACATTCAGGCACCCGTTTCCGTGACACCCGACGGCACCCGGCTGCTGGTGCAGGACCGATTCGAGGACATCGGCGTCCTCGACCTCGCGAATCCCGGCCGCCTGGAGCCGCTCCTGCACTCCGATTTCGACGAGCGCCTCGCGGAGGTCTCGCCGGACGGGCGCTGGGTGGCATACGAGTCCAACGAGTCCGGGGGCGAGGTCGAAATCATGCTGCGTTCCTTCCCGAACGTCGGCGAACGCCGGGAGAAGATCTCGGTGAACGGCGGACGCTACCCTGAATGGGGACCGAAGGGCAGCGACGAGCTCTACTACGTCAACCCCGAGGGAGGGATGATGGCCGCGAGCGTCCGGCTGTCGCCGACCCTCGCGCTCGGGCCGGTGACGAAGCTCTTCGACGGGCCGAAGCCCATTGTGCCGCGCTCCGGCAAGCCGTACGACGTCTCGCCGCTCGACGGACGCTTCCTCGTGATCGAGAGGACGACGGCCGACACGGAGGTTCCCACCGACGTCTCGGTCGTCTTCAACCTCCAGGAGCTGCTGCGGCAGGCCCGGGGCCGCTAGCCGCGACCGCCGCCCCCGGAGCTTGACGCTTCGTCCCGGCTGCCGGAGACTTCCCGCGCTCGTGCGAGGGAGCCATGGACAAGCAGGCGGTTCTCGATCGGATCACCGGCACCGGGATCATCCCCGTGATTCGCGCGCAGTCGGCCGACGAAGCCGCCGCGGCGATCGCGGCGATCCAGAAGGGCGGTGTCTCGGTGCTCGAGATCACGATGACCGTGCCCGGCGCCGTCGAGCTGATCCGGGACGTGGCGCGCCGCGCGACGGACGCCCTGGTGGGGGCCGGGACGGTGCTCGACCCCGCGGCGGCTAGGGCCTGCATCGACGCGGGAGCCCGCTTCGTGGTAAGCCCGGCCCTCGACGTCGCGACGATCGAGACCTGCCGCGAGGCGGGGATCGCCGTCCTTCCGGGCGCGCTCACGCCCACGGAAGTCGTCACCGCCTGGAACGCCGGAGCCGATCTCGTGAAGGTGTTCCCGGCCAACGCGCTCGGCGGGGCGAGCTACATCAAATCGCTCAAGGCCCCGCTGCCCCAGATCCCCCTGGTCCCGACGGGTGGTGTCAACTTGCAGACAGCAAAGGACTTCATCAAGGCCGGTGCGGCGGCTTTGGGTGTGGGAGCGGACCTCGTGGACCTGCAGGCGCTACGTCGCGGGGAAGCCGAGGTCATCACGGAACGGGCGCGGCAGTTCCTCGCGCTCGTGAGGGAAGCGCGAACCGCCTGAAAACCGCAGGAACGACAAGCACCGCGGACTCTTTGGACTGAGTTCGGGTGGCTCGAGCGCCCCCCAGCCCCGCTGGCGTGCCTTGACAGTCCTCGGAGCGGGGCGGAAAATCACATTTCTGATCGCTGCAATGGACCAAACGCTCGTCCTGAACGCCACTTACGAGCCACTGAGGGTCGTGCCGTGGCAAAAAGCGATCACGCTGCTCTTCCAGGGCAAGGTCGAGGTCATCGCCGTCTACGACCGGGAGATCCGGGGCGTCACGGTCCGGGTGAAGCTGCCGTCGGTGCTCCGCCTGCTCCGTCACGTCCGTATGAAACGTGCCTTCGCCGACGTGCCTTTCTCCCGGGCCAACGTCTACGCCCGCGACGACCATACCTGCCAGTACTGCGGCGAGCGCTTCCCGCCCTCGCAGCTCACCTTCGACCACGTGATTCCCGTGGCGCGGGGCGGCCGCAAGGAGTGGGAGAACATCGTCACGTGCTGCATCCCCTGCAACCGCCGCAAGGGAGACCTGCTCCTCGACGAGGCGCGCTTCCGCCTCGTGCGGCGCCCGAGGCGGCCACCGGCGCTGCCGCATCTGACGCTGAGCCTCGGCGTGCACCGAACGCCCGACAGCTGGCGCGACTATCTGTTCTGGGACCTCGCCTGGGACGAGAGCTGACCGCTCTGCCGAAAGCATACTGACTCATGAGTCTCCGCGGCGACCTGCGGACGATGGCGCTGCCCGACGTCCTGCAGTGGATCGCCACCGGCCAGAAGACCGGGACGCTCCACGTCGAGCGGCGCTCGGTCCAGAAACGCATCATCCTGCGCGAGGGCAACATCTTCTCGTCGTGGTCGAACGACCCGCGCGAGTCGCTCGGCCAGTTCCTGATCCGGCTGCGTCTCATCACCGAGGAGCAGCTGTTTCGCGCGCTCCTGACGCAGGAGGAGAAGGGGCGGCTGCTGGGCTCGATCCTGGTCGCCGACGGTGTCCTCGGCGAGGAGGAGCTGAAGCGCGCCTTGAAGGCGAAGGCCGAGGAGGCCGTCTTCGATCTCTTCCTCTGGCCGTCCGGGCAGTTCGAGTTCCGTGAAGGAGAGTTCCCGGACGACATCCTGATCACGTTCGAGTCGCCGGTCACGCCCGTGATCCTCGAGGGGATCCGCAGGGTCGACGAGTGGCAGCGGATCAAATCGGTGTTCCCGAGCATGGAGACCACCGTCAGGGTGAAGGGCCCGCCTCCCCCGGGGGCAGACCCGACCGAGAAGCACTTTCTGGCGCTCGCCGCCGCCGGCAAGAGCCTGGCGGAGATCAGCCTCGAGCTGCGGCGCTCGGAGTTCGAGACGGCCTCGCTCGTGTACGAGCTGCACGGCCGCGGCGTCGTCGTGGTCGGCGAGGTGCGCCCGGAGAACCAGGGCTCGGACCCGGTCGGCGCGATCCAGGCGCTGCTGACGCTCGCCTACCAGCGGCTGCAGGAGAAGCGCTACGACGCGGCGCTCAAGGCGTACGAGGACGTGCTGGCGCTCGACCGGCTGAACCAGAACGCCAAGAAGGGCCTGATCGCCGCGATGGAAGCGCGCCAGCGCGAGCGCCAGACCAACATCATCGCGCGCGACAAGGTGCCCGTGCTCGCCGTCGACCTGATGACCCTCACCCAGCAGAATCTCGACCCGCAGGAGGGCTTCGTGGTCTCCCGCGTCAACGGCCAGTGGGACGTCCAGTCGATCCTGAAGCTGTGCCCGATGGGCGAAGAGGACACGCTCCTCATCTTCTCAAGACTGATCGACCGCAAGCTCATCAAGCTCGAATAGCTACTTCCCCAGCACCTGAGTGATCTGGCGCAGCTCCCTGACGAGCGCGCCGAAGGCGTCGGGCGTGATCGACTGCGGGCCGTCGGAGAGCGCGCGGTCGGGGTCGTGGTGCACCTCGACGATCACGCCGTCGGCGCCCACCGCGGCGGCGCCGCGCGACATCGGCGCCACCTTGTCGCGCCGGCCGGTGCCGTGCGACGGGTCCACCAGGATCGGCAGGTGCGAGATCTGCTTCACCGCCGGCACCACGGCGAGGTCGAGCGTGTTGCGCGAGAAATCCGAGAACGTGCGCACGCCGCGCTCGCACAGGATCACGTCGTAGTTCCCCTCGGAGAGCACGTACTCGGCCGACATCAGGAACTCCTCGAGCGTCGCGGCGAGCCCGCGCTTCAGCAGCACCGGCTTCTTGGCGCGTCCGGCGCGCTTCAGCAGCGAGAAGTTCTGCATGTTGCGGGCGCCGATCTGGATCGCGTCGGCGTAGCGCTCGACGAGGTCGACGCTCTCGGCGTCGATCGCCTCGGTGACGATCGGCAGGCCCGTCTCCTCGCGCGCCGTGGCCAGGATCCGCAGCCCCTCCTCGCCGAGCCCCTGGAACGAGTAGGGGCTGGTGCGCGGCTTGAAGGCGCCGCCGCGCAGCAGGTGGGCCCCTTGCTGCTTCACCGCGCGCGCGACCGTCAGCGTCTGCTCGAGCGACTCGACCGCGCAGGGCCCGGCGATGATCGTGAAGCCGCCGCCGCCTATGGGCACGGCGCCGACGCGCACCACGCTGTCCTCGGGCTTCACCTCGCGCGAGACCAGCTTGTAGGCGTGGGTGACCGGGATCACCTCGAGCACCCCCGGCATGCTCTCGAACACCGGGCGGTCGACGGCGCCCCGATTGCCCGTGATCCCGATCGCGGTGCGCTGCACCCCGGGGATCGGGTGGGCCTTGAAGCCGCGCGCCTCGATCGCGCGCACGACCCCCGCGATCTCGTCCGCCGTCGCTCCCTGGCGCATCACGACCAGCATCGCCGCTCCCCGCGCCTCTTGGCGCTCACGCGAAACCCGCATGCTATCATGCCGACTTTCCGACGCACGAGAACGCGCGAGGTCTGAGCTTGAGCTCGATCTTCCGGACCAAGTCCGTCGCGTCGATCGTCGCCGAGGTCGAGCGGGGCGGCTCCGGCCTCAAGCGCACGCTCGGCGCCACCGACCTCGTGATGCTCGGGATCGGTGCCGTGATCGGCGCGGGCATCTTCTCCGCGATCGGCACTGCCGCGGTCGGGGAGGTGGCCCCGGACGGCACGGTCGTCCGCTACGGCGCCGGGCCCGCCCTGGTGCTGTCGTTCCTGCTGCTCGGCTGCGTGTGCGCGCTCGCGGGCCTGTGCTACGCCGAGCTCACGGCTCTCATCCCGATCTCGGGCAGCGCCTACACCTACGCCTACGCGACGCTCGGGGAGCTCGTGGCCTGGATCATCGGCTGGGACCTGATCCTCGAGTACGCCGTCGGCAACATGGCGGTGGCGATCGCGTGGTCGGGCTACTTCACCTCGCTCTTGCGCTTCTTCGGCATCGACTTCCCTTTCTGGCTCTCGCACAGCTATCGCGACGTGCTGTTCTCGTTCCCCGAGCGGCTCGCGGAGCTGCCGACGCTCTACGGCCACGCCGTCGCGATCAACCTGCCCGGGATGGCGATCGTGGCGACGATGACCGCGGTGCTGGTGATCGGGATCCGCGAGAGCGCCTCGGTCAACAACGCGATGGTGGTGCTCAAGCTCGCGGTGCTCGCGCTCTTCGTCGGCGTGGGCTTCTTCTACCTCGACCCGCGCAACTGGACTCCCTTTGCGCCCAACGGCTGGCGTGGGATCCACCACGGCGCGGCCATCGTGTTCTTCGCCTACATCGGCTTCGACGCGATCTCCACCGCGGCGGAGGAGACGAAGGACCCGCAGCGCAACATGCCGCGCGGCATCCTCGGCTCGCTCGCGATCTGCACCGTGATCTACGCCGTGGTGGGGCTGGTGGCGACCGGCCTCGTGCCCTACCAGCAGCTCAAGGGCGCGGATCCGCTGGCGCGCGCGTTCGAGGTGGCCGGCCTCGGCTGGGGCCAGGCGATCGTCTCCTTCGGCGCCGTGGTCTCGATGACGGCCGTGCTGCTCGTGTTCCAGCTCGGCCAGCCGCGCATCTTCTTCTCGATGAGCCGGGACGGCCTGCTGCCGCCCACGTTCCGGCGGGTCCACCCGCGCTTCGGGACGCCGCATATAACGACCATCGTCACCGGCGTCATCGTCGCGCTGGGCTCGACGATCCTCGACGACGACGAGACCTACGACCTCACGAACATCGGCACGCTGTTCGCGTTCCTCATCGTCTGCGTCGGCGTGCTGGTGCTGCGCGTCAGGGATCCGGGCCGGCCGCGGCCGTTCCGCGTCCCCTTCGTCTGGCTGGTGGCGCCGCTCGGCGCCATTTCCTGCGTCGTCGTGATGCTCGGGCTCCCGACGACCGCCTGGATCCGCTTCGGCGTCTGGATGGCGCTCGGGACGCTCGTCTACTTTCTCTACGGAGTGCGCCACAGCCGGCTGCGCTCGCCGAACGGCCCGCCCAGCTGAAGCGTCACGCCGCGCTCATGTCAGCGCGCGGCGGGGTCGGCCAGCAGGCGGCGGACGCGGTCCTTCTGGGGGGCCGCCTCGCGCTCCAGGTAGGCCGCCGCGTCCTCACGGAAGGCCGTTTCGTCGGCGGGATCGCTCGAGGCACGCCACGCCCCGCGCCCGGCCTCGATCATGCGCAGGCGAGCCGCGTCCGCGAGCGTGCCCTCCGGGTCGCGGGCGACGAAGCGGCGCCAGTCCTCGCGCAGGCGCCGCCATTCCTCGGGCGTGCGCGGACGCGTCGTCTCGAGGCGCTGCCACTCGGCCTCGGAGGCGAGGAGCTTCGCCGCGGCGGTTCCGGCCGGCGCCGGGCGCACGACGCGCCCGCGCGCGCCCATGGCATCGACCTCGCCGCTCGCGAGATCGGACATGGCGTCGCGCGGGGCGGCGCGCTTTGCCTCGGCCTCCTGCTGCCGGGGCGCGGCTGCAGCCGCGTCCGGCTTGGCCGGTGCGGCGGAAGCCGCCGCCTCTTCCTCGAGCGCCGCCGCGGCCGGCGGCGCGGCCGGCCGCGCGGGCTCCGGCGCCGCACCCGCGACCGCGCCGGCAGCCGGAGCATCGGCCCGGGCGTCGGCTTCCCGGGGTGCCTGCGCGAAGGCGCCTTCCTTCTTCTGCAGCGCCCCGGGCACGTTCGCGCGCGGGCGCTCGTCGGCCTGCTGCTTTTGCTCCTCGTACCGGCTCTCCAGCGTGGCCGGGGGCGCCGACGGGGATGGAAGCGGAGCCGGCGCCGCGACGGGCTCCACGCGCGTCTCTCGCGCCGGTGTTTGAGCAGCGTCCTGCGGCCTGTTGCGGAGCGTCAGCGGCGTGACCACGGCCAGAACGAGCGCGGCGGCGACCGCCCAGGTCCAGGCCGGCAGTCCCGTGCGGGCCGGTCTCGCGTCGAGCCGCGCGCGCACGCGTCCCGGGAACGACTCGAAATAGCCCGCGGGGACGTCGGCCGGCAACGCGGCAATGGCCGCGTCCGCCGCGCCTAGCGCGGCCAGCCGGTCCGCGCACTCGCCGCAGCCTTGCAGGTGCGCGGCGACCTGGTCGCGCTCGAGCGGCGGCAGCTCGCCGTCCAGGTACGCCGACAGCCGCTCGTGCTCGTGGCCCATCACGCTCCCGCCTTGCGCCTTTCCGCCGCCTGACCCAGGTACGGGCGCAGCGCCACCGCCAGCTTCTCGCGCGCCCGGTACAGGCGGGACATCACCGTGCCCGGGCTGATCCCGAGCGCCTCCGCGATCTCCGCGTACGACATCTCTTCGACGGCGCGCATCACCAGCACCGTGCGCTGCTCGCTCGGAAGCTCCGCCAGCGCCGCATCGAGAACGCGCGTCGCCTCGCCGTCCAGCAGCGCCCCGAGCGGTCCTGGCGCCTTGGCCTTCGCTTCCGCGTGCCCCTCGGGCAGGCCTTCCTCGCGCGCCCGCGGCGAGCGCACGTAGTTGACCGCCAGGTTCGCCGCGATGCGGCACACCCAGGGCCCGAACGGCCGGTCGAGGTCGAAGCGGTCGAGCGAGCGCCACGCCCTCAGGAAGGCCTCCTGGGCCACGTCGTCCGCCACGTCGTGGGCGCGCACTATCCGGAGGGCCACGCCGTAGACGCGGCGCTGGTAGAGCCGGACGATCTCCTCGAAGGCGCCTGGGTCTCCCCGCCGCGCCCGGGCGATCAGGAACGACTCTTCGGGGCCCATCACCTCCCAGGCATGATACGGCCAGGAGGCAACGGACATTCCGCGGAACGACTCACAAGCAACAACCAAAAAGGGGGGTCTGGGGGGACGAAGTCCCCCCAGTTCAAGAAAGGAGGCAGCAGCCTCGTTGCCGTTCGTCCCCCTCCAAGGACAGCTCTTGAAGAGTCACGGAGCGAACGACGCCGCCCTTCGTCCCCCTTCAAGTACCGCACTTGAAGAGTCACGCAGCGAAACACGCCAGAACCAAAAAAAGACGCCGGCCTGCCGAGAAGGCAGGCCGGCGCCTTGGAGTTACTCGAGGATCCGGATGACGACGCGGCGGTTCTGCGCCCGCTCGTCCTTGGTCTTGTTCTCCACGACGGGCTTGTCCTCGCCGTAGGAGATCACGTTCAGCCGGTTGAGGGCGACTGCGTGGGTCTTGGCGATGTAGTCGCGCACGGCCATCGCGCGCTCCTCGCCGAGCGAGAAGTTGTAGTTGGGCTCGCCCGTGCTGTCGGTGTGGCCCTCGATCTCGAAGTAGACGCCACGGTTGGACTTGACGAGCGGCGACACCGCTTCGTCGATCATCACCTTGGCTTCGTCGCTGATCTCGGCCTTGTTGACCGGGAAGCGAACCTTGTCGTTCGACAGCGTCACGGTGTAGATCAGCTTGCCCTTGGCGGCCTTCTCGGCCTCCTGGGCGCGCGTCATCGCCGCCGCGGCCGAGCCCTTGGCCTCGGTGATGCCGCTCTGTGCGGACTTGTCGACGGAGTCGATGCGGACCTCGCTCTGCTGGACTCGCTGCTGCGTCTTCTCGAGGTCGGCGGTGACGGCGTCCACCTTCTTGTTGACTTCGCCCACCTCGCGCTGCACGTAGGACTTCTTGGCACAGCCCGCGACTGCCACCGAGGCGGCCAGAAGCGGCAGGATCAGGGTTCTCACAGGACGACCTCCTTCGAGAAGCGGCCGGAGGAGAGATTCCGCCCGGCCTTCGTGTGACGACTCAAGACGGCGGCACGTAGCCGCTGCGCGTGCGTACCGTGACCCCCTTGCGGGTCGCGAGCACGACTACACGACGGAAGCGGGAAGGGCCCTGAGACGGGTCCCACCCGAGACGGTACTGGTGCTTCAGCTCGCCGGCGATGCGGTCCGCGGCGATGCGCAGGCCGGCGACGTTGCTCACCCGGAACGCCGAGCCACCGGAGAGCTCGGCGTAGCGGGCGAGCGTCTCCGCCGCCGCCTTGGCCTCGCCGGCGTCCTTCTCGCCGAGGAACGATTGCGAGCCGGGATCGTCGAGCGGCGAGACCACGGAGACGGCGTAGATCGGCACGTCGAGCGCCCGCGAGCGGGCAATCACCTCGTCGGCCGTCTTCTGGCTCGAGGTGTCGACGCCGTCGGTCAGCACGACGACCGCGCGGCGCCCCTCGCCGTGGCTCGCGATGTCGCGCGCCGCCTTGTCGAGCGCGTCGTGCAGCGCCGTCGAGCCGAAGGGCGTGATCGACTCGAGGCCGCGGCGCACCACGGCCCGGTCGCGGGTGAACGCGACCACACCCCAATAGCGGCTGTCGAAGCCGGCCACTGCCACTTCGTCCTCCGGCGCCAGAGCGTGCAGAAGCTGGGAGGCCGCCTGGCGGGCGTTGGCGACACGATCGACTCCCATGCTTCCGCTTGCATCGAGGAGGAGCAAGACACGTGCCGGTAGGCCGCGTCCGCCGTGGAAGTGGGCGATGGATTGGGCACGCCCCTCGTCGTAGACGCGGAAGTCCTCGCGCCGCAAGTCTGTGACTGGTCGACCTTTACCGTCGGTTGCCGTGGCCGAGAAAACGACCAGGTCGCTGCTGACGGAGAACGAGAGCACCTGCCCCTGGCCCGAGGCCGGGAGCGCGACCAGCGCCGCGACGCACGTCCACTTTCTCAATCCGAGCCCTCTGGTCTGTGCTTGAAGCAAGCAGTATACCGGTGGGATAGAGGGGCGGTGTGATCCAAATCACGCCGATGTCGCTCATCGCTAAGCTCTTTATTTAGAGGATCTTGACCACGATCAGCGTGACGTCGTCGTGGGGCGTTGCCTTCCCGAGGAAGTCCTCCAGGTCGGCGATCAGGTGCTCGCCGATCTCCGTTGCCGTGCGCTTTGCATTTTCTTCCAAACCGCGGCAAAGACGCTCAGCGCCGTACTCCTCCCGCCCCTGCCGCGCCTCGATGACCCCGTCGGAGTAAAAGACGACGGCATCCCCCGGCGCGAGCTCGACGGCGAGCTCGTCGTAGGCCGACCCGTCGAACGTCCCGAGCGGCAGGCCCGACACCGCGAGCGCTGCGGCCCTCTGCGTCCCGGCCTTGTAGTGGAAGGGGTGCGGCAGCCCGGAGTTGGCGACGCGCAGCGACAGCTCTCGAAAATCGAAGAGGGCGTAGGCGAGCGTGATGTAGAGGCCTTCGATGCCCCGTCGCCTCAGGGTTCGGTTGACGCGGGCCAGGAGGTCGGCCGGGCTGCGCCTCTCGAAGGCCCGCGCGCGCACCGCCCCCGAGGCGTAGGCCGCGTAGAGCGCGGCGGGAACCCCCTTGCCGGCGACGTCGCCGGTCGCGACGCCGAGCAGGCCCTCGCCCATGTCGTAGAAGTCGTAGAGGTCGCCGCCCAGCTCGCGGGCGGGCCGGAAGTGGGCCGAGGCCTCCCAGCCGGCCCCCTTCGGCGAGCTCTCGGGGAAGAGCGCGTGCTGGATGTCGCGCGCGATGCGGAGCTCCCGCGAGAGCCGGACGTCGTTCTTCACGATCTCGTCGTAGAGCCGGGCGTTCTCGATCGCGATCGCCAGCTGGCTCGCAAGCGGCGTGAGCACCTTGACGTGGCGCTCGTTGAAGCGGTCGAGCTGCGGCGACTCGAGGTCGAGCACGCCGATCACGCGGTCCTTGTGCAGCATCGGCACCACGAGCTCGGAGCGCGTCTCGGCCACGAGACCCACGTAGCGGGCGTCGCCGCGCACGTCGCCCACCAGCACCGGCTCGCGCGAGCGCACCGCGGCGCCGCACAGGCCCTCGCTGACCTTGATCCGCGTGCGCTCGAGCTCGGCGCCGAAGTTGACCGCCTTGCGCAGCACCAGCTCCTGGCGCTCCTCGTCCAGCAGCAGGATGCCGAAGGTCTCGAAGTCGACCACGCGCCGCACGATCTCGGCGAGCCGCTGCAGCAGCACGTCGAGGTCGAGGATCGACGAGGTCTCCTTGCCGATCTCGTGCAGCGTCGCGAGCAGCCCCGCGTACCAGCGCGTCTCGCGGTAGAGCGTCGCGTTCTCGATCGCCACCGCGAGGTGCGAGGCGAGCACCTGCAGCGCCGTGCGCGCCGCCGGCGTGAACGGCTCGAGCGCGGGGCCCTCGATGTTCAGCACGCCGACCAGCCGGTCCTTGCTCACGAGCGGCAGCGCCAGCTCGGCCACCACGCCGGGGAAGAACGAGACGTAGCGCGGATCGCGCGACACGTCCGGGACGAACACGACCTCGCGCGTGGCCGCCGCCGTCCCGACGATGCCCTCGCCCGGCCGCAGCCGGAAGCGGGCGCGGTCCTCGGGTTCGTAGCCCTCGACGTGGGCCGGGTACAGCACGCCGTCGTCGTCCGGGACGAAGATGTCGAGGATCTTGTAGTCGACGATGCGCCGCAGCTTTTCGGCGATCGCCGGGAAGAGCGCGTCCGGGTCGAGCACCCCGTTGATCTCCCCCACCAGTGCCAGGAGGTCGGCGAGCAGCTCGCCGGGCAGCGGCGGGCCGGTCTCGACGCCTATAGGTCGGGGCACCCGGCATGCTAGCACGCGGGTCGGGCCGGCCTCCGGCGCGTTGTACACTCGCTGCGCGATGAGTGACGTCCTGAAGCTGCCGCTCGAGATCGAGGACATCAAGCGGATCCTGCCCCACCGCTCGCCGTTCCTGCTCGTGGACCGCGTCCTCGAGCTCGAGCCCGACAAGCGCGTCGTCGCGCTCAAGAACGTCACCTCCAACGAGCGCTACTTCATCGCGGGCCCGGGCGGCGTGCCGACGCTGCCGGCCTCGATCCTGACCGAGGCGATGGCCCAGGCCGGTGCGGTCCTGATCCTCTCGAAGCCCGAGAACCAGGGCCGGCTCGTCTACTTCATGGGCATGGACCGCGTGCGCTACCGGCGCCCGGTCGTGGCCGGCGACCAGGTGCGCCTCGAGGGCGTCGTGCTGCGCATGCGCAGCCGCATGGGCAGCCTGCGCGGCCGCGCGTTCGTCGACGGGGAGCTCGTGTGCCAGGGAGACATGACGTTCGCCCTCGGCGACCAGCCCGCGCGGGGCTGAAGCCCGAGCGCGCCGTCTCGCTGGCGCGCGCTCTCTCGAAGCTCGGCGTCTGCTCGCGGAGCGAGGCCGAGCGCTGGATCGCGGACGGGCGCGTCCGCGTGCGCGGCCGCACCTGCCGCTCGCCCCGGCGCCGCGTGGATCCGGAAAGGGACGCGATCGTCGTGGACGGGCGGCGCGTGAGCGAGGGCGTCGAGCGCGTCGTGATCGCGCTCCACAAGCCCGTCGGGCTGGTCACGACGCGCGTCGACCCGCGCGGGCGGCCCACCGTCTACGACGCGCTCCAGGGCCTTCCCCGCTGGGTGTTCCCCGTCGGCCGCCTCGACCGCGACAGCTCGGGGCTGCTCGTGTTCACCAACGACCATCGGCTCGGCCAGCAGCTCACGTCGCCCGAAGCGCACGTCCCGAAGACCTACCACGTGCGCGTGCGGGGCGTGCCCGACGCCGGGGCGCTCGCCGCGCTGCGCGACGGCACGACACTCGACGACGGTGTCACCACGCGGCCGGCGGCGGTGCGGGTGATCGGCGCCGCGCGCGGAGACGACGCACCGTCGTGCTGGCTCGAGATCGTGCTGACCGAGGGCAGGAATCGCCAGCTGCGGCGCATGGGCGCCGCGGTCGGGCACGAGGTCGTCGAGCTCGTGCGCGTCGCGATCGGCGCCTTCCGGCTCGGCGCGCTGGCGCCGGGCGAGTGGCGCGAGCTCGCGCCGGCCGAGGTGGCCGAGCTCCTGGCCACGAGCGCGTATGATGGCCGTCCGATCCAACCGGGAGGCCGAACGTGACCCTCGCCGTCATCCTGCTCGCCCTGGGCGCCGCCGCGGCGCCCGCCACCCCGGACGCGGAGATCCGCGCGGCTGCCGAGCGCCTGGCGCCGGCCGTGACGGCGGTGCGCCGGCAGCTCCACGCCCAGCCCGAGCTCAGCAACCGCGAAGAGCGCACGGGCGCTTTCGTCGCGGAGCGGCTGCGCGCGCTCGGCCTCGAGGTGCGCCACCCCGTCGCGAAGACCGGCGTCGTGGGCGTGCTGCGCGGCGCCCAGCCCGGCGGTGTCGTCGGGCTGCGGGCCGACATGGACGCGCTCCCGATCGAGGAGACGGGCGAGCTGCCCTTCCGCAGCCAGGTGAAGGGGGTGATGCACGCCTGCGGTCACGACGCGCACACCGCGATCCTGCTCGGCGCCGCGGAGGTGCTCGCCGGCCTCAAGGCGCGCCTGCGCGGCAGCGTCGTGTTCCTGTTCCAGCCCGCCGAGGAGGGGCCGCCCGAGGGCGAGGCGGGCGGCGCCGCGCTCATGGTCCAGGAGGGCGCGCTCGACGCGCCGAAGGTCGAAGCCGTCTTCGGCCTCCACGTCGGGAGCTGGACGAGCGTCGGTCAGGCCGGCTACACGGAAGGGCCGATCTTCGCGTCCTCGGACTCGTTCACGATCGAGGTGGAAGGCAAAACCGTCCACGGCGCCCAGCCGCACATGGGGCTCGACCCGATCCCGGTGGCCTCGGAGATCGTGCTGGCGCTGCAGACGATCGTCTCGCGGCAGATCGACGGACGACGGCCGCGCGTGCTCACGATCGGCCGCATCCAGGGCGGCACGCGCTTCAACGTCATCGCCGGGCGCGTGACGATGGACGGCACGATGCGCACGCACGACGCGGCCGTCCGCGGCCTGATGAAGGAGCGGCTCGCGCGCACGGTCAAGGGTGTCGCGGAGGCGCACGGCACCACCGCCACGCTGCGCTTCCCCGACGAGGGCAACGCCCCGACGGTCAACGACACGGCACTCGCTCGCGAGGTCGGCATCCCGGCGCTCGCGCGCGTGTTCGGCAAGGGTGCCGTCGAGGTCGAGCCGCAGATGGTGGCGGAGGACTTCCCGCACTACGCGCAGAAGGCGCCGACCTTCTACTTCCTGCTCGGGACGCGCAACGACGCGAAGGGCATCGGCTCCGTGAACCACACCTCGAGCTTCGACGTCGACGAGGCCGCGCTGCCGCTCGGCGTGCGCGCGATGGCGACGCTCGCCTTCGATTTCCTGGACCGGAAGCGCTAGGGGCCGAGCGGACCTGGTAGCGGGACAGCTCCGATTCGAGGTTGACAGTGTCGGACTCAACTCGGGGCGCCCCGAGTTGCGGGCGACGGCAGTTTTTCATACCACGCAAAATCGGCCGCGGCGATATTTGCCTGATAGCAAAAAGTGCCGTACCCTGCCGAGGTGGCTGGCCTGACCCGTTACCTTATCCCCCAGGTCCGGCGCGACCTGGCCCGCAAGATGGTGTTCGTCGCCGGCCCTCGCCAGGTCGGCAAGACGACCCTGGCCCGCAGCTTGCCCGGGGCGAAGCGCGGGTATCTGAGCTGGGACGTGCCGGGCGACCGGGAGCGCATTCTGCGAGGCGAGCTCCCGCCCGGGACGTTCTGGGCGTTCGACGAGATCCACAGGTACCGCGCCTGGCGGCGCTTCTTGAAGGGCGTGTACGACGGTCGCCCGCGCGGGCAGCGGATCCTGGTCACGGGCAGCGCACGGCTCGATTTCTACCGCTTCGGAGGCGACTCGCTCCAGGGCCGCTACCACCTGCTGCGCCTCCACCCGCTGTCGGTCGCCGAGCTGGGCATCGCGTCGCCCGCCGGCCTGCGCGAGCTTCTCACCCTGGGTGGGTTCCCCGAGCCGTTCTTCGGCCGCTCCGAGACCGAGGCCCGTCGCTGGTCGCGCGAGTACCGGCATCGCCTCGTGAGCGAGGAGGTGGCCTCGCTCGAGCGCGTGCAGGACCTTGGATCGCTCGAGGCCCTGATGCTGCGCCTGCCCGAGCTCGTCGGGTCGCCCCTGTCGCTCAACGCCTTGCGGGAAGACCTTCAGGTCAGCCACCGGGCGGTGACAGGCTGGATGGCGATCCTCGAGCGGCTGTACGCGACGTTCCGGCTCGCGCCTCTAGGCGCGCCGCGCATCCGTGCGGTGAAGAAGGAGCAGAAGCACTACCACTTCGACTGGACGCTCGTCCCAGGCGACGCGCAGCGCTTCGAGAACCTGGTGGCCTCCCACCTTCTAAAGTGGGTTCACTATCGGCAGGACACCGAGGGCCTCGACCTGGAGCTGCGGTACTTCCGTGACCGGGACGGCCGCGAGGTCGACTTCGTCGTGGTCGACGGACGCCGGCCGTTGCTGCTCGTGGAGTGCAAGTGGTCCGACGCCGAGGTCGACCGCGGCCTGCGCTATCTCAAGCAGCGCTTCCCGGAGGCGGATGCCTGGCAGCTGTCCGCGTCGGGCAGCAAGGACTACCGCACGCCCGACGGGATTCGCGTCGCCCCAGCGCTCGAGCTGCTGCGCAGCCTGGTGTAGCTTAGCCGCGTCTCAGGCAGAGGCCGTCGCCTCGGCCCGTCCGCCGGCCGCGAGCTCCTGGTCCTTGTACTGGAGCTCGTAGAGCTTCCAGTACATCCCGCGCCGCGCCAGCAGCTCCTGGTGCGTGCCGCGCTCGCGGATCCGGCCCTTGTGGAGCACGAGGATCTCGTCGACGTTCTGGACGGTCGAGAGCCGGTGCGCGATCACGATCGAGGTGCGCCCCTTCATCAGCAGCTTGAGCGCCGCCTGGATCAGCTGCTCGGTCTCGGTGTCGACGGAGGAGGTGGCCTCGTCGAGGATCAGCACGCGCGGGTCGTGCGCCAGCGCGCGCGCGAACGACAGCAGCTGCTTCTGGCCGACCGAAAGCGTCGAGCCGCGCTCGGTCACCTCGGTGTCGTAGCCCTTCGGGAGCCGCTCGATGAAGCGGTGCGCGGCCACCGCCTCGGCGGCCGCCCGCACGCGCTCCATGCCGATCTCCGAGCCGAGGCGGATGTTGGACGCGATCGTGCCGCTGAAGAGGTGCACGTCCTGCAGCACGAGAGCCATCGAGGAGCGCAGCCGCTCGAGGTCCCACTCGCGCACGTCGGTCCCGTCCACCGCGACGCGCCCGCGCTGGACGTCGTAGAAGCGCATCAGCAGGCTGATGATCGAGGTCTTGCCGGCGCCGGTCGCGCCGACGAGCGCCACGGACTTTCCGGAGTCGACGGTGAAACTGATCTCGGAGAGGACGTAGTTTTCTGGGGGGGGCTGCGCCGCCCCCCCCAGACCCCCCGCTCCGCTCGGGGGAGTGAATCCCACCTCGCTCCGCGGCCCGTTGTCGGCGGGCGTCGGCTGCGTCGCACCCCCAGACCCCGTCGGTGGTTTCTCATATTGGAACCATACGTCGTCGAAGCTGACGTGGCCCGTCACCTGGGGCGGGCGCGCGGCGCGCTCCGGGCTCACGACCAGGGGGGCCGTGTCGAGCAGGCCGAAGATGCGCTCGGAGGCCGCCATCGCCGCCTGCAGCACGTTGAACTTCTCGGAGAGGTCGGAGATCGGGCGCCAGAAGCGCTCCGAGTACTGGATGAAGGCGACCAGCGCGCCGAGCGTGAGGCCGCCCGCCAGCACCTGGGCGCCGCCGTAGATCAGGATGAGAGCCGTGGCGACCGCGGCGAGCAGCTCGATCACGGGGTAGAAAACGGCGTAGTAGAAGATCGCCCGCATGTTGGCGTCGTAGTGGCTGCGGTTGACCTCGGCGAACGCCGCGCGGTTCCCGGCCTCGCGCCGGTAGAGCTGCAAGACGCTCATCCCCGACAGGTTCTCCTGCAGGAAGGCGTTGATGCGCGCCACCCACTTGCGCGTCTCGCGGAACGACTGGCGCGCGCCGCGGCGGAACCAGTCGGTGAGCAGGAAGAAGAGCGGGATCACCGCGAAGCTCACGAGCGCCAGGCGCCAGTCGAGCGCCAGCATCACCGCCATGATGCCGAGGAGCGTGAAGAGGTCGCCGAACACCGTCACGACCCCGGAGGTGAAGAGCTCGTTGACCGCGTCGACGTCGGTGGTCACCCGGGTCATCAGCCGCCCGACGGGGTTCTTGTCGAAGTAGCCCACGTGCAGGCGCTGCAGGTGCGCGTAGATGTCGCGGCGCATGTCCTGCATGATGCGCTGGCCGGTCATCTGCATGATGTAGGTCTGCGCGAAGCGCAGGCCGAAGGACACGAGCATCGCGAGCAGGTAGAGCCCCGCGACCGAGGCGAGCCCGGCCGCGTCGCCCGTCGTGATGTGCTGGTCGATCGCGACCTTGGTCAGGTACGGCCCGACCAGGTCGACTCCCGCGAGCGCGACGATCAGCAGGAACGAGACAGCCACCGCCGTCGCGTGCGGCCGCAGGTAGCCGAGCAGCCGCCGCAGCAGGCCGAAGTCGGTCCGGCCGGGCGCGAGCGCGTCGTCGTCGGGCTGGCTCACGCGGCGTCCTCGCCGGTCTCGATCTCGCGCTCGAGCAGCTGCCGGCGGTGGAGCTCCGCGTAGAAGCCGCCCTGCGCCACGAGCTCGTCGTGGCGCCCGCGCTCGACGATCCTGCCCTCGCGCATCACCACGATCAGGTCGGCGTCCTTCACCGTCGAGACGCGGTGCGAGACCAGGAAGGTGGTGCGCTGGCGCATGAAGCCGCGCAGGCCCGAGAGGATCTCTTCCTCGGTCTCGGTGTCGACCGCCGAGAGCGCGTCGTCGAGCACCAGGATGCGCGGGTCGGTCGCGAGCGCGCGCGCGAGCGCCGTGCGCTGCCGCTGGCCGCCCGACAGCGTCACCCCGCGCTCGCCCACCCGCGTGTCGAAGCCCTGCGCGAAGCCGGCGACGTCCTTCTCGAGCTGCGCGATGCGTGCCGCCGCAAGGGCGCGCTCGGCGGAGCCGTCGGCGAGCGCGACGTTCTCGCGCAGCGTGGCCGAGAACAGGAAGCTCTCCTGCGGGACGAAGCCGACGGCCGCGCGCAGCGTCGCAAGCGGCAGCCGGCGCACGTCGTGGCCGTCCACGAACACGCGGCCCTCGGGCGGGTCCAGGAGCCGCGGCAAGAGCGACACGAGCGTGCTCTTGCCGCAGCCAGTCGGCCCGACGATCGCCACCGTGGACCCGGCGGGGACCTTGAGCGAGATGCCTTCGAGCACCGGCTCGTCGCCGTAGGCGAAGTCGAGGCCGCGGAACTCCACCTCGCCCGCGAGCGTCGTGACCGGGAGCGGCGCCTCGTCGCGGATCTCCGGAATCGCGTCGAGGATCGCGTGGATCCGTCCGAGCGACGCCTCGCCGCGCTCGACCAGGTTCACCACCCAGCCGAGGGCGATCATCGGCCAGTGCAGCATCGCCAGGTACACGCCGAACGCGACGAACTCGCCGAGCGTCACCTCGCGCGCCACGACCATGCGCCCGCCCAGCCACAGCACGGTGAGCGAGCCCAGGCCCATCAGGAACCCGATCCCGGGGTGCAGGATGCCGGCGATGCGCACCAGGCGCCGGTTGCGCGCGACGTACTCGCGGTTGGCCTCGGCGAAGCGGCGCTCTTCGGCCGGCTCCTGCGCGTAGGCCCGCACCACGCGCGCGCCGGAGAGGTTCTCCTGCACGAGCGCGTTCATCTCCGCGAGCTGCGCCTGCACCTCCTCGTAGCGGTCGTGGACCTGGCGGCCGTAGTGGCGCACCAGCCACGAGACGAGCAGGAGCGGGACGAGCGTCATGAGCGTGAGCCGCGGCGAGATCGCGAGCATCATCGCCACCGTCGCGACGAAGGTGGCGAGTGTACTGGCCGTGTACATGATGCCGGGCCCGAGCACCATGCGCACCGCGGACATGTCGTTGGTGGCGCGGCTCATCAGCTCGCCGATGCGGTTCGTCTGGTAGTAGCGCGCGCCGAGCCGCGTCAGGTGCTCGAAGACCTGGTTGCGCAGGTCGAACTCCATGTCGCGGCTGAGGCCGACCAGGATCATCCGCATCTGGTAGCGGAAGACGCCTTCGAGCGCGACCAGCGCCAGGATCAGCCCGGCGTAGAGCCACAGCTTCTGCCGCGTGACGGCGAGCGTCAGGTCGTCGATCGCGTGGCGCAGCACCCAGGGGCTGGCCACCGAGATCAGGGTCGTGAGCGCGAGCGCGCCCAGGCCCAGGCCGAGCGCGCGCCGCCGCCGTGCGAGGGCCGGCGCGAGCCGCCTCAGGTGCGGCAGCGTCACCGCGAGCGGCCTAGCGGTTCGGCACGCGGGCCGCGGTGCTCGCGGCGGCCCGTGCGGCCCGGCGCTCGCGGTCGAGCGCCTGGCTGGCGCGCAGGAGCTCGGGCAGGTGCTCCTTCTCCCAGGCGAGGGCGTCCTGGTGCCGCGGGAAGCGCGCCTCGGCCTCGCGGAACGCGCGCGTGTGGTACACGGTGCGGCCGGCGCGGTCGGCGACGCCGCCCATCTGGTGGTGCAGCATCTCGTGGTGCACGACGCTCTCCAGGAAGTAGCGCGGCACCACCGGCCGGTCGAGCACCGGGTGGATCCGGATGAGAGCCAGCACCGGGTCGTAGCTGCCGAAGGTGAGCCCGCCGCGCCGCGCGCGGCCCACGCCGCGGCCCCAGGTGATCGGCACGCGCACGCGGCCCCGGAAGAAGCGCTGGTTGAGGTCCGCGTACACCGAGCCCAGGTCGTAGACGCGCCCGCGCGTCACGAGCGGAGGCATCTCGCGCGGCGAGCGCTGCACGCGGTGCAGGTTCTGGTTCATGAAGCGCCGCACCTCGCCGCAGGCGGCCGGGCCGCGGCGCCGGATGTTGCGCGCGAGCGCCGCGATCACCGCGAACGGCGCGTGCAGGAACATGCGGTGCAGCCGCACGAGCGGCGCGCCGGACTTGCGCTTGACCGAGAGCAGCACCGAGCGGTTGTCGGTGAGCACCACGTCGATGGTGCGGCCCGCCTCGCGCGCGAGGGTTGCCTCGAGCGCCGGAGCGTCCCAGCGTGGTGCGTCCTCGAATGCGAACGCGAGCTCGAGCTGCCGTGCGTGGCCCATGGGCAGTAAGGACGGCTTGAGGATCGCCCAGCGCCGCGCCCCCGTCAAGCGACCGTCAGCCTCGCGAGCGCGGCACGTAGTACTGCGTGCCCTTGCCCATCGCGTGGATCTGCTTCAGGAGGTCGGCGACGTCCTCCTCGCTGCGCGCGAAGTCGGCTCCCTCGGTGTTCACGACCAGGAGCGGCGTCGTCGTGTAGTGGAAGAAGTAGTGGTTGTACGCGCGATTGACCTCGGCCAGGTACTCCTCGGAGAGCTGGCTCTCCTCGGGCCGGCCGCGCGCCTTGACGCGGCGCAGCAGCACCTCGGTCGGCGCCTGCAGGTAGACGATCAGGTCGGGGCGCGGCACGCTCTCGGACAGGAGCGAGTAGAGCTTGTCGAAGATCAAGAGCTCGCTGTCGTCGAGGTTGAGGTACGCGAAGAGCCGGCTGCGCTCGAAGACGTAGTCGACGAGCGTCGTCTGCTGGAAAAGCTGCCGCTGCAGGAGCTCTTGCTGCTGCCGGTAGCGCGACAGCATGAAGAACAGCTCCGCCTGGAACCCGGCGCCGGGCCGCGCGTCGTAGAACGGGCGCAGGAACGGGTTGGTCGCCCAGTCCTCGATCAGCTTGCGCGCCTCGAGCCGCTCGGCGAGGCGGTCGACCACCGTAGTCTTGCCGACGCCGATCGGGCCCTCGACCGCGACGTGGTGGAGCGCCGTCACGCGGGCGCCCCGGCGTAGCGGCTCACGGCCGACGTGTCGGGGCAGCGGCGCAGCAGCTCGCGAGCGCTCGCGCCGAGCCGCGGGTGCACGAGCTCGGGCAGGATCTCCGCGAGCGGCTCGAGCACGAAGCGCCGCTCATGCAGGCGCGGGTGGGGCACGACCGGCGGCGGCGCGTCGCGCGCGAGCGCTCCGAAGAAGAGAAGGTCGACATCGAGCGTGCGCGGTCCGTCGCGCTCGCGGCGCACGCGCCCGAGCTCGGCCTCGACCGCCAGGCAGTCCGCAAGCAGCGCTTCCGGCGTGGCGTCGCTCTCGCCCGCCACGACCAGGTTCAGGAACGGGCCCTGGGGCGGTCCGCCCACGGGCTCGGTGAGGTAGAGCGAGCTCGTGAGCGTGCGGCGGAAGCCGCGCGAGGCGAGCCCGACGAGGGCGCCCTCGATCGCGGCCTCGCGATCGCCGAGGTTGGATCCGAGACCGAGCACCACGCGATTCCCCACTGCGCTCATTATCCATGCGGCTCGGCCCGCGGGCGAGGAGGCGGAGTATCATCGGCCGGGTGCTTGCCCCGGCGTTCGACTCTCGGCCGATCACGACGCTCGGGGAGCGCCTCTGTCGCGCGCTCTACCTCGCGACGCTCGCGCTCGTCCCGTGGGCGGCGCTTGCGCCCTTCCCGTGGCTGCACGAGAACGCGCGCTGGAGCGACGCGCTCTTCGCGCTCGCCTTCCTCGCCTGGCTCGCGACGCTCGCTCTCGAGCGGCGGCTGCCCCGGCCGCGCGCGGTTCACGCCGGCCTCGCCCTCTACCTGGGCTGGGCCGCGCTCTCGCTCGTCGCGAGCGAGCCGCGGCACCCGAGCGGCCCGGCCAAGCTCGTCGGCCTGTGCATGCTGGTGGCACTCTTCGTCGTGACGTCCGACCTCGTGGACCGGCGCGGCATGCCCGCGGCGATCGGCCGCACGATCGCGGCGACGTCGCTCGTCACCGCGCTCGCCGCCCTCGTCGGGGTGGTGCTCTCGGGGTTCGGGCTGCTCACGCCGCTCGTCGGCACCTGCGGCGACCTCTTGCCGGGGCCGCTCTCGCGCGCGCAGGCCGGCTTCCCGCACCCGAACCTGCTCGCGAGCTTCTGCGTCTTCGCGGCCGGCGTCGTGGCACGCGAGGACTCGGGGCTCTCCGGCACGCTGCGGCTGGTCGTGACCGTAGCACTCGCGCTGACCGTGCTGCTCACGACCTCGCGCGCGATCCTGGCGTTCGGCCTGGCCGCCGCGATCCGCCACGCCTCGAGCGAGCCGCGGCGGCGCTTCGCGTGGGGCCTCGCCGCGGTGCTCGTCGCCGCGATGATCGGCTTCACGCTCGTCAACCTGACGTTCCAGCCGCTGCGGCCCTGGGACCTGCAGCTGCGCGAGGGGCCCTCGGTGCGGCTCGCGTCCGCCACGACGTCGTTCGAGACGCTCGCGGAGCACCCGGTCTTCGGCTCGGGGCTCGGCAGCTCGCCCGGACGCCGCGGCAGCCTGCCTTTCGACGCGCACCTCACCCCGCTCAACGTGGCCGCGACGCTCGGGCTGCCGGCGCTCGCCGGCCTCGCCTTCGCGGTCTTCTGCCTGTGGCGCGGCCGCGCGCGCCCGACCGACCTCGCGACCTGGGGCATGCTGGCGGGGCTCGCGCTCGACGGCCTCGGGCAGGACGTCGAGGACTTCCGTCACGTGTGGGTCGCGCTCGGACTCGCGGACGCCGGGCGCGCCGCCGGGGAGCGCGCCGCGTGAGGGGGAAGGGCGGCGTGGCGCGACGGGCCGCCCTGCTCGTGCCGCTCGTCGCGCTCAGCGCCTGTGGCGAGCGCGGCTGCGGCGGCCTCGGCGGGCTGCCCCCCGCGGGCCTGCCGAGCGTCCGCCGCGGCGACGGGCGCGACTATCGCCTGCTCGACCGCGGCGCCTGGAAGGGCTTCTACGACACGGCGGGCCGGATCGCCGTAGTCGAGTACGACAGCAACGGCGACGGGCGCGCCGACTACGTCGCCCACTACGACGAGAGGAAGCAGATCCGGCTGATCGAGGTGGACGAGGACCTCGACAGCTGGGTCGACCGCTTCGAGCACTACGACGCGGCGGGCCTGCTCGAGAAGGTGGGCCGCTGGCGCAAGCAGCGCGGGCGCGCCGACGAGTGGACGTACCGCGCGCCGGACGGCCGGGCCGCGCGGATCGAGTACGACGACGACGGCGACGGCAAGGCCGAGCGCGCCGATGTGATGAAGGAGGGGGCGCTCGTGCGGGTCGAGACCGACTCCGACCGCGACGGGCGCCCCGACCGCTGGCAGGCGTGGGACAAGGGCCGCCTCGCGAGCGAGGAGATCGACACCGACGGCGACGGCCGGCCGGACCGGCGGCTGGTGTTCGGCAGGAACGCGCGGCTGCTGCGGGTCGAGCGCCTGCCGCGATGACGGCGCGCGCGCGCGCGTCGTCCTTCGTCCGCGTGCTGGTGCTGGCGCTCCTGGCGCTGGCGCCACCGCTCGCCGGCGCCGTGCACGAGCCGGTCTTCGTTCCGCTTCTCGTCGGCGCGGCGCTCGCGGGCCTCGTGACGCTCGTCGCACGCCGCGGCGAGCCGTTCCCGCCGGGCAGCCGGCTGCTCCTCGGCCTGATCGCGCTGGCGCTCGTCCAGCTCGTCCCGCTGCCGCCTACGCTCCTGCGCGTGCTGAGCCCCGGGTCGTACGCGTTTCACGACACGCAGCTCTTGGTGCCGCCGCTCGCCGCGTGGAAGCCGATCAGCGTGAGCCCGGGTGACACCCTGCGTGGGCTCGCTTTCCTGGTGGCCTTCGCGCTGCTCGCGCTCGCCGTCTTCCGCGAGCTGGGCGAAGGGCGCCCTCGGCTGTGGCTCGTGCGCACGGTCGTCTACACGGGGCTCGCGATCAGCGTGGTCGCCCTGCTCCAGGCTGTCTCGCCCGAGCCCAGGAAGCTCTACGGCGTCTGGCAGCCGCGCTGGGACTGGGCGGTCTTCGGCCCCTACGTGAACCGCAACCACTTCGCCAACTACCTGGTGCTGGCCGGGGCGCTCGCGGTGGGGCTGGCGCTCGAATCGCTCGTGCGCCTGCGCTCGGCCTGGGCCACGCGCCGGCGGGCCCTGCTGCTCTTGGGCGAGGCGGAGGGCATGGCCGTGGCGCGGGCAGCTGCGGTGGTGATGGTGATCGTGGCGGGCCTCGTCGCCTCGCGCTCGCGGGGCGGCGTCTGCGCCTTCGCCGCCGCGACGCTCGCGATGGCTCTCGCCGCGCCCGGCCGCAAGCGCACGGCGCTCGCGCTGCTGCTGCTCGTGGCGCTCGGCGTCTCCTGGATCGGCCTCGGCGGCGTGCTGGAGGCCTTCGAGGCGCGCGGCATCCGCGGCAGCCGGCTCGACCTGTGGCGCGACATGCTGCCGATGGTCCCGCAGTTCCCGGTCTTCGGGGCGGGCTGGAACGCGTTCGCCACCGCGTACCCCTGGTACCAGACGGTCTGGAAGACCGACTGGATCGGCGAGGCGCACAACGACTACCTCCAGGCGCTCCTCGACGGAGGTGTCCTGGGCCTGGCCCTCGTGATGGCGCTCCTGGCGCTCGTGCTCCGCGCCGCGCTCGCCAAGGCACGGCGCTCGCCCGTCGAGCTGGGCGTCTTCGGCGCGCTCGTCGGGTTCGCGTTCCACGAGTTCGTCGACTTTGGCGGCCAGATCCCGGCGAACGCGGCCACCGGGATCGCACTGGCGGCGGCGGCGCTCGTGCCGGCGCCGGCGCGCGAGCGGTCGGGCCGACGCCTTGATGAGGAGCGACGCCGCCCCTAGAATGTCCGGGGCCGATTCGTCCGCCTCCCTTCGGACGAGCCGGCAAGGAAGAGTGATGGCCGACAGCAAGACGGCGTCCTTGACCGTGCTCGGAGGACCTCTCGCCGGCACGCAGTGCGTGCTGCCGGACAGCGGGACGCTCACGATCGGCTCCTCACCCGACTCGACGCTCTATCTCGACCTGCCCGCGGTGAGCCCGTACCACGCGCGCGTCGTGATCGAGCCCGGCCGCATCACCGTCCACGACACGGGCTCCTCGCGCACCGTCCACCTCAACGACAACGCGGTCGACGCCGAGGGGACGGAGCTCCGCAACGGCGACATCCTCTGGCTCGGCGCCCCGGGCGACGACGACGTCGTGATGCTCCAGTGCATCCTGCCGAAGAGCCCGGCGGTCGCGCCGGTCCCCGAGGCGCTCTCGTCGGGCGCGACACCCACGCCCGAGATCGAGACCGTGGCGCTTTGGGCGATGAAAACCGACACGTCCCTGGATGAGGCCCTGGCCCACGCGGCCAAGGCGGCGGCCGCCGAGGACCTCCCCGAGGGCGCCATCCTCGAGGAGGAATCCGGCGACGCGAGCGAGGAGCCGAGCGAAGCGCCAGAGCCGGAGCTCGTCGCCGAAGCCGAGACGTCCGAGCCCCCCGCCGAAGAGGCGACGCCCGAGCCCGACGCCGACGTGCCGATCCTGGAAGGCGCGGAGGAGATCGCGGAGGTCGCCCCCACGCTGCTCATGAGCAGCGCCGACGAGGTGAGCGAGGCGGCGGATCCCAGCTATCGCGAAACCGTGAGGATCGACTCGGCGCCGCAGTTCACGCCCGAGATGTTCACGGCGGCCGAAGAGCCGCCCGCGATGGACGCGACATCCGCGATCGACCAGGCGCCCACGCTCGCGGAGACAGCCGCCTCCACGT
Source organism: Vicinamibacteria bacterium (assembly GCA_036559805.1). Lineage (GTDB taxonomy): Bacteria > Acidobacteriota > Vicinamibacteria > Fen-336 > Fen-336 > DATBSL01. The sequence continues at coordinate 32,560 of DATBSL010000125.1, forward strand.
TCGACGATTCCACCGCGACCGAGGAGTCCTTCGACTCGGAGGAGACGCTGGCGGCGCCCGCTGAAGCACCTCCCCCGCCCACACCTCCTGTTGCGCCCGCGCCTGCTCCGCCGGCGCCCGCGGCTCCGCCCCCGAGCGCCCCACCGGCCACCCCCGCTGCGCGCGGGGCAGCCTGGCAGAGCCCTCGCCCCCAGTCGCCGTCCGCGTCGCAGCGGCAGCGAGCAGCCGCCCGCCCCACGCCGGCGCGCGCCCCCGAGGCAGCGCCCGCGGCCGCGGCGGGCGAGGGTGCGGCGGCCGTTCCGGGCTCGCGCAATCCCATGCTCCTCGCGGTGGGCGGCTTCGTTGCCGTCCTGGCGTTGGCCGGCGGCGGCTACTTCGCGTGGCAAAGCCTGGGCGGCGGTACCGACAGCCAGCCGGCTGCCACACCGACGCCGGTCGCACGCGCCAGCGAGCCCCCGGCCGTCGCGGCGACGCCCGCGCCGGAGCTCGCGACACCGGCTCCCGAGCCGACGCCGCTCGAGCCCGTGGCCGCGACGCCCGAGCCGACGGCGCCGCCGCAGCTCGCACCGACGCCCACGCCCCGGCCGACCCCGACGCCGCTGGCAACGCCCACCCCGCGCGCGACGCCGACGCCGCGCGCGACGCCCACGCCCGCGTCCGCCACGCCAACGCCGGCCGCTCCGTCAGCCGATCAGCTGCGCGCCCAGCAGACGGCGGCACAGGCGCAGGGGCTCGTCTCGCAGGCCGAGGCCGCCTTTGCGGCACGGCAGTACGACGCCGCGCTCGGCCACCTCGACGGCGCGCTGCGCCTCGATCCCGGCAACGCGCGCGCGACGAGCCTGCGCGCGGACGTGGCGGCGCGCCGCGACCTCGCGCGCCGCCGCTTCGTGGCGGGCCGGACCGCCATCGACTCCGAGAAGACCCGCAAGGAGAAGGCGCGCGGCGGCCTCGTCGGCTTCGACAGCGACGAGAAGGCCCCCGACTTCTCGGGCCGCATCGAGTTCGAGATGACGCCCGCCCAGGGCCTCGAAGCGAACGACGCGTGGACGCTGAAGGTGTTCGTGGTGAACCTGGGCGGCAAGGCGATCCGCGTCCAGGGCGTGACGCTCGGGGCGTCGATCAACGGCTCGAGCGCGGCCGCGCCCGTGACGCCGAGCGCCCGCGAGGTCGCCCCTCAGCAGCGGGTGCAGGTCGCGGAATCGACGGGCACCTGGCGCGAGGGAACCACGGCCTGGGCCGCGGAAGCCACGATCACCGCGCCCAAGAACGAGACGCTGAAGAACACGCTCACCTGGAAGTAGGCGACCCGCCCACCTCCGGCAGTCGATCGGCGGGCCAGCCGGCGATGTTGCCCTCGACTACCGGAACGTCGTGACCGGGGGCGGGACCGTGGGGCTCGGCGTCGGCAACGGCAGCGGCGTCGGCGTCGGAATCGGCACCGGAGAGACGACGATCGGCGGCGGCGTCGGGCCGCCTCCGCCGCCGGGAGGCGCTCCCACCACGCCGCCCACGACGCCGGCGGCCGCCGCCAAGGCCGCGATGACAGCGATCACACCCACGGCGATGCCCGACGCGGCCACGGCCGCAAAGCCCGTCGGCGCCAGGATCGAGGCGCCCGTCGCGGCGGAGAACACGGTCACGGGGCCGGCCGGACCGATCGCGGCCACGATGCGGTCGCCGCACTCTTCCTTGTCCTGGACGACGATCGCCTCGATCTCCTGCGTCTGGCTCTCCTCGAACTCGGTCGTGGTGGACTGCAGGTAGTAGGTGATCGGCGACGCTTCGACGCGCGGGCGCGGCAGCTTGGCGAAAAAGCGGCCCTGCTCCTGCGTCATCTCGACGTAGTAGTAGGCCTCTCCGGCGGCGCCCTTGAAGTAGGCGCGCCCCCGCGCCACCGAGGCGGCGGGCTCGATGCTCGCGTCGAGCAGCGGGAACTCGCCGGCGATGAAGCAGGTCACGGGCTCGAACTGGATCTGCGCCCCCGCCCCGGTCGTCGTGGCGAACACCGGTGCTGTGGGCGGCGTCTGCGGCTCGCCTGCGGGTGGCGCCTGGAGGTCGACCGCGGGTGCGGGCGCGCCCCCGCCCGCGGGATCCTGCATCATGGCGGAGGCGACCGCGACGAGCTCGAGCTCGGCGCTCGCCACGCGGCCGTCGGCGACCGCCACCTTCACCGGAGCCTGGCCGACGGCGAGGCCGGCCCGGCTCTCCGTCGTGACCGCGTACTCGCCGATGGGCGCCGCCGTCGAGAAGCCTCCGTCGCTCGTCGAGACGGCCCGCACCACGGAGCCCGACTGCAGCTCGATGAACGCCACGGTGACGCCGGAGACGGGACGCCCTTCCAGCCGGACCATGCCCTGGATCGTCCCCATGGCGGGCGCTGCGGGCAGCTCGCCCGCGGGCATGGCGAGAAGCAGTGCCAGAAGAGCGTGTGACACACGGCGCATCGGACTCGACTTTTCAACCTGCATGGTCGTCATCACCCTCACGCGCGTCGTGCCGGCCGCGCCGGCGGCCGTGAAGCCGGCCTGCGCGGCGCCACCTCGACGCTCGATCCCTTCGCGGCGCTCTCTGCGTAGTAGCTCCGGTAGTACTCACCGTAGTACTGGCTGTAGTAGTACGAGTTGCGCTCGAGATTGACCTTGTTCAGCACCAGCCCCACGATCTTGCCGCCGACGCTCTGCACCTGGTCCACCGCACGCATCACCGCCGGCTTCGATGCCGACTCGGCCGCGATCACCAGCACGACACCGTCCACGAGCGGGCACAGCACGGGCGCGTCCGCCATCGCCAAAAGCGGCGGCGCGTCGATCAGCACCCACTCGTAGTGGGCGCGCAGCGCGTCGATGATCTGTTTCATCATCGGCGAGCCCAAGAGCTCCGCCGGGTTGGGCGTCAGATACCCGCACGGGAGCAGCTGCAATCCCTCGACCTTGGTCGAGTGGATCGCCTGCGACGCCGCGGACTTGCCCACGATCAGGTCGGTCAGCCCGGGAATCTTCGTGACCCCGAAATGCTGGTAGAGCGTCGGCCGGCGCAGGTCCGCGTCCACGGCCAGCACCTTGGCGCCGTTCTGCGCGAGCGCCACGGCAAGGTTCGCGAGCGTCGTCGTCTTGCCTTCGGCCGGATTGGCGCTCGAAACGAGAATGACGCGACCCGGTGTGTCGGGGGCGGACGAGAAGATCAGGTTCGTGCGCAGAACCCGGTACGCATCGGCCACCGCCGAGTTCGGGCTCTTCACGAGCTGAGGGATGCGCCCCCCCGTCGGCTTCAGGCCGACGTCCGGAACCATCCCCAGGAACGGCAGCTGGAGCTGCTCCCGCACGTCCTCGGGCGTCTTGAACGTGTTGTCCATGTGCTCGAAGCCGAGCGCCAGGCCGATCCCGACCAGCAGTCCGAGGATCACGGCCACCTGGTAGCTGCGTGCCTTTTTCGGACTCACCGGGCGTCGCGGCGTTTCAGCCTTCTCGATCACGCGGATATTCGTGGTCTTGAGCTCGGTTTCGAGCCCCGTCTGCTTGGTCTTGGTCAGCAGATCCTGGTAGAGCTGCCGGTTGGTCTCGACCTCGCGCTGCAGCGCGACGTACTCGATCGACTGACGATTCGCAGCCTGGGCCTCGTTCTTGACGGAATCGAGGCTCGCCTGCAGTCGTGCCTCGCGCGCGAGCGCAGTGCGGTACTCGCTCTCGGCGGCACGCGCCACGTTGCGGATCTCGCCGCGAATCCTCTCCTGAGTGGACCGGATCTGGCCGCGTACCCGCACCATCTCGGGGTGTCGATCGCCAAGGGACTCGGCGAGCACCGCCTCCTCCTTCTGGAGCGCCGACAGCTCGGTCTTCAGCGCCAGCACCGCGCCGGAGCCGAGCACCAGCGGGAAGCTGTCGAGCTGGCCCGGGCCCAGCGAGGAGATCTGGTTGTAGAGCGTCTCCTTGGCGATCCGTTCCGTGCGCGCTTCGAGCACCGCCCCGTTGAGCGTGCCGAGCTTCTGGTCGACAAGCCCCCCGCGCGATTCCTGGTCGACGAGCCCCTCGCGCTCGCGGTACTGCTGGAGCGCCTGCTCGGCCGACAGGAGCTTGCCGTGCTGCTCCTTCACCCGGTCGGTCAGCCAGCCGGTCGCCTCGGTCGAAGTCGTGAAGCGCAGCTCGAGCGCCTGCTCCATATAGAGCTGGGCGAGTGTGTTCACGGCGTCCGCCGCCATTTGGGGGTGGTACGCGCGGAAGTGCAAGTTGACGAGGCGCGAGCCCGCAACCGGCTCGACCTGGATCCTCGAGCGAAACGCCGCCGCCGCCGGTGGCAGTGGAAGCCCCGTGGTGTCAACCACCGCCGCGGACGGATAGCCGAGAAACCCCCGCAATCGCTCCCACGGATTGGTCATCGGCCCGGTGGCGAGCTCCGGATGCGTCTGTAGCGCGAGCCGCTCGACCGCGCGTTCCGCCAGGGTG